>CAIWUU010000201.1 GCA_903915955.1 uncultured Chlorobiaceae bacterium | reverse complement strand
ATATCAAGAGTAACTTGATGCGCCGGGTGATTCCTTCCGCCGAGGGTTCAATTCCCGAACTGCGCAAAAGGATGTCGATCCACTCTTCCGTGGTGAAGTGTGAGCGGTTGCGCACAAAGTGGCCGTTCTCGAAGTTGGAGAGCTGAATCGGCTTGATCTCTTCCACCACAAAGGGGTAGATGGTTGAGCCAATCATGATGCCTGGATCGTATCGCATTTCGATAATTGCCCAGATACCGCCAAGCATCATCTTTTCATGCTGGTTTACCAGGCTTTCGCTGATGTTGGCGTGCTTGATATTGCTGTTCTGCAATTTTGCCCAGTAGACATCTTTGCCGGTATCAAGCTCAACACTGATCTTGTCGATAATTTTGTAGCGTCCCTCATTTTTGATTCTGGAATGAATAAGGGCGCTCTCTTCGGGATTGACATAGTGATCGCTGAGGATGCGTTTGACATTCTCAAGCCCTTTTTTTATAGCCTCTTCGTCATTGGTTGAGCAGGAGTTGGCAATCAGATATTCCAGCACAAAAACCGGAACATTTTCGCCAACCTTGAGCAACTGCACCAGATCTTTTTTTACTACAAAACCCCGAAAATGTTCGAGAAGCTTTTCATCCAGTTGGTCTAAAACAATGCTCATAGGTTTCTCTCTGGTTTCAACGCACGATTCTTAAAGTCCGCCAAGGTCGCGGGCAATAGTTTGCTTTACGGACACTTTCGTCAATGTCTGTTTTGATGAAGCATCCACAACAATCACCTCAATATTGAGATGGCGGTCAAACGAGAACTCCTTTTTGATGAGTTCACCAGCTTTGATGGTGACAATGTCACTCTTGCTGAACTCCTTTCCGTTGTCGATAAAGAGAAGCTGCACCTTCCGTTCCTGGGTAAAGATATCACCCGCTCCATCACCAGCTTTAAGGTGGAGTGAAAAATAGTCGCCCACAACACCGCTCAACTGGCTCCGGTTTGCCACACTGACGAGCAGCTCCTGAAGAGAAGAGGCTTTGGGGCTGAAGGTGACAAACGGAATAATCAGCTCCTGGGGCGCAAGACCACCGTGGGCATAGCCGTACCTGCCCGGCGTTTTAAAGGGCTTGCTATGTTTTGCAAAGTAGAGATAGCGGTACTCCCCGTAACTTTGCCGATACTCAATCAGCTCTGCCGACACACTCTGCTTTTCGACAGTGCGGATATAACGCTCAGCTTTCGACACCTCACCGTGAAACTGCACTTCCGCCTTGTCCGACTCATCAAGAATGCCTGTCAGCACAAATCCGTGGTCGGAGGTCAGTACAACCTCCTGAAAACCGTTATTGAGCAGAAACACTACCTTGTCGGCAATCATATTCTCAATTTCACCGATGAACTTCAAGGCTTTGTGCTGCATCTTCTCGGCTATATCGTCAATATCCTTGCATGAGCAAATGAGCACATCCGCTTCCGCATGTTGAAAGTTGACCTCCTCCAGTTGAACAAACTCAATGCGCTTTGAAACCTGAGCTGCGAGATATGCCTCTCGCCTGGACTGCAAAGGCTCGACAACTCCATCGTCACGATAGAGCAGGCTCATATTGTTTTCGGTAATCGACGGAATACCGCAGCAGCGATACTGGTTGTCCACCTTGACAGTATCGCCTGTTTTTGCGATAACTCTCTGCGCAATGTCATAAGAAATACCGTCACCAACAATAATCGCGATACGTCCTTGAGCGGAGCGGACTCTGTCGATCAATAGCCCCTTCTGGTTCTCCCGATAGTCGTCGAAGTACTGAAACCACTTGTGGAGAAAGGGTGAAACCAACTGGTTGTAATACTCCTGAAAAGGGCGAACAACCGTTTCATCTCCCCAGAACTCTTCGTAGATGCTGCGGATAGCCGTGTCAAGCCGATAGAGTTCGGTCGTGTAAAAGGCAGTCGCCTCCTCAAACGACGAAATCCCCTTGATTCTGGTAGTATCAAACTCCAGCAGTTGCAGCAGATGGCCCCACAACCCCTTGCGCCACTGCCTGCCGCGGCTGCTCCTGAAACGGGCGTGTATGTACGGGAGTTTATCCTTGATAGAGTCGCTGTCTGGCAAGTGCGCAATCAGCTCACTCAGCCACTGAAGATCCACCGAATCAAACGGATGGGCGGCATAAACTTTCCAAAGTTCCGGCTGCTCCAACCGGGCAGGATGCTCCCGGCAATAGCCCAGCAACGAACCCTCCATCGCTTTGGAATCGCCCCACCTCTTGTAAACATCGAGGTACTTCTTCTCCGGTTTGCTTGTCAGCAGTGACCTAAGAATCCGCTCCCCCACCTCCTTCGCAAGGGTTTCGGGGGGCTGGCTGATGTTGCCGCGCCCAAGCCAGGTGTTGATTTTTTCAAAAAAGGCTGCTACCACCACCGCATCACGGGTTTTGCAGAACCCCTCTGGATCATGGAGAAACGGGAGTATGTCACTGCCAATATCAAAAAGCCGCTCACCACCCTTGCGGCAAAGCTCCTCCCAGTACTCCCGTCCTTTAGCGAGGCTGTTGTATGCCGCAACCTTGAGTTCTTCCGGTGTAAGAGAAATGTTCAGACCAAGCTCCTGAAAAACCCTCTGCACCACATAACTCTCAACGTTGCGTATATCCACATACCCGCAAGTTTCAGCATAGTCACGAATAAAGGTCAGTTCGGTTTTGGGTGCAGTTGCTATTATCACCACCTTCTCATCTTTGTGGAATTTCTCCACTGTGTACTTGCACTCCAGCTCCTCAAGGCCACTATGAACCACAAAAATTTTCATCTCCTTCGGCAGAACCTTGCCCAAAAGATCCAGAAGAGAGGCTTCAGCCCCCACCACAACCCGGTTACGTCGGGCAAGAACGT
>CAIWUU010000200.1 GCA_903915955.1 uncultured Chlorobiaceae bacterium | reverse complement strand
GCGACAGTGGAAAATGGGCTTTACCGTTTCAGCTCTTGGGCTGTTGTCATTGCTCTTTTTGACCACAACCTTGACTGCTGCTGTGTCAACGGTAGTGCCAGCCAATTTTGTAAAGATCCCGGCGGGAGAATTTACGATGGGCAGCCCTGCGAGTGAAATCGGCAGGCAGAACGATGAAACGCAGCATCAGGTGCGTTTGAGTAGTTTTTATATGAGCAAATATGCCGTGACGGTTGCTGAGTTCAGGAAATTTGTGGAGGCAACAGGGTATCGGACAGATGCGGAAAAGGATGGCTGGAGCATTATTGTTAATTATTATACAACAACTTTTGGTTATGCATCTGATAAAACTGAAGAGAAGGATGGCGTAAACTGGCGCTATGGAGTGTCGGGTAGCGTTCGACCAGCAAGTGAGGATAACCATCCGGTGATTCATGTGAGCTGGAATGATGCTGTAGCGTATGGGCAGTGGATGTCAGCAAAAACGGGAAAAACGTACCGTTTGCCAACGGAAGCGGAGCGCGAGTATGCCTGCCGTGCAGGAAGCGTTACTGCATTTAATACGGGCAATACCATAACGCTACAACAGGCAAACGTTACTAATGCTGAAGGTCAGTACCGAGCAAACACTGTTCCGGTCGATAGCTTTGCGCCGAATGCGTGGGGCTTGTACAACATGCATGGGAATGTGTATGATTGGTGCAGTGACTGGTATGGAGATTATGGTAGTGGTACGGTATCCAACCCTGTGGGACCGGCAACCGGTTCGGACCGTGTTAATCGTGGCGGGAGCTGGCGCAGCCGCGCTGTGCACTGTCGGTCGGCTCTTCGGTACTACTCCACCCCCCCCCCCTACCGGAACAACTATGTTGGCTTCCGCCTGGTTTTCGTCCCGTAGTCAGTTGTCTGCTCATTCCGGCTTTGCTTTTGAGCTAAAATCGGAGCTAAAAACAAGGTTGAGGAGAGCGGCTGTGAGGGACGAACTGCCGCACACCTCAACCGAGCAGGTGGGCACGAGCCACAGAAAGGCCGCCTTCTGGCGGCCGAATTTTTGAACGAGGTTGGTGACTGCGTATGGGCTTATTGTACGTCCTTGGTGGTTTGTAAGTCTTTACTCCCTGCCAGCATTTTTCGGCTGGCTTTTGACGGCTACCGTCCAATTGGAGTTCTCCTTTGAAATGAGCTGTTCCACACGCTGCACAAGCACTTGGAACGCATTATCTCCATCATAGGGCGCACTTCCTCCAAGAAACAGATACTTCTCATGTTTCAACGCCTCGGATGTTGCGCGATACTGAATCCAGTTCTCATGGAATTTGAACAGGCTGCCGGTTGCAGCCGCAATGGCAATCAACATGCCAAGTCCGCCAATTATCCAATTGCTGTACAACAGATTATCCATGCCCGAAAGTAGCGGAATAATTGCCGCCGCCACAATCTCAATTATGCGGAGGCTTCTGTACCAAACTTTGCAGCGAGAACTTTTAGCTGAGTACCAGTTGATCTGGTTATCCAGCCGTTGTTCGATGTATTCTGCAGCGGTTAGTTGTGTTGCATTACTCATGAGTGGCGAGTGTCAAAGAGTTTCTGTATGGTGTTAATTGTTCGGCTATGATTATGGAATCATGCGCGTTAATCATTGATCCCTTTTTTTAAGATAGTAAAGATAATCCACTCCATGACAAGCTGAAGTCATTGTGTTTTGCAGGAAACCTTTCCTCATGACCGAATATCGTACTATATTCGATCAGGGGACACAACGAATTCAAGGGATATATGAATATTACTACCGACATCAAACCGGTCACCTGGCTCAAGGCAAATGCGGCTGTTCTTCTTCAACAGATCAACGAGACGCGTCGTCCGGTTATTATTACCCAGAATGGTGAGCCGAGAGCGGTTCTTCAAGACCCGAAAAGTTATGAGGAGATGCGCAATGCGCTTGGCTTGCTGAAACTGCTGGCACAGGGTGAAGAGGATATTCGTAAAGGCAATATTCGCCCGCAAGAGGAGGTATTCAGTGACCTTGAAGGTCTTTTGAAAGAGCAGACCTTATGAGTGCAGGCTACAGTGTTTTATGGACTGAAGTTGCGGAAAGGGATCTCAAAGAGGTTATAGCCTTTATTGCAGGTGATAATGCGCAGAATGCTTTGCATGTTATGGAAAAAATCAGGGATAAAGCCTCCGAGTTATATACTTTTCCTGAGCGAGGCAGGGTCGTTCCTGAACTTCAGTCCAACGGCGTTTTTGTCTATCGGGAGCTGATTATTTCTCCATGGAGGTTGTTGTATCGGATCGCAGACAGCAGCAATGTTTATATAACAGCGGTACTTGACAGCCGTCGCAATGTCGAAGATATCCTGCTGCAGCGTCTTATTCATTCTTAACCACTCTTCCTCACTCAAACAAGAGTCGGAAGTAACAAAAGAGCAGCGTCTTTTTGTTTCATGAACAGGGATGGTTATCAACTAAAATTTCACTCTTTGCAATCTGGTCAAAGGGCTCACTTCACCCATCAAAACGGACGGTCAGAATACTTAATGGCCAGTCGCAGGTGACGGAGTGATCTCTTTTGCCGGTAGCAATTTCCGCAATAATATCAAGCTCTAGTTCACTGTAAAACTTTCGGGCGGAGGTAAGGCCGTCGAGGGCGAAGGAGGGGATGCCCTGCAAGCACGCCATGAGCGGGACACCGCCAGTCAGCAGAATGCTGCGATATCCATCAATACCGACAAACGCGGTTTTTGTATGCTTTGCCGATTGGGCGATGATGATGGCAAGCTGACCTGGGGTGAAGTGGTGAAGGCTCTGCGACATGACCATGAGGTCAAAGGAGCCTTCAGGGAACTCTGGCAGATCGAAGGCATTGAGCAGTTGAAAGTTGAGCGGAAGCTGTTTTTCAGCCGCCAGGCGGTTCCCTTCATCAATAAATTTTGGCACAATATCTGAGCCGGTAATGGTGATGGGCAGCTCTCTTTTCTGTGCCTCTTTGGCAAGCGCCAGAGCCAATCCTCCTGATCCGCTTGCCAGCTCAAGAACAGTGAACTTCCGGCCTTCTTGTCTCTGCACCTTTTCAAGCAGGGAGAGCAGCAGGGCAACATATCGGGGGTAGAGTTGCATCGTATGGTTTTGCCGGTCAAGCGCCTGCACCAGCTCCAGCTTTTCGCTCTCTGGTAATGTTCCGTCGTCCATACATTCGGTATCTGCAGTGCGCAGCGCCCTGTCGAGTAGTTCTGTCAGAAAAGAGCCGCCACCAATCTTGTGTGCTATATGGTATCGTTCATCAAGAAAACGCGATATAAAATGATCGGTCGTACTTTCAAGTTCTTCCATACTTTGCCAGGAAGGGGGAAAGTCACCGGATAAGCGGAGGTTTTCAAGAGCCTGATTGCCCTCTTTTATAAATTGAAGCATGATGTAACAGTACTTTGGTCAAGACCATTAATACCGGTCGAGGCTGAATTTTTCACCGAGGTACATTTTTCTGACCTCAGGGTTTTCTGCGATCTCCTCTGAAGTTCCCTGCATGAAGATGTTGCCGTCGAAAAGCAGATAAGCGTGGCTGGTGATGGAGAGGGTTTCATGGACGTTGTGATCGGTGATAAGCACACCGATGTTGCGTCTGGCAAGCCCTTCAACAATCTGCTGAATATCCTCAACGGCGATAGGGTCAACTCCAGCAAAGGGCTCGTCGAGCAGAATAAATTTGGGGTTGAGTGCCAGGGCTCTTGCAATTTCAGTGCGTCGGCGTTCACCACCGGAGAGCGCATAGCCCATGCTTTTTCGGATATGAGTGATATTCAGCTCTTCGAGCATCTTGTCGGCTCTCTCTTTTTGCTCTTTTTTGGAGAGGGAGGTAAATTCAAGGACACCGAGGATATTCTCCTCCACGGTCAGGTTTCGGAAGACGGAGGCCTCTTGGGGGAGGTAGCCGACTCCGAGACGTGCCCGTTTGTACATGGGCAGGCGAGTGATATTTGTCGAATCCAGAAACACTTCGCCACTGTTTGGCCGTACCAGTCCGACAATCATGTAAAAGGTTGTGGTTTTTCCGGCACCGTTCGGCCCGAGAAGTCCAACGATTTCTCCCTGCTTTACCTCAATGGAAGAGCTTTTTACAACTTCACGCTTGTTGTAGATCTTCTTCAGTTTGCTGCAGCTCAGTGTTGCTTTCATACCGGTAAGGATAATTCCCGGGGTTGGTAGCAGAATTACAATACGGACAACAAAAAACGAGGCCGCTGACCTCGTTTTTTAGAGTTTTGATAATCAGATAATAATAACTGTCTGGTTATCGTTAATCCCTGAATCGCTGCTCAACTTCCTTTGTGGGTTTGGCATAACCCGCAGCCTTTGGAGAGGATCCCCTCAAGCTTGATGACATTCCGCCATAAAGCTGGGGATAAGCATTGGCTCCGAGTCTTTTGGTGCACTTGCCAACATTTTCCAAAGCGTCACCAACAACCCACCAGTGCCCATCAATAAAAACCTCCAACAACCTTCCGTAGGCTGCGGCACCGTCTGTAAAAACTCCTGACAAATCAGCCATGATAGCCTGCTTTTAGGTTAAAAAATTTATTCCTCTGCAAGTTTAATAAAACTCCCGGTCAAAAAAAAATATTTTCTTCATTCGTCCGTAACTGTTCTATTGCATTGAGCGGATTTTGTCGATTATTGGTTTGTGATGGCTTATGGCCAGCTCACTATTTTCTTCAGGAAACGCTACATATTTTGCCACAATCTCAAGAACAGGGCGCTCAAGGTGGCTGGCGATGTCGAGCATGCGGGTCGGATTTTCTTTAAGGATCATGATGATGAACTTTTCGACCTGGCTCCGTTTCATTTTTGCGAGAACCTGAGCCATCATCATCTCGTCGAGATAGCTTGAAACCTCGCTGAAATATTCCAGCGGAAGGTCGTTGGCGTATCCAGTAGACTGATCAATCCCCATTTTGATGCATACCTGGGCGGCAATCCGGGGGCGGATGTGTTCGACCATGAGCGGTATCACCATGAAATTCGGGATGTATTTAACAATCATGGCTATGGCATTGTAGAGATCGTCAAGCCCTTCAGTTTCACGGTCGACAAGATTTTTCGCCCAAGAGTGTGCCTCCTGTTGTTGTTGTGGCTGCAACTGTTGTAGCACTTCGGGCACGGGCGCTCTGCTCCATGCAAGCAACTCATCCAATTCACTCATCTGTGGTTCAGTTTTTTATCTGTTTCCGGGGAGAGCCTGGTATTCTGGTCTCTATACTTTTGGATAGTTTATAAAAAAAAAGGAGAATAGAAAACCGGAGAGTGAAAAGCTCCCTGCGAGATGGCTGCAAAACTGCACGCAATAGTTATATTCCCCTCTTTCGAACGGACATGAATGGAATATAACGTAAGGAATGGTGAAGAGGTATGGTGCTTTTAACGGTTGAGGGGTTACAGAAAAAATATGGTCTGAAGCATCTATTCGAGGATGTTTCTTTCGGCATTGATGACCGCGACAAGATAGGTATTATCGGAGCAAACGGCAGCGGCAAGAGTACGCTGCTGAAAATTCTTGCCGGTGTTGAGACCCCCGACAAGGGGAAGGTGATGGTGGCCAACCAGAAACGAATTGCCTATCTGCCACAGGATTCACCCTATAATCCTGAGGATACCGTTCTTCAGGCTATCCTGAAGTCGAGCGACAAGGTGATGGATCTCATCTATGAGTATGAGGTGGTCTGCAAGGAGCTTGAAACCAGGCACAGCGATGATCCTTCGTTACTGGAGCGGATGAGCAGGCTTGCTCACGAGCTTGATGTGACTGGAGCTTGGGAACTCGAGTCAAATGCAAAAACGGTGCTTGGCAAGCTTGGCCTCTACGATTTGACGGCAATTATGGGCACGCTCTCCGGCGGTCAGCGCAAGCGTGTCGCGCTCGCTCATGCGCTTGTGGTGCCGAGTGACGGACTGATTCTTGATGAGCCGACCAACCATCTTGATGCCGACAGTGTTGAGTGGCTGGAGCAGTATATCCGGCGCTATCAGGGCGCGGTGCTCCTCATTACCCATGACCGATATTTTCTTGACCGTGTGGCGACACGCATGATTGAAATGGATGGCCGCACGGCGGTTACCTATACCGGTGGATACTCAAGCTACTTGCAGCAGAAGGCTGAACAGGAGGAGCAGGCGGTACGGGATGACCGCAAGCGTCAGGCGCTTGTCCGCCAGGAACTTGACTGGATGAGGGGTGGATGCAAGGCACGAACCACGAAACAGAAAGCGCGTATGCTTCGGGCCGAGAGTCTGGTCTATGCGCCGAAAAAGGAGAAGACGAAGGAGCTTGATATTGGTCTTGGCGCGGGACGTCTCGGCGATAAAATCGTCGAGTTTCACAAGGTGTCAAAATCTTACGGCGACAAGGTGCTGCTTCGCGACTTTGAATATCATCTGCAGAAGGGCGATCGCATCGGTATTATCGGGCCGAATGGTTCTGGTAAAACCACGCTGTTTGAGATGATTACCGAGCGTGTCAAGCCCGACAGTGGCCACATTGCTCTGGGCAAGACGGTGAAGATTGGCTATTACGATCAGCAGAGTCGCGGTCTTGACGATGACAAGCGGGTGATTGAGTGCATCCAGGCGGAGGCTGAACAGATTACCACAAAGGATGGAACGGTGCTCTCTGCGTCAAAAATGCTTGAGCGATTTCTTTTTGCCCCCTCCACCCAGTACAGTTATGTTCGTACACTCTCCGGTGGAGAGCGGCGACGCCTCTATCTGCTGCGGCAGCTTATCGGTTCTCCCAATGTGCTTCTGCTTGATGAACCGACCAACGATCTCGATATTCCGACACTGAGAGTGCTTGAGGATTATCTCGACAGCTATCAAGGCTGTCTTATGGTGGTGAGCCATGACCGCTATTTTCTTGACCGCACGGTTGAGTATATTTTTGCTTTCGAGGCAAATGGCACCATTCGGCGCTATCCCGGCAACTACACGCTCTATCTTGAACTGAAGGCATCGGAGGCAAAGGGGGAGCAGAAGCCGGTGAAAAAAGTGCCGGAGCTTCCGAAACCTGTAGCCCCGGCTTTGCCAAAGCAGAGCAAACTCTCCAGCAAGGAGAAGCGTGAGCTTGAGCAGCTTGAGCGCTCGATTCAAGTGGCTGAGAGCCGTCAGTCTGAAATAGCGGCGCAACTGGCCTCCGCTGGAGCTGATTTTTCCTTGCAGCAGAAGCTTGGTTCTGAACTACAAGGGATACAGAAGCAGCTCGAAAAAGAGATGGCCCGATGGAGTGCACTTGCTGAGCAGGCGTAATCGTTAAAAACTTGAATATCATGAGTGTTACAGCATCCATGATCATCAAAAATCTTGAAGCGCTCTCAAATCCCGAGGCGGCGCTCTTTGCCCAGAGATATTTCAAGACCGGCCCCGGAGAGTATGCCGAAGGTGACATTTTTCGGGGCATTCGGGTGCCGGTGCTGAGAAAAATGGTTCCTTCGCTTGATGGTACGCCACTGCCGGAGGTTATTCGGCTACTCGAATC
>CAIWUU010000199.1 GCA_903915955.1 uncultured Chlorobiaceae bacterium | reverse complement strand
GCTTGAACTTGCGCTTATACATTATTTTTCAGGTGCAAGGGTTTTGGGCTATTTCCTCCATTTTCCCTGCACAAATATATGAAAAATATAGATTTAATCAAATATAAAATATAGCTTTAGCGCTTTTTCAGCAGACCCTAGATACATCGAAGCATTCGCGGGCACATATTGAAGCAGCTGTTGCGCCATACCTGTTTGATTTTGGGGCGGGCGTGCAGCAATTGAACGGTCGCTTGCGTGCTGGCTCAAAAGAGGTAAAGGGAATATGGGCCTTGCAGCTTTGTCAGCCCGACAACCATGTGCAACTTCTGTTTTCAGCTCCCAAAGCTGGAGATTATGTGGCCACAGTCTTTGTGTCAGAGAAGTCCACTGATACCAAAAGCAGTGATGCCATATTGTATAACATCACCTTTGCCGATGTTGCATCGTATTCGAAAGGATTCCCTTTTGCCTTCACGGGCTATTATGCGCACCGTGTCGAGCTGGCTGAGCCATTGAGTGGTGTTGTTCCTTCCGGAAAACTGGTGCGTTTCATGCTCAAATCGGATGGTGCTCAAGAGATGATAATTACCCAGCATTCAAAACCAGTGGCTCATTTGTTGCCGCAGAATGGGTATTTCACTGGTGATGTTACACTTTCACCGGGAGAGGCCGGAGTGTTTGCCAACTATGGCAATGGAAACTCTTATGAAGGGCTGTTGAACTATCAGGTGGAGTGATGGGTTCAGGGTAAAGACCGGGATCCTGAAATTGGATGGTTGCTGATCAGTCCGGGTTGTATGTTTCTGGTGCCTCTACCCGGGAACGCCGAGCCCCAGCTCGGCATTTTCTACTCCTTTTTTGCCGAGCTGGGGCTCGGCGTTCCCAGGTTATCTTTTCGATGGTAAAACTGCATGTCGATAGTTGCGGTACATTTCAATAAAGCAAGGAGATGTTGATGGTGAACAATATAAAATGGATGTCGGGATTGCTTGGTGCAACAGTTGGTTGGTTGCTGCTCTATAACAATCTTGAGGCGTTGGCTGACCTGTTGTTGCAGGCTTCCGGAATAAGCAGGGTAAACCGTTTTGGTGAAGCGCTCTTTTTCTTTGTTTATGAGGTGCCGAAAGTGCTTTTGCTTCTTACGGCTGTTGTTTTTGTGATGGGGGTGGTACACACCTTTATCTCTGCGGAGCGAACCCGTGCGTTATTGTCGGGTCGTCGTGTCGGAGTTGGCAATGTTATGGCGGCCACTCTTGGTATTGTGACCCCATTCTGTTCCTGCTCAGCGGTTCCTCTCTTCATCGGTTTTTTGCAGGCAGGCGTGCCTCTTGGCGTTACTTTTTCGTTTCTGATCTCCGCGCCGATGATTAATGAAGTTGCCCTGGCGCTGCTTTTTGGCATGTTCGGCTGGAAGGTTGCGTTGCTCTATTCTGTTATGGGGTTGAGTGTTGCGATTGTTGCAGGGATGGTTATTGGCAAGCTCAATATGGAGCGTTATCTGGAGGAGTGGGTGCAGAAATTGCAACAGAGTACTGTTTCGGCAGAGGTGGAGGGCGTTACAATGAGTGTGCCTCTCCGGATAGAGGAGGGTATCCGGCATGTTCGTGATATCGTGGGCAAAGTGTGGTTCTATATTATTCTCGGTGTAGGGCTTGGAGCGGGAATTCATGGCTATGTTCCTGAAAATTTTATGGCATCACTGATGGGTAAAAGTGTCTGGTGGTCGGTTCCAGTTGCCGTGCTGATTGGTGTGCCGATGTACTCTAACGCCGCAGGTATTCTTCCCGTTGTGCAGGCCCTTCTTGGCAAAGGCGCGGCTCTTGGCACAGTGATGGCCTTCATGATGAGCGTTATAGCTCTTTCGGCCCCGGAGATGATCATTCTCCGCAAGGTGTTGAAACCGCGACTGATTGCAGTCTTTGCAGCTATTGTGGCAACAGGGATTATGCTGGTAGGTTTTGTTTTTAATCTTGTCTTGTGAACTTTTGTGACAAAAGGGAGAAGAAATGAGCTTTGCAAAGGTGTTTGTCTGGACTCCTGCATGATTGCATTTTTTGAAATGGGCGTTCCATGCTCTTATCTTGAGCCTGCTTCTTTTCGGATGGCTCCAAATATATTGATATGATTATCAGCGTCAGCAGACGGAGCGATATCCCCGCCTTTTACGGAGAGTGGTTTATGAACCGCTTGAGAGCAGGGGAGGTGATGGTACGCAACCCCATGCAAAAAAAGCAGGTTAGTCGTATTCTGCTTACCCCTGAAACGGTTGATGCCTTTGTCTTCTGGACAAAAGATCCCACATCTTTTCTGTGCCGCCTGTCGGAGATTAAAGCGCTTGGTTATCCCTTCTATTTTCTCTTTACCCTTACCCCTTACGATCGAACACTGGAGCCAGGTGTGCCGGAAACAGAGAAGATTGTGGAGGTATTCCGAACATTGTCGCAGTTGATTGGGCCGGAAAATGTTGTGTGGCGTTACGATCCTGTGATATTGAGCAATCTGCTCTCTCCTGCATGGCATGTTGAGGCATTCAACCGCCTGGCTGAAGCGCTTGCCGGATATACGAAGCGCTGCATTATCAGCTTTCTTGACGATTACCAGAAGGTGCGTCGCCGGATGCAGGCAATCTGTTACCAGTTGCCTGACAAGAAGACGATGGGAGAACTGGCCGCCCTCTTTGCGGAATCTACGTTGCGCAATGGTATGGCGCTCTGCACATGCAGCCACGATATTGACCTCTCGCACCTCGGCATTATGCACAGTCGCTGTATTGATGGCGAGCTGATTGAACGTCTCTCCGGCAGAACAATGGGCGGGATAAAAAAGGCCAGCGGCCAGCGCCATGCCTGCCGCTGCGTTGAAAGCCGCGATATCGGCAGTTACAACACCTGCCCGCACGGCTGCCTCTACTGCTATGCGCTCTCATCCACAGCCACAGCTCTTACGGTTCACCAGCGCTTTGATCCGTTGTCGCCCCTGCTGTGCGACACGTTGCGGGGAGATGAGGTCATTACAACTGCAGCGGTTCGAAAGAGCGGGGCAGCACATCGCCTCGCGTATTGATGAGAATCGCATAATAGACGCAGATTACATTTTTGAAGATTTTGATGATATGGAAACCATTTTGAGCAGGTTACTTCAGCTTTTTTGCCATTGCTCAAATTCACTGAGCGACATAATTGGCAGAGTCTTAAAGACCTCCTTAAGAACAAGCAGATCGTTATCATCAGTCACTAAAGCATCCGCGTTGCCGACTACGGCTAACGTCATAAATATTTGATCGGCTTTATCTCTGATTACAGGAAGGTCAAGTGGCACCTCACGCGAAGTGACCGTTTCAGCGTAGGGGAGAAAATCGGCCAGCAATAACAATTGCTCTCTGTTTGTGAGCTTGAATTTTGGATAGGCCAACACTTTCAAGAGTTCGCTGGCTGTTTCCTTGCTGACTAATGGGATAATAAGACCCAGACTGCCAGCTATGACGCAACCATGCCATCTTTTGGCGTGAAAATATCAATGCAGAGATAATGCAGTTCGTATCGAGTACTATGCGATAGCTCATGGCTGACTTTTTCTTGCCCATTGTACTGCATCCAGAACATCCTGGTCATTAATACCCAAAGCTTCTAATTTGGCACGCACGGCATCTGCCTGCTGCATACGCACCGGCGTAAGCATGATGCGACCATTCTCAACTTCAACTTCAAAGTAATCTGTTTGAGGAATTGAGGTGATAATAGATTTTGGCAAGGTCAACTGATTTTTGCTGGTAATTTTGGCTAACATGGCATCTATTTAAAGATAGTAATGGTGTAAGGATATCTTACCAACAAAAATAGTTGTTACCAAAAAATTATTACACCATCGACAATATGGTTTTCTGCTTGGATGCAGAAAGTGCTGATCTATTCGATGGAGTGTTTTGCTTGAAATGATGACAAAATCCGGCAAGGCATTTTGTCGATTGCCGCTAAAAAAACCACCTGTTCCCCACTCAACAACCGCAATTATTCAAAATCGTTACCTATATTATCACGTGCATTTTCCTGTACACTCTCCGGTCAGGGTGAGTGTACCAACGGCAACAATTGCGATGAAATAAAAGGCATCCAACTTCAATGGCAAAAAAACAGGCAGTCGATACAAAACGTCCGATTGAGTCTTACGAGCATAAAGACAAGCTGAGGGTGAACAATCCGCCTGCGGGGTTGCTGACACCCCAGACTGATCCTGATGGTGGAGCAAAGAAAAGCTATGCCTACGATCCGCATCTTGACCCTCAACTGCAATGGGCTGGCAAGGCGGAGCATACCTCTTTTGAG
>CAIWUU010000198.1 GCA_903915955.1 uncultured Chlorobiaceae bacterium | reverse complement strand
CTTGTACTCGACTCATTTCTCGGTTCCGGTACTACGGCTGCAGTTGCTCATAAAATGGGCAGAAAATGGATAGGCATTGAGCTTGGTGAACATGCAAAAACGCATTGCATTCCGCGTTTGAAGCAGGTTATTGCAGGTTCTGACCAGGGAGGTATCAGTTCTATGGTTGGTTGGGATGGTGGCGGCGGATTCAAGTTCTATACCCTTGCACCCTCTCTCCTGAACAAAGACAAGTACGACAACTGGGTTATCAGCAAGGAGTACAATCCTGATATGCTTGCCGCAGCCATGGCGAAGCAGTCGGGGTTCAGGTATGAGCCTGACGGGCATGTGTACTGGAAGCAGGGGCGCAGCAGTGAAAAGGATTATATCTACACCACCACCCAGTTCATGACGGTGGAGATGCTTGAAAAAATCAGGGAGGAGATGGGCCCTGATGAAAGCTTGATGATTTGCGCAAAGATATACCAGCGAGAATGTGAGAATCGCTTTGCCAATATCACGGTCAAAAAAATCCCCCAAATGCTTCTCGGCAAGTGCGAGTTCGGTAAAGAGGATTACAGCCTCAATATTGTCAATCTGCCGCACGATGACGTTACCACACCATCTGATGATGAGGCTATCGATGAAATTACCGATGAAAATCTCGTCGATGAACCAGCAAATCAGTCAGCTCAAACCAACCTCTTTTACTGACCCCTATGAATGCTAAAGCCAATTACATCAAGCAACGCTTGTCGCTGAGGGAACCACTGAAGGAGTCATTGGATATTGTTGCCCGGTTAGCTGATCTGCTCGAACTGAAAAAAGGTGTTGATCTTGCCGCTGAATTGGAGAAGGTTCAAGCGCTCTATCCCTCCTGCAAGGAGTTTGAGCGTGAGTTCCCCTCCCTCTGCTTTTCCATTGCTACCGGTGTCGGCAAAACAAGGTTGATGGGTGCCTGCATCAGTTACCTCTACCTGCAAAAAGGGATCCGCAACTTCTTTGTGCTTGCCCCTAACCTCACCATCTACGACAAGCTCATCAAGGATTTTGGTGACCCCGGCTACCAGAAATATGTCTTTGCCGGAATTACCGAGTTTGTGCATAATCGCCCCGTCATCATCACCGGTGAAAATTACAACCAGGTTGGTGCGCTCTTCAGCGGCGAAGAGGTCCGCATCAACATCTTCAACGTCTCGAAATTCAATGCTGAAAACAGAGGCACCAAAGAGGCGGGAGTTGCCAAGCCCCCAAGAATCAAACGCCTCTCGGAATACCTCGGTCAATCCTACTGGTCATACCTCTCCGGCCTGAACGATCTGGTTATCTTGATGGACGAAGCCCACCGCTACCACGCCGATGCCTCCAAAAAAGCCATCAACGAACTGCAACCGGTGCTTGGTATTGAACTGACCGCTACCCCAATCGACGAAAAAGGCAACGCCTTCAACAATGTTGTCTATGAATACTCCCTTGCCAAAGCGCTTGCGGACGGCAAATATGTTAAAAACCCTGCCGTAGCTAGGCGGAAGGATTTTCTGGCGCAAACTTTTTCAGCGCAGGAGATTGAGAAAATCAAGCTCGAAGATGCCATCAGCGTTCATCAGGCAACCATCAATGCTCTTGAAGTCTATGCCCGGAACAACGGAGTCCGCAAGGTAAAGCCCTTCATCCTTGTGGTTTGCAACAGCATCAGCCATGCCCGCGAAACCTTTGATTACATCACCTCAACCTCTTTTTTCAACGGCGCCTTTAACGGCAAAGTCCTGCAAATCGACTCCAGCACCAAAAAAGACGAAGAGATCGAACGCCAGTTCATCGACTTGGAACGCTACGACAACGACATAGAAATCGTTATTCACGTCAACATGCTCAAAGAGGGGTGGGATGTCAACAATCTCTATACCATCGTCCCACTGCGAGCCGCCAACGCCTCAGTCCTGATTGAACAAACCATAGGCCGTGGCCTGCGTCTTCCCTACAATGGCGAAAGAACCGGCGATGATGCGGTCGACAAACTGACCGTGCTGGCACACGACAACTTCGACAAGGTGATTGAAGCCGCACAAGATCCCAACTCAATATTGCAGAAGGTCTCGTTCATTGAGCTTGATGATGCCGATCTCACCCCAAACACCGAGGTGATACAGTCACCCTCCAAAGTCCAGGTTGAAGTCAACAGGGAAGAAAAACTGATTGCAGCCATGACGGATGAAAAAGAGAAGCAGGTTGCAACCAACCGTCTTGATGCCAAAAAAGCCATCATCCACCTTCTGCCAACCATGAATGGCGATCAGGGAGTAACCAGAGTGGCCGACCTGAACAAACCCGAGGTCAAGCAATATGTGATGGAGCAGATTGAGGTGGAGCGGTCAAAAAGTCAGCTTGGTATGTTTACTCCGCAGCTCTTGCAAGAAGCCGCAGCCATCTATGAAGAGGTCGTCACAAACTTTAAAAACAACATCATCGAAATTCCCCGGATGGATCTCGTCCAGGAAGAGGTCAAAGTCTGGTTTGAAGCCTTTGATCTTGACCTATCGAAAGACTTTGCCCACAAACCACTGAGTGATGAGATCCAGGTTGTCGAACTTACTGGAGACCGGAAGACAACCGATATAGGAGTGAAATACGCTGCATGGTCTGAGTATTCCGGGGAAAGTGTACCACCGATTCCGGACGAAAGTGTACCACTGATTCCGGACGAATATGTACCACCGATTCCGGAGCAAAGTGTACCACCTTTTTCATGCCAGATTTGCTGTTAGAACTTACAAAATTATT
>CAIWUU010000197.1 GCA_903915955.1 uncultured Chlorobiaceae bacterium | reverse complement strand
GAACAAATGAAATTTGATGGATTCGAGTGGGACAGAGGTAATAGCGCTAAATGTCAAAAGCATGGGGTTTCGATTGATGAAATCGAAAGCCTGTTTTTAGGCACACCGTTATTGGCTCCGGACGTTCTCCATTCGAGCAAAGAACAGAGATTCCGTGCTGTAGGGCGGACAATCAAAAAGCGTTATTTGTTTATCGTTTTTACGTTGAGGAACAAAGGCGAAACGCTCCTGATCAGACCAATTAGTGCGCGGTATATGCACACAAAGGAGATAAAAGCTCATGAAAAAGAGATTCCCTGATTTCAAGACTGACGACGAAGCCGAAGCTTTCGTAGAGACCGCCGACCTGAGCGAGTATGATTTTTCAGGCATGGTTCCGGTGCGCTTTGAATTGAAACGCAAGGATACGTCAATCAGTCTCCGTCTACCTGAAGAGTTGTTAGACGCTGTGCGCATTAATGCAAAACGCGTTGGCATTCCTTATCAACGCTTCATGCGGTTGGCAATTGAACGAGCAGTGCAGCCTGGTAAATCCCCGCAGCACACGGATGGCAGCACCACAAGGGATCAACAGCTTTAGGGAGGCACTATGACTCGAAGGTCGTAGCAGAATGTGTTAAAGAAATTTCTTTCCGAAACAAAAAAATCGGGCGTTAAGCCGTTTTGCTAAACGTCAAAAGTCTTGATACCGTAGCTGGATGACCTCCTCACCGTATTTCCGTTTCAACCCATCATCCAGTCAGCCGTGTAAAATCCTTAATGCAGCAACTCAACCACATCCAGGTCGCCCTCTCCGGCATCAACCTCATCGAGGCAAGCGCCGGGACGGGGAAGACCTACGCAATTGCTTCGCTCTATCTGCGGCTGCTGGTGGAGCAGGAGCTATTACCGGAACAGATTCTTGTGGTGACCTATACCGAGGCGGCGACGCAGGAGCTTCGTTCGAGAATCCGTACTCGTATTCGTGAGGCGCTTGAGGTGATGGAGGGTGGTGAGACAACGGACACATTTCTTGAGGAGCTGTACGAAAAGTCCGCCGGAAGTGGCATGAAGAGGGTGCGAGATCTCCTTGAACGGGCTCTCGGGGCCTTCGATACGGCCTCGATTTTTACCATCCACGGCTTCTGCCTGCGGGCGTTGCAGGATAACGCCTTTGAGAGTGGTTCGCTTTACGATACCGAACTGGTGACCGATCAGACGGGGCTGCTTCGCGATATTGTGGAGGATTTCTGGAGAATGCACTTTTTTCGTGAGCCAGCGCCGCTGCTTGGCTATACCCTGCGGAATCGCCACTCTCCTGAAACCTTTATCTCGCTCCTGAGAAATCTTCATGCTGGTACCGGGGTGGAGGTTATCCCTGCATTCAGTGATGAGCAGATACTAACGCTCGACAAGGAGTGTGGCAATGCATACTCGGAGACAAGCGCTCTCTGGCAGCATGAACGCGAGAGCATCACAGAGCTATTGACAACAAACAAGGGGTTGAAGCGGTCGCAGGATACCTACCGGGCTGACCTGCTTGAGCCGCTCTTTGCCGATATGGATGCTTTTGTGGCTGCTGGCAACCCCTATGACCTCTTTGCCGACTTTAAAAAGTTTACGGCAAGCACCATCAGCGAAGGGACGAAGTTGAAAAACACTCCTCCGGTTCATCCGCTTTTCGGGAGCTGCCAATGGCTGCACGATGCGGTGCAGAGCCGCTTTCTTGCCCTCAAGGCAGAGCTGGTTCGCTTTTACCGGAAGAGCCTGCCGCAACGTAAACGGGCCAGCAATGTTCGTTTTTTCGATGACCTGCTCGAAGACCTCTATCGAGCGCTCCTTTCGGATGGCGGCGGGGTGATACTTGCGGGGCTGCTCCGGGCAAAGTACCGGGCTGCCCTTATTGATGAGTTTCAGGATACCGATCCGGTGCAGTATGAAATTTTCAGGAGCATCTACGCAGGCTCTGACTTGCCGCTTTTCCTTATAGGTGACCCCAAACAGGCGATCTACAGCTTCCGTGGTGCCGATATTTTCGCCTACATGCGGGCGGCCCGTGAAGTGAGTGAGGAGCGTCGTTTTACCCTGACGGATAACTGGCGCTCTGCGCCGCCGCTGCTCGATGCCTTCAACACCTTGTTCGACAACGCAAGGCATCCCTTTCTCTACGATGAAATTCACTACCATCCTCTTGCTGCTGGCAACCGGGAATCGGGCGAGAGCGGGGAGGGGAGCAAGAGTGAACCGATGCAGCTCTGGTTCATGGACTCCAGTGATGAAAAAAGCGGCGTATGGACGGTTGAGGATGCTGGCGCTTTTGCCTCCAAAGCGGTGGCTGGTGAAATTGTGCGTCTCCTGCAGGATGGCGAAACCCTTGTCGGGGGCAAACCTCTCACCGCTGGTGATATTGCCGTGATAGTGCGCACTCATAGGCAAGCGGCCATGGTACTCAACGCCCTGAGTGCACAAGGTATTGCGGGGATGATGCGGAGCGACAAAAGCATCTTTGCAACGAAGGAGGCCGAAGAGCTGCGCATCCTGCTCTCCGCGCTTGGCGATCCGTCGAATGAACCCAAGGTGCGGGCTGCGCTGGTGACCGATCTCCTCGGCAGGTCAGGCAACGAGATTGCCATGCTACTTGATGATGAGGAGTTGTGGACGGAGTGCCTCAGGTCGTTCCGCCACTACCATGAGCTTTGGCTTCAGCGCGGCTGTATGGTGATGAGCCGAGAGCTGATGGCAAAAGAGGGGGTTCGCGGGCGCCTGCTTGGTTATGCTGATGGAGAGCGGCGGCTCACCAATATTCTGCACTGTTTTGAGCTGCTCCACGGGGAGGAGCATGAGCGGGGAGTTGGCATGGAGGGGCTGATTGCCTGGTTCAGCGAACGGCTTGGGGCTGAGGAGGAGCAGGAGGAGCACCAGATTCGCCTTGAAACAGATGAGGCTGCGGTGAAGATTGTCACCATCCATGTCAGCAAGGGGCTTGAGTATCCGGTGGTTTTCTGCCCCTTTCTCTGGGGCGGGGCAAACCTCAAGGGCGATGTGGTGATGTTCCACAATGAGCAGTGGAATCTGGTGAAGGATTTCGGCTCTTCCGATATTGAGCGCCACCGCTCTCTGGCCGGAAAGGAGTCATTGGCGGAGAGTCTCCGGTTGCTCTATGTGGCGCTGACCAGAGCAAAGTACCGCTGCTATCTTTTTGCGGGCAAGAGCGGTGCTGCCACCTCTCCGATCAACTACCTGCTTCATGCTTCCGGTGAGGCAAGGGGAAAGGAGAACCCGGCGACGGCTCTTGTTGCCGAGATGAAAGCCATGAGCGCAACAACGATGGGCGGGCAGTTGCAGGAGTTTGCCGAAAGTTCAGGGGGAACAATCGGCTTCAGGCGGATGAATCGGTCCGATGTTGCTGAGAAGTCACTCCTTTCCCGTCTACCCACAACCTCCGCCCAGCCACACCTGCGCAGTTTCAGCGGCAAGGTTGATACTGGTTGG
This sequence comes from uncultured Chlorobiaceae bacterium, assembly GCA_903915955.1. Lineage (GTDB taxonomy): Bacteria > Bacteroidota > Chlorobiia > Chlorobiales > Chlorobiaceae > Chlorobium. The sequence goes on along the minus strand of CAIWUU010000197.1, from coordinate 14,735 downwards.
CGTGTTTCAAGCTTCACCTCTTTTAGTCACCACGAATCGGGGCTGGAGCAGCGGAGCGATGAGCTTCCAGACAGAGACGAGCTACGGATGTCGGGTAGAACGCCGATAGCTTCCAGTAATGAGGAGAGCATTTTTACCTTCCCCAAGGGTGCCCAGGCGGGAATTTTCATGCATGGGATTTTTGAAAAGCTCAATTTTGCCTCGCCCTCTGATGAGTCGATTCTTGAGCTGGTGGTGCAGGGTCTGGAACGGTACAACTATAAACCGGAGTGGCAACCGTATATTACCGGGATGGTAAGCAACGTGCTCAGGACGCCGCTCTCGTCGCCTGATGCTGCCTTTACTCTTGGCGCTCTCAAGAAGGGGAGCTGGAGTGCGGAGCTGGAGTTTTTCTTCCCTCTCCGTTTTATTAACTCTTCGCTGCTTGGCGAGCTTCTTGCGCGTCACGGTTTTTTGTCCGGCGGGATTGACCTTGCTGAGCTTGCAGAGGCTCTCCACTTCAAGCCGGTCAGGGGGATGCTTATGGGATTCATGGATATGGTTTTCGAGGAGGGAGGTTACTACTATCTGCTCGACTGGAAATCAAACCATCTCGGCAACTCCGTTGAGGACTACGGGCAATCCGCCATGACGCAGGCGATGCAGAGCAACCTCTATCCGCTTCAGTACCTGCTTTACACGGTGGCGCTCAACCGCTATCTTTCACTGCGAGTCAAAAACTACCGCTACGCCACCCATTTCGGTGGCGTGATCTACGTTTTTCTGCGCGGGGTGAGCAGGGAGCATGGCGAGAGCAGAGGATTTTTCCGCGATCTTCCATCTGAAGGGCTGATTGAGGCATTGACAGATTGTTTGATTGAGGAGGGAGGATAAGCCTATGACTATTGAGTTTCAGGAGCGGGCCATTGATCGCCATTTTTCCTCCTTTCTCTGTAAGCAGACTGCTTGTGAGGGGAGCGACATCTTCAGGATTTTGGTCTCTCTTGCCAGCAGCGCTATTGGGCGGGGTAATCTTTGCCTGAACCTTGCCGATATTGCGGGGCAAACGGTCACGGTGAACGGGAATGAGCTGCTGCTGCCTCAGCTTGATTTGTTGCTTGAACTGCTTGGGAAAAGCCCGGTTGTCAGCATGAACGGTCAGCATCACCGCCCTCTGGTGCTCGATGGCTCGGGTCGTCTCTATCTCTACCGCTACTGGCGATACGAGCACGATCTTGCTGAGATCATTCTGCACAAAGCAGGCGCGGTTGCTCGAAACATTGATCTGGCGACGTTGCAAAGCTCTCTCGCACGGCTTTTTCCTGAAAGTGCTGATGAGCGTCAGAAAACTGCCGCCACAGTGGCTCTGCAGCGGCAGTTTTGCGTTATCTCCGGTGGTCCTGGAACAGGTAAAACCTCGACCGTCGTTCGTATTCTGGCACTGCTGCTTGAGCAGGAGTGGGGCAGAAATCAACGGATTGGCATGGCAGCCCCGACGGGCAAGGCTGCGGCAAGGCTGAAAGCTTCTGTCAACTCCATTCGTCAAAGCCTTGACTGTAGCGATGAGGTCAAAGCTGCAATTCCCGATGATGTTGTCACCATCCAGCGTCTGCTTGGCAGCATCTCGGCTTCGAACCGTTTCCGCCATTCAGCTCGTAACCCGCTTCCTTTTGACACTGTCATTATTGATGAAGCTTCGATGGTTGCACTGCCACTGATGAGCGCTCTTGTGGGGGCGCTCAAGCCAAATGCCCGACTTATTCTTCTCGGCGACCGCGATCAGCTCGCTTCGGTTGAGGCCGGAGCCGTGCTGGGCGATATCTGCAATGCAGGGGAGGAGAACCACACCTCACCCCTCTCCTCTTCACTCGTTGTGCTTGAAAAAAACTACCGTTTTCAGTCGGGAAGCGGCATTGCCGAAATCAGCCGGGCGGTGAACGCCGGTCTGGAGAGGGAGGCGCTGGTGCTCCTGAAAGGTAATGAGGCAGGTACTATTGTGTGGCAGCCATCGCCTGCTCGTGAAGAGTTGCGGGGTGCTCTGGCAGAACAAGTTATCCAAGGGTATCAGAGCTATCTTGAGGCAGCCTCTCCAGAGGAGGCTCTGGAGCAGTTTGACCGCTTCAGGATACTCTGCGCTCTGCGGGATGGGCCTTATGGTGTGATTGGTCTCAACACTGTTGTTGAAAATATTCTTGCCAGGAAAGGGTTGATTTCTCCATCAAGCCTTTTTTATGTGGGACGTCCTGTTCTTGTCACCATCAACGACTACTCCATGAGGCTCTTTAACGGTGACACCGGTATTCTTTTTCCCGATCCCGACAATGGAGGCGCTCTCAGAGCCTTTTTTCTGACTCCAGACGGCGGACTCCGCAGCATTCCGCCAGAGCGAATTCCCTCGCATGAAACAGCTTATGCCATGACTATCCACAAAAGCCAAGGATCAGAGTTTGATCGCGTGCTGATGCTTTTGCCTCCCGCTGGCAACGAACTTCTGACACGGGAGCTACTCTATACGGGAATGACAAGAGCAAAAAAAAATATTGAAATCTGGGCAAATGAAGAGGTATTTTGCTCTGCTGTGAGAAAAAAGACAGAACGGATCTCTGGACTGAGAGATTTGCTGGGCTGGAATGAACAGCAATGATCGTCAAACAACGTGTATCAGGTATATTGGTTATTAAAACATTAACACAGGAGGCATAACCATGAACAAAAAACTATGGATGGTAGCTGGCATAACTGGAGTACTGCTCGGTAATCCCGCCACAGATGCAAAGGCGGAGGTAAGTATCCATATTGATTTGGGGGGGGGGGCCTCGGGGCGCGCTCCGTTTGTGCTCGACACACGGCCGAGTTTTGTTATCCTGCCTGACATGGGCTTTTCAGTGGCTGTGGGAAGTCCTTATGATATCATATTTTTCGGCAACTATTATTACGCATTTCATGGTGGTGTCTGGTATGGTTCTGGCGATTATCGCGGGCCATGGGTTGTTGTGCATGAAAGCAGGCTTCCCTACGGAGTAAGGCGTCACCGCTGGGAGGATATAAGAAGGTCACGGGATGTCGAATATCGCAGGAATGACCGTAGATATGATGGTCGGTACGACTGGAAGGAGAAGAAACCCAAGCGCGTTGAGAGTAATAATCGTGGCAATGACAACCGGATTGATCGCTTTGATAATCGGAGCAACAAAAGCCGTGATAACAACCCCGGAGATCGGCGTAATGACAAACCAAACCAAGGTAACCCCGGCAACGACAATCGTCGTGACGATGGCGGTAGAAGAAACTGATAATACATATTGTAACCGCAAGAGGTATACGCTAGTCATTTTCAGTCATTCTCTTGCGGGTGAATGTCGAAATTTTACTGTTTAGGTTCCCAGTAACAACGTCTTGGAGAGACGATCGACCCTTCATCTTTCATTGCCTTCATCGCCTTGTCAACCTCTTTACGATCCAAACCACTGAGTTCGGTAATTTTGCCAGCGTTAAGAGGCTCACCCTCCTTTTTCAGGATTTCAAGTATCTTATCTTTTGCTTCCATTTTTTAACCTGTTGTTTTTTTACAATTTTTGCGATAATATGAACCGCACCAGAAATTACATTTTTATAAATAAAAATACCATGCGCGTGCAAGTTTAGGGCACATTACATACAGAGAAACATTTTTTCCTGCACTATAAGTACGGTTTTTATTCATCATATTTATGGTATTCAGGGAGTCTTGCTTATTTCAAAGCGTCTCCTAGTTTTTTTTTTTGTGGAACTGTTGTAACTTTACATCTCTTTAACCGTGAAGAGAATAGTAAAGTAGGACTCTATTCCCTGAACTTGCTGCAGGGGCAACTCAATCAAAAGGAGATTACATGAAGAATAAGTTTGTATCGATAGTAGCAGGAGCCTTGCTGGCATTTCCTCTGCTAGCGCAGGCGGCACCACTCAAGATTGGTTTTATCAACTCAATTACCGGTAAAGAGGCACAGATTGGTGAAAATCTCACCAATGGTGCAACAATGGCAATTGAGGATTTGAAAGCCAAGGGTATTCAGGTGGAGCTTATCAAGGAAGATGATGGCGGTGATCCTAAAAATGCTCTTGCGGCGTATGAAAAGCTTGTGACGCGTGATGGTGTGATTGGTGTTGTCGGCCCTTATACCTCTGGATGTGCTAATGTTGTTGCATCAAGGGCTGACCAGTATCAAGTGCCGTTGCTTGTTCCAGCCGCAGCCAAGGAGGAGATTACCATGAAAGGCTACAAGAATGTTTTTCGTCTGAATGCCCCTGCCAACGTCTATTCAAAGGTACTGATGGATGCGGTGAAGGCATACAAGCCAAAAACCATTGCTTATGTGTATGCGGCCACTGATTTTGGTGTTTCCACGGTAAAGACAGCCCAGGAAAATGCTTTAAAAATGGGATTGCGGGAAGTTGCGAACGAAAAGTACCAGCAGGGGCAGCCTGATTATCGTTCATCCCTCTCCAAGGTAAAAGCTGCCAATCCTGATCTTGTATTCCTGGTCTCCTATGATGCTGATGCCATTCTGCTCATGCGTCAGGCCAAAGAAATCGGACTTACTCCAAAGGCATTTCTTGGTGCAGGAGCTGGTTATACAACAGCTCAGTTTTCCCAGCAGACAGAAATTTCAAACCTTGTCGTTTCTGCTACACAGTGGACAGATGATGTTAACTGGACAGGCGCCGCCGACTTTGGACGTCGCTACAAAGCAAAGTATGCCAAAGAGCCATCCTATCATGCAGCATGTGCTTATGAGGCTATGAGAATTATGGTTGAAACGGCATCCAGGAATAATACCTCAGCAAACCTCCGTGCGGCCCTTAAAGCAGGGAGCTGGAATGGTATTTTTGGTCCGGTAAAATTTGCGAGCTATGGCGGCTTTACCAACCAGAACAACCACTCGATGCTGGTGCAGCAGATTCAGAGCGGCAAGTATGAGACGGTCTATCCTGCCCAGTTCAGTAAAAAGAAACTTGTCTATCCTTTTAAGAGATAAGATGTTTCGTCGCTGTTTTTAGAATATTTTTCAGAGTGCCTCCAGAACATTGTTGGAGGCACTTTAAGTATGCAAGCACTGGCCTCCATTTTATACTTTAAAATCTCATGTCATTTCTTCAACCTTTGATATCCGGAATACTGACCGGTGGAGTCTACGCCCTTGCAGGGATAGGAATGTCCCTTGTTTTTGGCGTTATGAACATCAGTAACTTTGCGCATGGTGATTTAATGATGCTCGGCATGTATCTCGCCTTCTTTTCCTTTACCTTGCTTCATATCGATCCGTACATCTCTTTGGTGCTGATTATTCCGATTGCCTTTATGTTTGGCTATATGATGGAAAAGGTTTTTATAAACAGGGTTATCCATCATCCCCATCAAAACCAGATTCTGCTCACGGTTGGCCTCGGTCTGATTATGAGTAATACGGCTCTTCTGGCGTTTACCAGTGATCCTAAAATATTGACAACAACCTATTCGAGTAGCGCGTTTAATCTTTTTGGAGATATTTCGGTCTCTGTTCCCCTGCTGTTATCATTCTTGATTACCTGCTTGATTACGGTAATCCTCTATCTTTTTCTTTCAAAGACAGCAACGGGTATGGCGCTTCGGGCGACAAGCCAGAATCGCGAAGCTGCCCAGTTGATGGGAATTAACGTTGCTAAAATGAGCGCCATTGCCTTTGGTATCGGCACAGCGCTTGCCGCGACTGCTGGCGCACTCATCGCACCCACCTATTATATTCACCCTCTGGCAGGTCACAGTTTTCTTTTGAAAGCGTTCACCATTTGCGTTTTGGGTGGTCTGGGTTCGGTTGTTGGGGCTGGTGTTGGTGGTATTATTATTGGTGTGGTTGAGGCAATGTCATCGACCTATCTTTCAAGCGACTGGAAAGATGTTATTGTTTTTGTGATATTTTTGGCGGTTCTGTTGTTTCGGCCGCAAGGTTTATTTGGTAAAAAGGGGGGCCAATAATGAAGCAGATCGCATTTATCGCAGTTCTTGCCGCAATCGCTATTGCTCTACCGCTTGTCATTGGGGAGAGTCCCTATTTCATTGGAATATTGATTTCGTTGTTGATGATGGCGGCGCTCTCTTCGGCATGGAATATTCTTGGAGGATATGCAGGGCAGTACAGTTTTGGCCATGCAGCTTACTTCGGAGCAGGTGCTTATACCACACTGATCCTGCTGACGCTCTACAACCTTAATCCTCTGCTTTGTATGGCGATGGGGATTGTTGTCGCCTCCATTATCGCCCTGATTACCGGCAGTATTGTTTTTCGGTTGCGTGGGCATTACTTTGGCCTTGCCTCTATTGCTGTGGCTGAAGTTGTTCGCCTTTCGGTGCTCAATTTTGAATTTACTGGTGGTGCGCAGGGTATTTTGCTCAGTGATGTTGTTTTGTGGGATCTTGACTTGAACAGTAAAATTCCATTTTATTATGGGATGCTGCTGGTGCTTGCCGTTACGCTTGCTATCACGGCATACCTCAGAAAGTCGAAAACCGGGTACTATTTGCAGGCAATCCGTGAGGATCAGGATGCGGCATCTTCTCTTGGTATAAATATCTCGTTCTACAAGAACAAGGCTTTGTTGATATCGGCAGCTTTGACTTCAGTGCTTGGTTCTCTCTACGGTCTTTATATCCGTTTTATTGACACTTCCGCTGTACTGGATCTTCGGCTCTCCATCGAAATAATTTTGACTGCAATTATTGGTGGTGTCGGTACGTTGTGGGGGCCTGTCGTTGGTGCGCTTCTTCTGGTGCCCTTGGCTGAGGTTTTGCGTTCAAACGTTCTTGGAGATATTTTAATCAAGGCCGGTCTGGTTTCTGAAACGTCAGGAGTCGGAATGTTTCTGAAAGACAATCTTGCTCATGCTCATGTGCTGGTCTATGGCATCATCACGGTGCTCTGCATACTTTATCTGCCCAAAGGTGTTCTTGGGCTTTTCCGGAGGAAAAAATGATACAACATCTTCTTCATGTCAGCCATGTCAGCAAACATTTTGGTGGAAATGTTGCGGTCTCGGATGTCTCTTTTTCTGTCGAAGAGAAGCAGATTTTCGGTCTTATCGGACCAAATGGAGCAGGAAAGACAACACTTTTCAACTGCATCACCGGTTTTTACCCCGCGACGTCAGGCGAAGTGATTTTTGATACCAAAAAGATTAATACATTGCGTCCTGACCAGGTCTGCAAATTGGGTATGGCGCGTACGTGGCAAAGGGTCAAGCCGCTTGGAAGCTTGACAGTGCTTGAGAATGTCATGGTTGGAGCCTTTTCTGTGACCAATTCAACCAAGGAGGCCGAAGCGATTGCACAAGAGCAGTTAAAGGTTGTCCGGCTGAGCGATTATACAACAAAATCTGCCGGTTCTCTGCCTATTGGTTTGAAAAAGAAGCTCGAACTGGCACGAGTGCTGGCTACCCGCCCCAAAATGCTGCTGCTTGATGAAATTTGCGGCGGATTGAACCACACAGAAACTGATACAATCCTTGATATCATCCGAGGTATTCGAAAAAAGGGGGCGACAATTATTTTTATCGAGCATGACATGAAAGCTGTAACTTCAATTTGTGACCAGATAGTTGTACTGAACTCCGGTGAAAAGCTTGCCGAGGGTACACCTGGGGAGATTACGACTAATCCTGACGTTATTGCAGCTTACCTTGGAGGTGGTCATCATGCTTGATATAAAAAATCTCAATGCAGGATATGGCGAAATGCATGTTCTGAGGGCAATTGACCTCACTATCTCCCAGGGAGAGGTGGTTTCAGTTGTTGGCAGCAACGGCGCCGGTAAATCGACCTTGCTCAAGGCCATTTCAGGAATTATCAAGTTCACTGGTATGATCACCTGGAACAATGAATCACTCTCTTCTCTCAAGGCTCACACCATTGTGCAGAGGGGAATTGTGCATGTTCCCGAGGGGCGCAAGATATTTCCTGAGATGACTGTAGTTGAAAATCTTATGATGGGAGGATTTTTGTGCAAGAAAGATCAGCAGAAAAATCTCGAACGAGTCTTTGATCTCTTTCCAAAACTTGCCCAGCGTCGCACTCAGTTGGGTGGCACCATGTCTGGTGGCGAGCAGCAGATGCTGGCCATAGGTCGGGGTATTATGGGCAATCCCAAGCTGCTCCTTCTTGATGAACCGAGTCTCGGACTGTCGCCACTTTTCACCGAGGTGGTTTTTGGTGCCATTCGCACAATTAATACCAGTGGTGTCACTGTGCTCCTTGTCGAGCAGAATGTCTATCAGTCCCTGAATATCAGTCACCGGGGTTACGTTATCGAAACCGGCAGGATAGTGTTGACTGGAACTGGTGAAGAGCTGCTGAATAACCAGGATGTCAAGAAAGCGTTTTTGGGTATGTGAACAATTGAATTGTTTGTGCGTTGTGGAGCCCGCATAGCTGTATTTGCAACTATTATATCACCATGATATGATTATCATGCCAAAAATTGTAAATTAGTTAATCCTCACCAGCTACCCGTAACTTTTATCGATATCTATCGCCATGGGAACTACTACCACAAAAGTTGATCTTGTCAATGTCATTGCCCAAAAAACCGGTTTGACAAAGAATGAGACTGAATCGGTCGTTAACGGTCTGTTTGAAAGCATTATAGACTCTTTGAAGGCCGGAAAACGAATCGAGATAAGAGGCTTTGGCTCATTCAATATCAGGCACAAAAATCTTCGCTTGGCAAGAAATCCGAGGACCGGAGAGAAGGTGACGGTTGATCCCAAAAACGTCCCGGCTTTCAAGATTTCGCGTGAGTTCAAGCAGGCGGTGAGTGAAAGTCTTAAAGCTGATGGCGAATAGCTTTTCGTCTGATCAGGCAATTATTACTGTCGCGCTACCTGCGGAACGGTTTTTCGGTTTGGCCCGACATGTTACGTAAACACCCCCATTGGCCTTTGTTTCGACCTTCGTTGGGGGTGTCGTTTCGTTGCTGAAGCCGATGAACAAAGGTGATCTTGGGGCTTGTCCGATAAATTGCCTAATAAGTACGAAAAGTTTTTTTACGGCGGTATCGGTCATATCGTGAATACGCCCACAAAAGGCAGGGATCGGAATATCCTGCTCTTATTGTTCCGCTCTCGTCATATCGCACTCTACAACCTTGCTTGAACACAATCTTCTCTCTATCTCAGCGATCGGGAGGACAAGATCCATCGCTGTTATTGCCATGAAAAAACGTTGGCTATGGCGGATAAAAACCGGATGACCAATAAAAGAGTGCGACAAATCTGATCGAGAGACTTTCAGCGGAATAAAAACGCATTCTTTTTCCAGAAGATATGTGTATCATTCAGCCACACCTCTTATTTATCAACTCAAAAAGTTTTGATCATGCAACCTATTCGCATTAACAACTACTGTTTCGATCGGATTCATACCTGGATACAGTATGATTTGCGTATCCCGCAGTTTGTCGAAGTTGTCATTGAGGTATTCTATCCATTCAAGCGAGATGCCGAAGGCCTTGTGATGTTTAATCACGGCTTTATGATCGGGTATGACCCGCTCTACTATCTCAGAAAATTAGCGAGTACTGTACTGGAGGAAAATCCACTTTTTGCTATCAATCCTTCAAACTTCTATAATTATACAACCGCAATCGTTGAGAATAACTGGGCGATGGCTTATGTGGCGGCGTCTAAAATACAACCGGGTCTTCCCTGGACTGATGTGGGGGGCAATCCGAGGGTAGGCCAAGCGGCCTTTGCTGCGGCCTCTTATCTTGTCAAGTATGGTGCGACGGACTATTTCTTCAAGGGAGATGAGCATAATCGTGACGGGATATTCTTTGATCAAGATGTTGTAGAACAGGCTCGTATCCTGAAGCCTGGTCACAATAATGTCATTTTTGCTGGTCATTCCGTTGGTGGAGCTCATGCCCAGGCAGCCGCCTGCGGTTTTGAGGCTTTACAGGAGTTGGGTGAAAAAACCAATTGCCATTTCAATCCAGTCATGTATGACCGGGAAGTTATTCCTGCTCGAGCCAAACGCATGGCACATTGGCAGGCGGAAGACCTGGCAAATCCGGTAGGACTCATTCAGCTTTCACCCGTTGATCAGCAGATGCAACTGATTGCCCCCGGTATGGAGCCCTATCGTAGCGCACTCGCAAAGAAAGAGATGCCTATTGTGATGATTGTTGGTGATAGCGACCAGGCTTGTCTGTCAGACTCCAATCCACCCGCATGGTCGAGTGATACTTTAAAAAAGACACAGTTTACGCAGCTTTCACCGAAGGGGAGTAATTCCTGGGCAGTTGTTGCCAATGTTGCCAAAGGGAGCCATACCGGTTACCTGACTGAAGATAATGAGCTCTGCAATCTTGCAGACGAGAAGGCAAGAAAAAGCGATCCTTCGATTTATAAAGCAGGAGGAGAAGAGAGCCTTTTCACTGCTGAACTCTTTAAAAAGTTTATTGCTACCTGTTCCGGCGCTGGTGGCTTCAACGGGAATTTGAGTGACTGGATCAAGAGTGACTGTATAAGCTGGCTGAACCGTAGAAACCCCTGCGGAAAGCTGAATCTTGTGCCTTTTAGTGATGGCAGTTATATCGATTATGCCAGCAAGCCCTCTCTTCGAAAGCCGTAAAATTTTTATGCATCTATTTTAGCATTATCTCACCAATGCCCGCGCCTTTTCCGAAGTCATGGGCATTGGTTTGTATGATCTGACCGAATTTAAAGTGCTTAATCTTTTATTATTGAGTTAGTCCATGACGGATTTTTCGGTTTCCAAAAAAGTGTTGTCGTTGTTGACATAAAGCAGAAATGAGTAGTCTGGCTTATGTGGGCGAAAATATTGACTGGTTTTCGAGTTGGGTAAATCCTCAACGACCAGCCGGAGTTGCTGAGAAATTCTCTTTGATAACATTCATCATCCCTTTTTCCCCCAAAAAATCTTCAACCTTTGCATCTGGTTTGTTACTTTGTAGCAATTAAAACAAAGCTTTGTAACACAAACAATCCAGGATACTGTGAAACCAGCGACGATTGCTCCGCGTGAGATCCCTTTTAACTATACCTCTGCTGGCGACAGGCAGGCAATATCGTTTCTGCTTGGAGCCGATATTGTGCAGATGCTCGAAGAGCTTCGCGAGTTACGGGTTACCGGAAGGTCTTCGCGGCTGCTTATGGGCATTATCGGCGAGATTCTTATTCACCGTCGCAACCCCTATCTCTTTCAGGAGCTGGTGGACTCTTCCGCCCGTCGTCGCCGACTTTTTGAGAGGGCTTTTAAAGAGCTCGACACTATTTCCGGTATGGGAAATGGTGAAAGCAGGATTTCAGCGATTGTGGCGGCTCTGCGTGAGCAGCTTGAGCGGTTTCGTTCGGTCGTTGAAAAGACACCAGAACTGCGCCGTCGCTTGAAGCGGGAGCTTGGGGCGGTGGTCGGTGCCAAAAATGTGCTCTTTGATCCATTTTCACTTGCAGCTCATGCAACTGATGCTACTGACTGGAGGCTTCATCTTCCTTCGGCGGTCGTAACGCCTGACAAGGAGTCGCAAGTGGCTCCGCTGATTACCGCCATTGCTGCACTTGGGCTTCATGTGATTCCCCGTGGTGCAGGTACGGGGTTGACTGGCGGTGCGGTGCCTTTGAGGTCGAAGTGTGTGATTATCAATATGGAGAAGCTGAATCGTATCCGGGGTATTTCGGAACGTGAATTTCAGCTTGACAATGGTCAGGTAGCTCATGCCTCAGTGATTGCTGTTGAGGCTGGAGTGGTGACGGAGAGTGCGATGGAGGTGGCTGACGAGCATGGGCTTGTTTTTGCCACTGATCCGACCAGTGAGTGGTCCTGCACGGTTGGAGGGAATATTGCTGAAAATGCTGGCGGAAAGATGGCGGTTCGCTGGGGTACCTGTATCGACAATCTGCTTGAGTGGCGCATGGCTATGCCTTCCGGTGAAAACTGGATTGTAAAGCGTGTTGATCACCGGTTGCGGAAAATTCTTCATGAGGATACGGTCACCTTTGAGGTGTGGAGTGAGTCGGGCAAGCGGATTGATCGTATTGAGCTGCTTGGCACCGATATTCGGAAAAAAGGGCTCTGGAAAGATATTACCAACAAGGCGCTCGGGGGAGTGCCCGGCCTCCAGAAAGAGGGGACAGACGGCGTGATTACCTCGGCTCTTTTTGTGCTCTATCCGAAGTATCCTGAAAAAAGGACGCTTTGTCTTGAGTTTTTTGGCCCCGATATGGATGAGGCAAGTCGGGTAATTCTGGAGCTGTCAAAAATTTTCCCGCTCCAGTCGGAAAATCGGGAAGCGCTGCTGGCACTTGAGCATTTTGATGATGAGTATATTCGGGCTATTGATTATAAGGTGAAGGCGCCGCGAGCCCAGACGCCGAAAGCGGTACTGCTGATTGATATTGCTGGTAACAGCGCGGTGGAGGTGCAGAGTGGTGTTGAGCGGGTAGAGCGTCTGCTTGAGCCGCATCCGAACACCCTGATGTTTCTGGCCAGGGATAATGCGGAGGGTGTCCGCTTCTGGGCGGACCGTAAAAAACTTGGCGCTATAGCCCGCAGAACCAATGCTTTCAAGCTGAACGAGGATATTGTAATTCCGCTTGAGGCTCTTGCTGAGTTTGCCCGATTTATCGACAATCTCAATATTGATGAGGAGCGCTATGCCCAGCGTCGATTTGTGCAGGGTGCAGGGGATATTCTTTCAACAGCACAGGTGAAGGGGGATGGAGGCCAGTTTACCTCCAAAATTCCTGCCGGACTCGACCTCTGCCGCATTTTTGATGGGAGGATTGTTGCTGAGTCGGAGGAGTCTCTTCGCTCTCTTGCAGTGGTGCAGGAGCTGGCCAGAGAGCTTGGTGAGCTGGTGCAGGGTTATCCTGAGATGGAGGCGGCCCTTGAGGGCGCTTATCATCATGTGCGCGACCGGCGCATTGTGCTGGCGACCCACATGCATGCTGGTGATGGCAATGTCCACGTTAACGTTCCGGTTCTCTCGAATGACCGGCCTATGCTTGAGCGGGCCGATAAGGTAATTGATCATGTTATGGAGAAGGTGGTCTCTCTTGGCGGAGTAGTGTCGGGCGAACACGGCATTGGTGTCACCAAGCTGAAATATCTTGATCCGGCAATTGTAGAAGCACTCTCGAAATATCGCCTCAAGGTTGATCCGAAGGGGATAATGAATCCAGGCAAGCTTGATGATTACGACGCGCTCAACCACATTTTCACACCCTCTTTCAATCTGCTCGAACTTGAAGCGCACATTCTCAAGCGAGCCCAGATTGAGGAGCTCTCAAAAAAGGTTGACTACTGTATCCGGTGTGGCAAGTGCAAGACCGACTGCTGTGTTTATTATCCTGCGAGAGGAATGTTTTACCATCCGCGCAACAAGAATCTTGCAATCGGTTCGTTGATTGAGGCGCTTCTTTTTGACGCACAGCGTGAGCGCACCACTGATTTTGCCCTCCTGCAGTGGCTTGAAGAGGTGGCGGATCACTGTACCATCTGCCACAAGTGCCTCAAGCCCTGCCCGGTTGATATTGATACCGGTGAAGTGTCGGTGCTGGAGCGTGAAATTCTTTCGGAGTGGGGATTCAAACACTCGTCGCCGGTTACGGAGCTGACACTGCGCTATCTTGACAGTCGTTCGCCTGCTTTCAATGCGCTTTTTCGAAAGGCGGTGCTCAGGATGGGTGGAGCTGCTCAGCGGGCAGGTAACAAACTCTCGGTGCCATTGCAGCCAGAGAATGATCCTCCGGCCCTCTATCCGCTCAGGTTATTGCGCTCTCCGGTACCGCCTGTGCCTGAAGAGACGCTTCGTGATGTGCTGCCGGAGTGTGGGCCAGACCAGGTGCTGGTTTTCGAACCTTCGGGAGAGGTTACAGGCAATGTCTTCTATTTCCCGGGATGTGGTTCCGAGCGGATGAACTCGACTATTTCGATGGCGGCGCTTCATCTGTTGCTTGAGCTTGGCACCAGAGTGGTTCTTCCACCTCCTTTTCTCTGTTGCGGCTTTCCGGCACACGTCAACGCTAAAACCGACCAGTATTCGAGCATTGTGCTGCGTAATACGGTGCTTTTCAGCCAGATCAGGGAGATGTTCTCCTACCTTGATTTTGATGCCTGCGTGGTGAGCTGCGGTACCTGCATGGAGGGGCTTGATGCTATTGAGACCGGCAAGCTGTTTGGAGGAAAGATCCTGGATATTTCTGCCTATGCTCTTGGAAAAGGTATGAAGCTCAATGGCGGCGGGGATTATCTCTACCATGCTCCCTGCCACGATTCACTCTCCGGCAAGGGAGGTGAAACATTGCGCACTCTTGGCGGTTTTGGTCTTGTGACCGCTGTGCCTCACTGCTGTTCTGAGGCAGGAACGCTGGCGCTCTCTCGTCCCGACATTACCGACTCCATGCTTCATCGCAAACGGGATGCAATCACCGAGGGGATGCACGGAAGGAGCGGTGCGGTCATCTTGACGAACTGTCCCTCATGTGTGCAGGGGCTTGGAAGAAATCTTGACCTTGGTGTTGTGCCGCAGCATATTGTGGTTGCGCTGGCGGAAAAAATCTCCGGTTCAGGCTGGATGGAGTTGATGCGGAAGCAGACAGCAGGTGCAACGGCAGTGAGTTTTTAACGGAAGTTCCAGCCGACTTTTTTGTTAACTCCTTATAAGCAGTACTTTTAAGGCAAAAATGCGGGGAAAATGTAGTCACTAAAATATTTGCATATCAATAGT
>CAIWUU010000196.1 GCA_903915955.1 uncultured Chlorobiaceae bacterium | reverse complement strand
GTGATGAGTTTTGTTCCGTTGTCGGCTTTAACATGGTTTTTATACCCATAAAAAAGCATGCTATTCTTTTTGACCCAGCGGGCATCGACATCTTTCTGGCGGAGCTTATTTGGTTTTTCTTTCCAGGCTTCTGGAGTTTTTCCGGCTTTTATTTCTGTGTTTTCTTCGCGGGTATTGCGTTGCCGGGGGGCCTCGACAAAGCTGGCATCAACAATCTGGCCTGTATTGGCAAAGATACATTGGTCATCAAGTGCTTGATTGAAACGATAAAACAAGGCGGCAATAACCTCTTCCTGGATCAGTGTTTCACGAAACTTCCAGATGGTCTTGCTATCTGGAACTCGGTCACTTGATTTCAGAGCGAGAAAACGTTTGAAGGTAAGTCTGTCATTGATCTGATATTCGGTCTGATCATCAGAGAGGTTATACAAACTCTGCAAAATAAGGATTTTAAACATCAGGATTCGATCAAAAGGAGGCCGACCTGCATTACTGCCGTCCTGAGGCTTATTGAACACGACATCAAGAAGAGGTGCGAAAATTTCCCATGCTATATGAGCTTCCAGTTTGACCAGAGGGTCGTTGAGTTTTGTGAGCTTTTCAAGCAGAAAATGCTCGTCAAACATGCCTGACGGGTTGACGTTTTTCATGATAATGGGCGAAATGATATTATTCCTTGGAGGTACGAAATATCTCGCTTATTTCATGATACTAACTCATTTAAAATTATAAAGATATATCACTCAATAATAAATAGAGGTGCTCTACAGTAAGTCAATATTTTCAAATGAAACAGAAATAGCAGACTTATGAATAACTGGTCAAAATACAACACACTGTTTCAATCGCAACGATTTGGCTATTTTCTATATAATGCGATGTCAAACACTTTTTTTCAGCTTAATGAAACATATTATAAATTTCTTGAGCTGCTAAACAAAAACACTGAACACCAAAGCGCTGAAATCAGTGAGGAATTCCTTACCCTACTCCATGAAAAAAATATCCTGACTGAGGAAAAAAACGATAAAAAAAAGTTGATGGTAAAGCAGTACCTTCGAAACTGTTCTTGCTATAATACCCCTGATTTTTCTATCACTATCTGTCCTACCCTTGCCTGTAATTTCCATTGCTTTTACTGTTTTGAAAAAACTCAAAAGAATACAACAGTAATGAGTCAGGAGACCATTGACAAACTCATCGTGTTCATAAAAAAGAGAATCAGCTCGAAAAAAATTAAAATAGACTGGTACGGTGGTGAGCCTACTCTTGCCTTTGACAAAATTCAGACTATTACACAACGTATCAATAACGAGGGGATAGTTATTGATAGTGCAAGATTGGTTACAAACGGTTATCTGCTTGATAGTTCAATGATTAATGAGCTGAATGATCTTCATATTCAATCCGTCCAAATAACACTTGATGGTATACAGGAAATTCATGATAAAAGAAGACGGCTTAGGGGAGGTAAAGCAACGTTTGAAAGGATTATAACCAATATCGACACTCTTGCAGACTCATCTTATAGAGGGAAATGCCATATCAGAGTTAATATTGACAAAGAAAACATGAAAAGTTACACACTTCTACGCAAAAAACTTCTTGAAAGATACAAAGATAAACAAGTAAATATTTATGCTAGTCGTGTAAAAGGAGATGCTGTATCAACTCTTACCAGTGATGAATGGACAGAGTTTTGTCTGGAACTCTACAGGCAGGATGGGATTATTTCAAACTCAATATTTTATCCCAAAAGTAATGATTTTGGTAGTTGTGTAGCTAATTTCAATGCAATGTATGTTATCGGTCCAAATGGTGAGATCTATAAGTGTTGGGAAGATGTTGGAATAACAAAAAATGTGATTGGAAATATCTATCACGAAGAACCGATAAGTAATTATGAACTGCTCGCAGCCTATAATATCGGATCAGACCCTTATGTCGATGAAAAATGTTTAGATTGTCGTTTTTTACCAATATGTTCTGAGGTATGTGTAAAAAAACGGATTGAATCAAAGTTTGCCACTGACCAGAAATGTCATGACTATTGTACCCATTTTAAAAATCATCTTATTCCCTGTCTTGAGGAGTATTATGATATTTTTCTCACCGCAGAAACCAGCCGAAATTTACTAAACCTTGAAATCGAACCTTTATCAAAAAAGGGATACCGAATAATTCAGACAGAAAAAACTATAGCCCACCCCACTTAATCCGCATCCCATATAAAATAAGAGATTGCACGGAAATACCGTCATGCCGAAAGAATCATGCTGGTGATGGACAACTTGAACACTCATAAAACCGGATCGCTTTATGAAACCTTCCAGCCGAAGATAGCAAGGGCGTTGCTGGACCGATTTGAATTTATTCATACACTGAAGCACGGCAGTTGGCTGAACATGGCAGAGATTGAGCTTAGGGTGCTATCAAATCAATGCCTGAACCGTCGAATTGAAACTATGACTGAGGTGCGTTATCAGGTTGGCGCATGGGGAAAAGAACGCAATAACAAGGAAGCCGTTATCAACTGGCGCTTTACAACAGAAGATGCACGAATAAAATTGAAGAAGCTTTATCCGTCAGTTTAGTCTTGACATGACACTACTTACTTTAATATGAACAAACGTGTACCTGCACCACTGTACAACTCTGTACACTCCTAGGCAGGCACACGCATTAGAAAAAAGCCATCAACTTATTTTTTTGTTGGTAACCAGCTATAAACCATTTTGTCGCATTTGAGATCAGCTATTTCTACATCTATCTTTATCAGATGATTGAAATCTTCAATAGTACAATGAAAACCTGATTCATTGATCAATTGAATGCGTTTGCTAACATCATGAATTGCCATAAGTTTTTCTTTGAAAACATTATCTGTTCTCAAATGGTTAATGACTGCTTTTGCTTGATCAAGTGACATAACATACTCCTTTTGTTTAACGCATTAACACAAGAAAATTAATTATCACTTTCATTCATGAAACGACCCTCACTCTCTTTTAAGTTTAACATAAATTAGCAAATACTCCAAGCTATCTTTTTTTCCGGTAAATTGTGATTTAAACTCCAAAACATTATCTAATAAATTCTTGCCAAGGGCTCGCTTAACCAACCGTACTACTCAAAGTTCTCACTGACCCTGGACACCAAATCGTCTTCCTCTGCCTCTTCCCATACTCTGATTGTCCTGTTCCCACACCCACTCGGCGACAGTATGCAACTCTTTGTCGGAAAGAGCAACAGGAGGCATAAGACCAAATCGGATAATAGCTTGTGGATCAATCGAATTTTTCTTGTTCGGGGCTTTCAGATATGCTGCAAGATGATTGACACCCTCTGCTTTTGACTGAAATTGCAGGTGATAGCGGGAAGCAAGAGGAACAATCGGAGGCGCTAATTTTGGTGGTGGGTTAATAGAATGGCAGACACTACAGTTTTTGTCAAAAATTGCTTTTCCATCCAACGGGTTTGTTGCTGCACGAGCTGAAGTGCTGAACAGCACCCCCATACCAATCATCAGTAAAAGTTGCTTCATGAGAGTATTTTTTTAGTTAATCAAACTTCACACATACCTATAGACGCTTTATTGTGCAGAAGCGTGCAAAAAAAAGAGGAGACACTGGTGACTTTTAAATAGTATTTCCCGTTTTGCTGAATTTTATCACCATCTTCTACCACCACAAAAAGCATTAATAACAGCACTCATGCACATAATACCAAACTATGGGTATGCGACCTGTACAATACCTGTTTGCCCTCCTGAGTGGTCAGGCTGTAAATTACAAAATTCGCATGACCTTATAAAAAAAGTATATTCAAAAAGTCAGCAATCACTGAAAATTTCCAATCGAAGGCAAAAATTATGTCATTTACCGTTTCCCTTAACGTTGAGCGGGAATTCGAGACTGCGGCATCCTCTGCAAAGGTCTTCGGATTGCTCTCCGATGTATCAAAATCTGCGTCCTGCTTTCCGGATGTTGAAAGCCTTGAGAATCTTGGAGGCAATGCCTTCAGATGGACGATGGAGAAAATTGCTATTGGTGACCAGACACTTCAGCAGACAATATATGCCTGTTGCTACCACTCTGATCCTGCACTCCAGAGTGTTACCTGGAGTCCAGTTGCGGGAGATGGTAATGCATTGGTCGATGGTGCATGGAGGATAACTGGAGGAGAAAAGGGCTCTGCCGTCACACTGAAAACAACGGGGAAGCTTTTTGTTGATCTACCGGGATTTCTCCAGTTTTGCTCTCGCCAATGATTGTATTTGCTTTTACCCAGAAGATTGACCGATATATTACCAATATCAAAGAGGAGCTCGACAAGCTCTGAGCGAACTCGTTACTGTGCAAAGCCATTACCCATCATAGACTATACCGATTGTCAGCTCTTATCTTCAAACATTTTAACCATACAGGGCCATGAACCGATTTTTCTCTTTGTATGTGTTGCTCTCACTCCTCTGTTTTGCAGGTTGTGCTTCGGTTGCACCAACGCATCATCTTGAAACAGGTACAGTGTTATCTCCCAAGCCTGGACTTCAACCTGCGCCAGCCCCGGCACCCGTTGTAGCACCTATTCCTGCGCCAGTGGCAGCTCCTCCTCCCCCACCGCCGTCAGTTGGTACATCTGATGGATTTGGCGAAAGCATAGGCAGTGGTGGTGGCGGTATGGGACATGGCAGCGGTCTCGGTTACGGGAGTGGCAGTGGCAATGGTAAAGGCAGCGTTCCTCCCAAGAGTGCCACAGCAAGCGTTCCTGCCACCGATCTTGATGAAACACTGAACAACATGCCAAATTTCAAATGGCCACCACCAAAAGCTTCAGCCCGGGAGGTTATTCCCGATGCTTTCCTGCGCCGTTCTGGAATTGATATCCCTCTGTTTCGTGATGTGGATGATATTCTCCGTTCAGCTCTCGACAACTGTGGCTACTCGGAATCATCCTACTATGCCGTTCCTGGCGGTTTTGCCATTACCACCCGTATTGAACAGATCAACAAAAATGGGATCCCAAAGCCGGGTGAGAGCAGATGGTCTTTGAAAACCTCACCGATAAACCCATTTTCTGATTTCTCCGCATATATGAGCGCTCTGTTTAAAGGAAATCCTGGCTACTATCGGGTCATTGTTTTCATTATCACCCCAAACGGATTCAGCCAGGGAGCAACAGAGCCAGGCAAAGCTGAGGTGGAGGGGTGGTTCAGTGGCGGGTTCAACATTTTGCCTGCTGACGTTGGCAGAAGAGCATACACCGATGATTACCGCTGTACAGCACTTATTTACGAGTTCAAAAAGACACCCCAGTTATCAAAACCTGTTATTCCCGGTTCCCTGACCGGAAGAACCCATCTTGTGCGTTCAGGTATCTGGAGCAATCTTCAACCTAAAACTGATCGATAATGAAACAGCAACTCCAGGTACAAGAGTGTAAAAAGAGATTGCTCGTTGTATGGTTGGCTGGCGCTGGCATGCTTTCCCTTATTTTGATTGGCCAATCAATGCAGGAAGATGGGCCTTATCTTGATCGAGTGAGTGATGCATGGGCATGGTTTTTACCTAACGTTATACCAACCCTCTCGCTGATGGTTGGTGTTGTCGTAAAAGACTTCAGTGCTACCTCCGACAAAAAAATCATTGACACATTCCTGTTCCAACTCAGCTTCTGGCTTTCAATCACCTATTTTCTGGTGCTGATGGCCAGCATCTCACTGCAGCCATATTTCAGTCCAAACATAGCACCTCTCGATTTTCTGAAGCAATCAAACCTCTGGCTTGGCCCCATGCAGGGCATTGTGACACTTGCCCTTGGTGTCTTCTTTGGCAAGACAGAACAGTCGGGGGCAACAGTAGCGGAAAAAAAATGAGTATGTACCACTTCACAGAAAACAGGAGGTTTGAAAAAATTGATTTCAGGGAAAATGAACTTCTTGTTGGATGCTATGAGGAGTGCCAGTTTCTCAACTGTAACTTCAATAACGTCGATCTTTCTGGCCTGACATTCGTCAGTTGTACCTTTGACGGCTGCGATGCAAGCCTTGTGAAGCTCAAAAATACCAGCCTGCAGGAGGTGAAATTTGTAAACTGCAAGTTACTGGGAGTCCAGTTTAGTGAGTGCAGAAAATTTCTGCTTGACCTTGATTTTGAGAACTGCATGATCAAGCTTTCGAATTTTTGCGGCATGAAGCTCAAAAACAGACACTTTAAAAACTGTAACATGCAGGAGGCTGATTTCAGCGAAGCCGACTTGACCAGCGTCTTTTTCGAGAACTGTGACCTTTTGCAGAGCACATTTTTTCACACCAACCTCGAAAAGGCAAATTTCACTTCAGCCTTCAACTACTCTGTTAATCCTGAAAACAACCGTCTCAGAAAAGCGAAATTCTCAATCCCCGGGGTTATTGGTTTAATGGATACCTACGGGATAGAGATCGTCTGAGTAATGTGTTGATTCGGGGTTTGTGGCTCCCCTTTCATATTTGTTTGCTTCAAAACATGGAGTGTTCCCCGAGTTCCTGACCTGACAGTCCCTCTCTCAGCACCCTCTCATAGAAATCATGCAAGGTATCGCTACCGTAAGAAGGCGTCATATCTGCATCATATTTTCCCGTTTTCGGATTGAGCACCAACATTGATTCTGAGCAGTAGTACTTGCCGATTCGGGCAAACTCTGCCTTGTCCTCCAGTTTCGGAAAAAACTTTGCAAGCAGACTCACGACAGGAATGATAAGGTCAAACATCTGAATCGGCATCTTTTTAAACTTCGGCGCACGTCCGAGAAGCTCAAAAAGCATTGCGCCCTGTTCAATGGGTGTAATCGCCTTGCCCGGCCCACCGACAGGGAGAATTTTGTTCTGCATTGAAGGATCTTCAATACAGTTGACGATATAGCTTGCCAGGTCCGACTCGCTGATGGGCTTGCAGGCAGTCAGTCTGCCATCACCAAACATTACATAAGGTTTCCCGTTTTTCACCGCTTCAACCTGACCGGCGATAGACTTGAAAAAGGCTGTCGGGCGCACAATCGACCAGATCAACCCCGATTCCTTCAACTCATTCTCGAATTTTAGTTTCGCTCTCTGAAACTCCAGCAAGGGCTTCTGGACGCAGATCGCGGAGAGCAGCACAAAGTGAGTTGCTGCAGCGGCCTTGCCTGCGTCAAGCGCGTTACGCGTGGCCTGATAATCGATATTCCATGAATCCCCTACCCCCCCATTGCGGGAGGTGAGGCAGGAGACCACCACATCGAAACGCTCTCCCCTGATACCGTTTTTCATCAGCGAATCCATGTTGCTTACATCGCCGAACCGCACCTCGGAACCCTTCAACTGGGCAAAAACCTCATCTGCCGTGGTTGTGGAGCCAATACCCGAACGTTCACGAGCAAAGCTTACCACATCATATTCCCTGGAAACCAATTCACGGACAACAAATTTGCCAATATATCCGGTAGCCCCTACAACAAAAACACGTTTCTTCACGAAAGAGATTAATTATATTTCAATAAGGATAGTCATTCATCCCTTTTCCGAAGGAGATGCACCGTTTGAATCACAGGTAAAAAGGCAACAGCAGAAAATACAGGACTTTTTAGAAAGAACCAATGAGGGAAAAGTCGAAGCAAATACTAAACGACTTAAGTTTGGAATAAAATCTTACATTGATCGCGACAAAGTTCTGACTTCACGGGAATATGGAGTTGGAGCAACCAAAATTGACCAACAAGTGAAGCGTCTTTTATCCGTTTCCTGAAGCTCCCTCGTAAGTTCTGCTTCAAAAAAATAAGGCGGTTATGTCCCGAAATCCCTACATCGTCGATGGCCAGGAGCCTACTCTGCGCGAGTCGGTTTTTGTATTGATGGACATCCTTGGTTACTCCGATCTGATGCTGCAATCGCAGAGAGCTAACCAACAACAACCTTCACTCCGAGATCTTCACAGTGCATTGTCAGCAAGCCGAAAACGGCTTGAGTCTCAGTCATTATTTTCCATCAGCAGAAAAGACTTCTATGCACTCAAGTCTTTTACCGACAATATTGTCATTGGCTGGCCGGTACACTCAGATGCACAGGCAGAGTTCGGTATAGCCTTTCCGCGTCTTGCTGAATTTCAATTTAATATGGCTATTCGAGGTTACTTTGTGAGAGGGGCTGTATCGGTTGGCCCTGCCTACGTGGATGAAGTTGTCGTGTTTGGTGATGCACTGGCACAGGCATACAACGGTGAGAGTATACTTGCACGAGATCCTCGAATCATTTTTACCGAATCAGCCGTACGCGCTGTCGAACGACACCTGAAGTACTATTCTCAGGCTGCAAATGCACCCCATGTACGAGATATTCTCAAAGATGCTGATGGGCAGTGGTTTTTAAATTATCTGGAATCCGTACTCACAGCGGAAGATCAGCTTGGCCCCTTCTATGATGAATTTATGCTGCACAAGAGTGCTGTTGAAAAAAAACTTTCGGAACACACCTCCAACCCCGAAATCTGGGCAAAGTATGCTTGGGTTGCCGGTTATCATAACTATTTCTGCGACCTGCATTCGAACCATTTCGATGACGAGCATCGTGTCAATATCGAACTCTTCAAGTCGACCCCTTCGCTCATCGTAGGAGAAGAGGGGCTTCAGACAGAATTGGGATAATTAGGGTCTGCTGAAAAAGCGCTAAAGCTATATTTTATATTTGATTAAATCTATATTTTTCATATATTTGTGCAGGGAAAATGGAGGAAATAGCCCAAAACCCTTGCACCTGAAAAATAATGTATAAGCGCAAGTTCAAG
>CAIWUU010000195.1 GCA_903915955.1 uncultured Chlorobiaceae bacterium | reverse complement strand
GATTCCGGTTTGTCGAAGTTGAAATCCTTTTTGAAACTCTCGATGGCATCCATGTCGGAGGCATCTCTGCGCGCCCTGGTGATGTAGCCAAGTTCATTGTTGTCTGACATGGTGACCACGGCGCACACTTTCACGAACTGCATCTGTTTGAGCAGCTCTTCGTCGCGCTCGCTTGCGGGTTTTAACAGCTCTTTGTCAATCCGCACCCTGATTGCCTCCTCAAACTCTTATGTGTAACGACATGCCGCCACAATCGAGGTGGCCACAACCTGTGCTTTCAAACCGTTGGGAAGCACCTCCTGCGTATAGTGCTCAATAATATCTTCGGCTATTTTCTTGATGCGATCTTTCGATTCAAGATAGGCGGTCATGGTGCCAAAGCGCTTTTGTATTTCCTGCCGCTCCTCCTCTGACCGTTCACGGAACATATCCTCAAACTCCTGCTTGAACAGCTCCTTGTTGAGAATCTGATCTTTACTGGTGCGGCCAATGTAGAGGATATCAACGGTAGCCCGGTCGGCAACCGATTCATGCATCTTGTAGGTGTCGATTGGAGTGCCAAACCGCTCGTAGGTGGTCTGCTTGTGCCGTTCGGTCAAGAGTGGCGTACCAGTAAAGGCAATTTTGACCGCATTGGGAAAGCCGATAACTGTCAAACACGCCGGTAATAGTGCCGAACCTCACCTCGGTGGCCTTGTGTGATGATGCTGAGGAAGTCGGGCATGAAAAAGCCATTGTCAGACAATATCGTGTGCTCTATAAGAATAAGAAGCTGATTTGTACTGTAACACATTGAAATCGAATATATTGCATTAATAATATTATTCAAACGATTACACTCCTTATATTGGCAGATCATTGATGCCATCATTATTTACCGTATCAGCATTTTTTTGCTCAATTCAATATCAATGTTAAGTAAGCTGGCAAAAATCGCAATAATAACCCTTTGAGGGCTCTGTTAATATTGTGAAAATGGCTTTTCGGATTTATGTTGTTTCTTGTAGGACAAAATTAACTATAACGCATTATTTTTTAAAAAGTTAGCACCAAAAAGCAAGGGAAATAATTCTTTAATGATATGTTAACTCAGAGCAAATCGTTAGGCTTTTCAAACAATAAACTTGGCGGCCACTCATCGCGTTCGATGATGCTGAACGAAATGCACCTGCTGGTTAGCTCACTGCCGCTTACAGTGTCAATACATGATTTTGCCAAAGCCATCGTCGATGAGAATATTCTCGAAAAGCCTACACTTTCAAGTCGCAGAAAAAGTTTAAGCCATCTTGTTGAACTCTATGGTCTTGATCAGTCGAAAGCATTGTTTCGTGTTTTCTGGGATTTTGCTCATTCCGATACAGATTCTTTACCTCAGCTTTGCGTTGTGTGTGCCTATGCCCGTGACCCTCAACTGCGCTATAGTTTTGAATTCGTTCGCAATCTGCGTCAGGGAGAAGTACTCTCAAGAATTGACATGGAGCAGCATCTCGAAAATGGTTTTCCCAACCGTTTCAGTCCGGCCATGAAAAAGTCTATGGCCCAAAATGTAAACACGTCATGGACATTCAGCGGGCATCTTGAGGGAAAAGTGAAAAAGATCAGGCAGGTGCCAGAGCCTCGACCGGTTTCAGCGGCCTATGCCATGTTTGTCGGTTATTTAACAGGGCTTCGAAGCTTAAGTTTACTTGATTCCGCCTATGCCTCACTAGTCTCTTCCAGTCGGTCTCAGTTGCAAGCCGCACTCTCCCTGTCTTCAGCCAAAGGATTACTCTCATTAAAACAAGCTGCAGGAATAGTGGAATTTGATTTTTCCAACCTTCTCACCCCGAAAGAACAGGAACTGCTGCATGAATCGAATTGACCAACTGCTCGAAAACTATCGCAGCCATATTCAAATGCCTCTTCGTCCAGGTTTACCCGCATCCCAGCGACTCTGGTTTGCTGTCTATCCGGCAGAAGAAGAACGGCGGCTTGTCAATCGAATTGAAGAATTCGAAATGGTAACAAAGGATGCCGGTCATCCGTGGGTTCGTATAGATCTTAAAGGGAGCTTGGCCCGTTGGCTTACCTCCGTTGATGAGGAGGAGCGGGTTGAATGGTTCAAAAATCCTGAAGATATTGAACTCTATGCCAAGACCGAATGGAAAGCACTTTTAACTGAATTCTTCCAGCAAGAAGTTTCACGTACCCCAGACCCGGAGAGAACCGTTTTTGCGCTGACCGGTTTGATGGATCTCTACGATTTTCTTCATGTCTCTGAATTGATTGATAGCCTGGAACAAACCTTCCCTGGTTTTCTGCTCGTCTTTTTTCCAGGCGTAAGGGAAGGCAATAGATATGATTTTCTTGATGCTCGAACAGGCTGGAATTATCTGGCGGCACCAATACTTTCCGGAAAATGACAATAACCACAAGCGCTACCATGAAAACAAAAGAAATATTCCTTAAAGACCCGCTTGCATGGAAACTTGTAAATGACGGGGTTTCAAGCAATAATATTGA
Source organism: uncultured Chlorobiaceae bacterium (assembly GCA_903915955.1). Classification (GTDB taxonomy): domain Bacteria; phylum Bacteroidota; class Chlorobiia; order Chlorobiales; family Chlorobiaceae; genus Chlorobium. The sequence goes on along the minus strand of CAIWUU010000195.1, from coordinate 15,237 downwards.
AGACCTTGAGACTATCAAGTACGAACTTGACTCATTTGTCTGTGAAGGGGAGTATCTCAATGGTATGCGAAGGATTCTCCAGGGCTATCTCAATAACTTCAACAGCCCGGAACAGAAAGCCTCGTGGATCAGCGGCTTCTACGGCAGCGGGAAATCCCACCTCGCCAAGGTACTGCGCTATTTATGGATAGATTTTCCTCTGAACGATGGTACTACGGCTCGCTCAATAACGCATCTTCCTGCTGAAATCACAGAGCTTTTGACAGAAATATCAACGCTTGGCAGGCGTTATGCCGGGCTGCACATGGCTGGTGGCACACTAAAAGCCGGTGTTGGCAGCGTACGTCTTCGAGTTATGAGCATCTTTTTTAAATCGGCAGCTCTACCCGAAGGTTATCCTTATGCAAAATTTCTGATCCATTTAAAGCGAGATGGGAAATTTGATGCATTTAAAAAAGCCATAATTGATCAGGGCAAAAACTTCGACCAGGAACTTGGACGTTTGTATTCTTCAGCAGCAGTAGCAAAAGCCTATATCCAGTGCTATGACCACCTCAATGACCCTTCACAGGTAGGCCCATTGCTTCGGGCTGATTATCCCAATGTTGAAAACGTCAGCATTGATGAAATGTGTACGGTCATCAGAGAAGTGATTGCAGTAAATGGCCAACTGCCCTGCACCCTTCTCGTGCTCGACGAAATCCAGCAATTCATCGGTCAGGATGCCCAAACTGCTCTGGATGTTCAGGAGGTCACTGAAGCGTTGAGCAAGGAGATGGACGGTCGCCTGATGGTCGTAGGAACAGGTCAGAGTGCGCTCAATGACACCTCTAATCTTCAACGCCTCATGGGTCGTTTCACCATCAAGGTACACTTGAAAGATAACGATGTTGAAAAAGTTGTTCGCACGGTTGTACTGCAAAAACGCGAAGACAAAAAAATCGACATCAAGCAGGTGATCGACAAAAACGAAGGTGAAATCACTCGGCAACTCAGAGCCACCAAAATCGCGTCACAGCCAGACGACGACTTCACCTATCTTTCAGACTTTCCTTTACTCCCTGTGCGCCGTCGCTTTTGGGAACGGGTACTGCACTCTGTTGACTCAACCGGTACTGCCGCCCAGATGCGCACCCAGCTTCGAGTAGTTCACGAAGCCTGTCGAGCTTACGCAGATGCCGAACTTGGAGCTGTTGTTCCTGGCGATTTCCTTTACGACCAGATTGCCAATGACCTTGTCAGTACCGGTGAAATGCAAAAGCGTTTCCAGGAAATCATCGAGCAGCAAAAAACCAAACCAGATGGCCTGCTGCGTAGCCGAATCTGTGCGCTTGTTTTTCTGATTACCAAACTCCCTCGTGAACACGGCACCGATCTCGGTATTCGTGCCGAAGGAGAACACCTGGCCGATCTGCTGAGTGATGATCTTGTCAAAGGTAGCACACAGCTCCGTCAGCAGCTTCCGGAGCTTCTCAAGGCCATGGAACAAGAGAGCGTGCTCATGAAAGTTGATAATGAATATCGCTTGCAAACAACCGAAGGCGCCGCATGGGAAAGTGAATTCCGCAAACGCCGCGCCTCAGTTCTGAATGACCAGCCCCTCATTGCCACCAGACTAACACAATGTCTTGAAAAAGCCCTGACCGGCACACTTGGGAATCCTTCTGTTCTTCATGGCGACTCAAAAGAACGCCGGAAAGTAGTTGTACATCATGGTGAAAGCAAGCCTGCACCAGGTGATGGCATTACACTTTGGGTGCGGGATGGTTTCTCTGCCCCCGAAACATCAGTCATGGCGGATATTCGCAAACTCAGCACCGATGACCCAACCCTTCACCTCTTCATACCGAAATCTCATGCTGATGAGCTGAATAACGCCATTGCATCAGCACAAGCCGCAGAAGAAACACTGAACTATAAAGGAAGTTCAACACAAAAAGAGGGTCAGGAATGCCGCAACTCCATGAGCACCAAACAGGACTCCGAATCCCAGCATATTGATAATCTCATTCGCCAGATTATAGATGGCAGCCGACTCTTTCTTTCAGGTGGTCAGGAGAGCTCTTTTATCGCGCTTAAAGAAGGTGTTGAAGATGCCGCAAAACAAGTCCTCAACCGGCTCTATCCCAGGTTCAATGATGGCGACTCAGCAAAATGGCCACAGGTGTATAAAAAAGCCAAGGAGGGCTCAGCGAATGCCCTGACGCAAGTTGGTTTTACCGGCGACCCGCAAACGCACCCCGTAGCCGCAGCCATCACCTCCTTTATTGGTTCAGGTGCAACAGGGCTGGAGATTCGTAAAAAATTCACAGGAGCCGGTTATGGATGGCCTCAGGATGCTCTTGATGCGGTTTTAACAACACTCCTCGCAAGTAACCATCTGAGCGCTCGCATCAATACCAATCCACTGCTGCTTGCAGAAGTCGATGTAAATAAACTCAAGCAAGCCACTTTCCGTCTCGAAAGCCCGGTACTTACTGCTCGTCAAAAACTTGATCTTCGCAAACTCTTTCAGGAAACCGGGTTTCCTAAAATCACCCCTGGTAACGAAACTGTTGATGCAATTCGTTTTATCGAGCACGCAGAAGCCATTGCCGCCAAAGCGGGCGGTGAGGCTCCGGCACCAATGGCCCCGTCTGCGCCCGAAATCACAGCCTTGGAGTCATACTCTGGCAATGAACTTCTCATGCAGGTATACGATCAGCGGGAACAGCTTCTTGATAAAATTAAGGCATGGCAAGAAACCGGGGAAAAAATCGCCAAACGCCTCCCCGCTTTTCTCTTGACTGAAAAACTTGTTGCCCAAGCCTCCGGGTTGCCCGATAAAAGTGCTTGGTCTGCCACCATAACAGCCATTCGAGCCAACCGCTCCCTCCTCGATGATCCTGACCCGGTCTCGAACGTTATAACCACGGTTACGAATGCACTGCGTGCAGCGCTCTCCCACGCCTGCAAAACGTATGGCGAAACATTTGAGGCACAGAAAGAGCGGATTCAGAATAACCCGGTTTGGCAGAAGCTGAGCGACGAAAAACAGCAAGCACTCCTCTCCAGCGCAGGCGCAATCAAAAGAGAAGTCCCCGTTACCGATACCGATGAAAAGCTTCTCAACGCCCTCGACTCCTGCTCTTTGGCCAATTGGCAATCCCGGACAGATGCTTTAGCCGCACAGTTTGGCAAAGCTCTTGCCAATGCCATTATCGAAGCAGAGCCCAAAGCCCGGCGCATTTCGCTCTCCACAGCCACCATTCATGATCCGGCGGAACTTGAGGCCTGGTTACATAAATCAAAAATTGCCATCGAAGCGGCCTTGAAAGATGGTCCGGTTATCCTTTAACGACTTGAATCGACTATGACCACCTCTTTATCCAAAGATCTTCGCAAGCTGCTCGAAAAAGTTACAGCAGCAGCGCGCACTCTTGCCGAATCAGCCTGCCGGGCAGCCCTGGAAAATCTTGCGGTGCATGAAAAAGAGTATCGTGCTCACATGAGCATCGAGCAGCGCCTGCTCCGTAACCGACTCAGGGCAAGAAGCCGAGCCCTTGGCGACAAACGGGATGAGCGGTCAGGAAGTCATGAAATACATCACATCACTGAATTGGCCGCCTACGAGCATTGGCATCGCCTCCTGTTTACCCGCTTTCTTACGGAGAACCATCTTCTCATCACCGATGAAGCAAATGGTCGTATCCCCGTGACATTGGAGGAATGCGAAGAACTTGCCAAGGATCTTGGTGCCCGTGATGGCCTTGATCTGGCATGTCGTTTTGCCAGCCGTACCCTCCCCGGTGTCTTCCGCAGTGACGATCCCGTTCTTGATCTCCCTATTGCACTCAACGATCAGGTTGAGATGCGTAAACTTCTTTCGTCTCTGCCATCTGAAGTGTTTCGAGCGGTCGACTCACTCGGCTGGACCTACCAGTTCTGGCAAGCCCAGCGAAAGGAAGAAGTCAACAAATCAGGCAAAAAAATCGGCGCTGACGAACTCTCTCCTGTCACGCAGCTCTTCACCGAAGATTATATGGTAGAGTTTCTGCTCCATAACACCATAGGCGCATGGTGGGCTGGCAAGAAAGGGCCAATCACTGCCGAAACCGAAAAAGAGGCCCGTGCACAAGTAGCTCTTAATCCTCGCGATGGTGTTGGAGCACTATCCTGGAGCTATTTACGCTTTGTGCAGGATGAAGTAACAAAAACCTGGCTTCCTGCAGCAGGTATCTTTGACGGCTGGCCTAAAACCGCAAAGTTGATTCGTCTGCTTGATCCCTGCATGGGTAGCGGTCACTTTCTGGTGTTTGCCTTACCGTTGCTTGTCCGATTACGCATGGAAGAGGAAAATCTTGGCGCACAGGCCGCCATTGTTGCGGTACTCAACGACAATATTCACGGTCTTGAACTTGATGAACGTTGCACGCAGATCGCCGTCTTTAATGTAGCCTTGACGGCATGGAAACTTGCGGGTTATCAATTACTGCCTGCTCTTCACATCGCCTGCTCTGGACTTGCTCCAAATGCAACAAAAGAGGAGTGGATAGCCCTTGCTGGCAAGACCGACAGACTTCGACGCGGTATGGCGAGACTCTACGATCTTTTTGCTGATGCGCCAGTTCTCGGCAGCCTCATCAATCCTGGAGCGTTTGCTGGGGATATGATTGAGGCTGATTTCGAGGAACTCTTCCCGATTTTCATGGAGATACTCTCATCGAATGAAAAGATCAAAACTGAAAGTGAAAACGAGACTTTTGAATTGGCCGTTATAGCCCAGGGTCTTACGAAAGCCGTCGAGTTACTTTCAGGGAATTATACTCTTGTCATAACCAATGTGCCCTATCTAAAGGGTGGCGATCATGCATTGGTTCTGAAATCGTTTTGTGAGACAGAATACCCAACATCTAAGTATGATTTGGCGACTGTCTTTATTGAGAGAGGTCATAAATTTCTATGTAAAGGTGGTCATTTAGCAGTTGTTACACAGCAATATTGGCTTTTTCTGTCCTATTACGAAGACATGCGTGTGCGCATGATCAAAGATATTGAAATACCAGTTATTGTAAGTTTGGGAACTAATGCTTTTGAATTAATTAATGGTGATGTTGTGAATGTGTGTCTTCAAATTACTTGTAATGCTAAGCCCGGTTTGAAATTTAAAATAACGGCATTAGAAGTGGATTCTGAACCATCGCATCAAGAAAAGAATACTGCAATACAAAAGCATAATTTGAAACAGCTTTCTCAAAGCAAACAACTTATCAATCCTGACAAGCGAATCTTGCTTAATCACGAAATAAACTTCTCTGCAAAGCTTTCAACAGTTTCCGACTTTGGAAAAGGGAGTGTTTCTGGTGATGGGCCGCATTACCTGCGTAAGTTCTGGGAGCGTTACCAGCTATCGAGTGGTTGTAAACCATGGCTTAATAGCCCTTATGGAGTAGACGAATGGTCAGGAAGAGAACATTTTTTACTTTGGGGTGAAGAAAATTACCATCCTGAAAAAGAACTTGGTTTTGCGTTTCGTGGTCAAAGAGTAATTGGGCACTCTGGGGTGGCAATTGGAAAAGCCGGAAGCCTACGAGCAACACTTTACACTGGGGAATTATTTGATGATAATGTCGCTGTTTTACGTCCTTTAAATAAATCGGATTTGCCTGCCTTATGGTCATTTTCTTTATCTCAAGATTTTGAAGATAGTTTACGCCGTTTAGATAAGAAAATGTCTATTACCGCCGGAACTTTTACAAAAGTTCCTTTTGACCTTTCCTATTGGCAAAAAGTTGCCGCAGAAAAATATCCCTATGGCTTACCAACACCTCACAGTGATGACCCGAGACAGTGGCTCTTCAATGGACATCCCAAAGGATCTGAACAGCCTCTTCACGTTGCAGTAGCTCGTCTACTCGGTTACCACTGGCTGCGGCAAACCGGTAGCAGCTTTCCTGATTGCCCGTCTCTCGGCCCTGATGGTCTGGAGTCCTACGCTGATGAAGATGGTATAGTTTGTCTGCCCCCAGTTAATCGCGAACAACCTGCTGCTTCTCGCTTGCGGCAGCTTCTGACGGCTGCGCTTGGCCCTTTTGATGAACGTACTCTCATTGCTGCTGCCGGGCCGAAAGGCAGTAAATCAAAAACCCTTGAAGAGTGGCTCTGTGATGAGTTTTTTGAACAGCACGCAAAGCTTTTCCATGATCGCCCTTTTATATGGCACCTTTGGGATGGCCGTTCAGATGGCTTTCACGCCCTCGTCAACTATCACAAGCTCGATCATGCTGCATTGCAAAAATTGACCTATAGCTACTTGGGCAACTGGATTCAGGATCAGGCTGAAGATGCAAGAAATGATAAGCCTGGTGCTGCTGCCCGCCTCGGTGCTGCACGTGCACTCCAAACCAAGCTTGCAGCCATTCTTGAAGGGGAAGCTCCGCTTGATATTTTTGTTCGCTGGAAATCCGTTAAAGATCAAGCCCAAGGCTGGAATCCAGATATCAACGACGGTATTCGCCAAAATATCCGTCCATTTCTGTTTGCTGGCGATGTTGGTAAACGCGGTGCAGGTTTGTTTCGCTCTGTTCCGCTCAAGTTGAAGGATAAAGACCGTGGTACCGAACCTCAGCGCCCTAAATCTGAATTCCCTTGGTTCTGGTGTGAGGAAACACCCGAAACCGATCCTGCCGGTGGCAAACTCTTTGTCGGCAACCGCTGGAATGAAGTTCATCTGACACTCGCATATAAAAAAATGGCAGGCAAGTAAACTGATATATGACCATTCTGAATTCGATCAATAAATCGTTGCAACGTGCAGCGTTGTACAACCAGCACGATCTTGCCGCACCAAGGGTAATCTTATGGCCTGATGAGGATCAGCTTTGGCTCCATTGTGTCGAATCGTTGCGTCACTCATACCCAGAGTTCTGGACGTTGGGCGATTATGCTCCTGAATTGAAGACCGGTCCTGCCGTTTGGCTTCGTTATCAGTTGGAGGCGCATGATAGCGACTCTGTTCCGGTGATCTATCTCCCCGGTATCAGTCGATCCGCATTCCGTAAAGCCGATCAGTGCCCGAACAAGGCAAAACATCTCTTTGCCTTGCAATTCCAGGGGCAGTTCTGGACACAGAAAAACGGGAAAGACTGGACCCCTTTTGCCTTTTTCTCTTCAGCAGATGGAGGCCTTGGTTTGGATGTGGCCAGCGATCAGGAGACGCGCTTGGCAATCCAGGAGAGCTTGCCGAAATTAATGGGAACGGAAATAAACGCATTGCAAGGTCGAAAGCTTGAGTCGAGCGACTTCCGTGCAGTTATCATCACCGATGCAGTGCAAACGTTGTTACGCTGGATGAACGATCCTGATGCAACGAAATTGGAACTTCAGAAATCCGCTTCCGATTGGTCAAGCTTTTGCTCTGTTTGTCGTGACCAGTATGGCTTTAATCCTGACAAGGACGGCGCTATTACTGCCGCCGAAAAAATAGCAACAGGAAAACCCGAATGGGATCTGGTATGGAGCCGCTTCAAAGAGTCTCCCAAGCGCTACCCTGGCATAAGAAAACTGCTGGAATCACCGGGTCAAATGTCTCTGTTCGACAAGGCAACTGAATATAACCCCAGTGCTAACCGGCAAGAGGAAGAGCGCCTGGAAGCCGCATTGCTTGCTTTATCGAATGTTTCGCAAAAAGAAGCACTCGAAAAAATCAAGACGTTGGCTGGTGAGCATAAGCATCGTTCCGAATGGGTATGGGCGGAACTTGGCGAATCTCCATTGGCAAAGATTATTGGCTATTTGCAAAATCTGGCGGAAGTGGTTGAGTCGTCCGGGAACCCCTCTTCATGGGAAGCTCTTGCTGAATATTATTCAACGATCGGATGGAAAGCCGATTATAGCGTTTTACGTGCGTTGGGTACTCCCCGGTCATCAACGGCAACAAAATCCGTTAATGCTGCTATTCGTACACTCTACCTCCCTTGGTTGGAAAAGCTTTCTGTACATGCCCAAGCCTTGGCAACCTCGTATCCAAATTCGGGGCCAAATACTTGTCGTTCACTTGCTGTTGAAGATGGCACCATCTATCTTTTTGCGGATGGTTTGCGTATGGATATCGCAAGAGCACTTGAAGAGAGGCTCAAAAACGCCGGGGATATGGTCGATGTCGCATTTGATGTGGCATGGTCTGCACTTCCCACCGTTACAGCAACGGCAAAGCCAGCCTGGTTGCCGTTGGCCGCGAAACTTGGAGGGTCGCTTGAGGGCGCAGGTTTTGAACCGAAAGAGCTCTCAAATGCCAAAATATTGACTCATGCTCGCTTCAGGCAGCTTGTCGAAGAGCTCGGGATTACCTTTCTGACATCTGAGGATACTCTTTTTCCTGTTGGTTGTGCTTGGACTGAGTACGGCTCTCTCGATAAATATGGTCATGAGCAGGGAGCTAAACTGGCATGGCGATTAGAAGAAGAGCTGGTTGGCTTGCATCAACGGATCGCTGAATTATTGCATATTGGTTGGGCAAAAGTTAAGGTTATCACCGATCATGGATGGCTCCTTCTTCCAGGTGGTCTACCTAAAGCTGAGCTGCCAAAACATCTCACAGCTTCTCGCTGGAGTCGCTGTGCCATACCTGATGCTGACGCCCGGCACGGCTACCCGTTGACCTCATGGTTTTGGGATAGAGCAGAATCCGTTGTCTTAGCACCTGGAGTTTCATGTTTTGTTGCTGGTATGGAGTATGCTCATGGTGGGCTCACCTTGCAGGAAGCATTGATTCCATCACTGACAATAACGCCATCCAAACATGGTCGCACAAAGCAGATTGCCCTGAAAGAGATCAAGTGGTCAGGTTTGCGGCTAAATGTGGTACTTGAGGGCGCAGAAGGTTATTCAATTGACATCCGTGGAAAAGTTGCCGATGCCTCCACAACCATTGTGGTCTCACCGGTTGTTGGTGTAGGGAGCGCTCAAAAGAACAGTCTGCTTGTATCCGATGATGATGCTCTCGGTACGATGGCCTTCCTTGTTGTTCTTGACCAAAAAGGCCAACCTATTTTTAAACATTCAGTACTCATAGGAGAAAATTGAAATGCAGCTCGATTCATTAGACCAAATCGCCGCAAAAGCATTCGACGGATACCTGGTACGTAAAGACCTTGTGCGTCAGTTTAAAGGCCAGTACCCTGTGCCAACCTACGTTGCAGAGTTCCTTCTTGGCAGATATTGCGCCAGTATAGATGACAATGAAATCAATGAAGGTCTTGCCATTGTACAACGGCAATTGGCAAGCAGAACGGTTAGGGCTGGTGAAGAAGAACTCTTCAAAGCCCGGGCAAAAGAGCAGGGCCGTGTTAAACTTATTGATCTCATCAGGGCCCGCCTCGACGTGAAAAACGACTGTTTTCTTGCTGAACTTCCCAGTGTTCGGTTGAATGATGTGAGAATAGCCGATGAGTTAGTTCATACGCACGATCGTATGTTGACCGGTGGCTTTTATGCTGAACTCGACCTCACCTACGATCCAAGCATTGCCGAAGAAAAGAATGGGCGCCCGTTCGGTATCGAGTCTCTTCGCGAAATACAACTCTCAAAAAGTGATGCTCTCGTAACCCTCAGTAAAGGGCGCTCACTCTTCACCTTTCATGAATGGAAAGAGCTGCTTATCCGCAGTATCGGCTTGGAACCCTCTGTTCTTGGCGAAAGAACCTGTGATGTCATGCTTCTGCGAATGGTTCCGTTTGTGGAAAATAACTATAACGCCGTTGAGCTGGGCCCACGCGGCACCGGTAAAAGCCATCTTTACCAACAGGTATCACCGTATGCGCATCTTGTCTCTGGAGGGAAAGCCACCGTTGCAAAAATGTTTGTCAACAACAGTAATGGCCAGCGAGGCCTCGTTTGCCAATACGATGTTGTCTGCTTTGATGAAATCTCCGGGATCTCCTTTGATCAGAAAGATGGGGTGAACATCATGAAAGGCTACATGGAATCAGGGGAATTCAGCCGAGGGAAAGAGAGTATCCGTGGTTTCGGTGGAATGGTCATGGTAGGAAACTTTGATGTTGATGTAGAGCATCAGCAGCGCATGGGTCATTTGTTTGGACCACTGCCAACAGAAATGCGGAATGATACCGCCTTTATGGATCGAATCCACTCTTACATTCCCGGCTGGGATGTGCCAAAAGTAAACCGTGAGCAACTGACCGATCACTTTGGCTTGGTCAGTGATTTCCTTTCATCAAGCTGGAACCACCTGCGCTCTCAAAGCCGTGTAAACAAGCTACAGGGACGTATTCAATTCGGAGGGGCACTGAGTGGCCGCGATACCTCAGCCACCCAAAAAACAATGAGCGGCTTGCTCAAGCTGATGTTCCCTGATCCAGATTCCGACATCCCCGATGATGCCATTGAGTGGGCCGCACGACTTGCACTTGAAAGTAGGCGGCGCGTTAAGGAACAACAAAAACGCATTGGCGCTGCCGAATTCCGGAATACCCATTTCAGCTTCACCATGATCCCCGATGGCATAGAGCAATTTGTCTCTACACCAGAACTGCATAGCGATAACAACATAGACAGTGACCCGCTTCCGGCAGGTCAAGTATGGGCGCTATCTCCAGGCGGAGAGTCTGAAAATCCAGGACTATTTCGTATCGAAGTGACCGAAGGCCCAGGCAGTGGAATGAGAATTCTCAATCAAAATCCGATCGGTCCACTCAAAGAGAGTGTTCGCTGTGCCGAACAAAATCTCTACGCCAGGTCTAAAGAGCTTGTTGGAGATCGTGATCCTCGTGCCCACGAATTCACCATACAATTACGAGCATTCGATGCCTGCAAAAGTGCAGCAGCAACCGGAGTCCCGATTTTGCTCGCCTTGTGTTCAGCACTCGTCGAGCGAAGTCTTGAAGGTGGTCTTGTCGTTGTTGGTGGACTTAATCTCGGAGGCTCAATCGAACCAGTTTATAACGCCATAAGCATCATCGAATTAGCCGCCGATAAAGGAGCCCAGAAAATTCTTATGCCCGTCACCGCTCGAAAGCAACTCTTTGAAATGCCGGATGATTTAGCCACAAAGGTGACTGTGTTGTATTACGCAGACATTAAAGATGCTCTGCTCAAAGCGCTGAGCGAATAAAAGATATTATTTTAGGATGTTAGAAACACAGCATCAAATCAAGTCCCTGAGAATAATCGCAAGCAAAGCCTGCTCCGATAATTTTGCAACAGCCTGTTGCAAAATATCCTCTGGCAAAACGTATGCATATTCCTCATTGATCGGTTCTTCTGGCAAGAGGTAGATATGCACCTTGAGTGGTAAGAGCATTGAACGTCAGTTCAAATGCTTCAAAAGGTTGTAATTGAGGGCTTAATCCGGACCAGTCGAATTGGATAGGGCTGCTATATTCGATAGGGAAGAAGCCCCCTTCAGGTTTAGCCAGTTGCGTGGTCCATACAATACCGAGCGAAACTGCGTTCTGGACATGCCTATCCTTTTCTTCTGAACATAGAGCAATTTGAAAGCACACAGAACCCGCCTGAAAAATAGCAATGATATAAGGTACCGGATCGGTATCATTATTTCTTTGTAAAATTACGCAACCAAGAGTAGGTGGTGCATTTCCAATCGATGCATAGGAAAAACCAACCTGGAGAGGATAATCTCCTGGAGCGTCATCGATTTCTTGCAAGCACTCCAAATTTTGACGATATGAACATAATTCTTTGACTGGCAGTAGGCTTAACGCGATTTTCAATAAGGCTTTGTAAGCATATCTTGGAACGAATTTATCCCCATCTATCGGAATGCGAAGACGTAGTAGTTCGTTATTCTTATTTATGACGGAATGAATATCCTCTATATTTCTTGCTTCAATCTGGATATGACGTTTTCCTTGATTATTTTCATGCTTTAATACAGAGACACTACCACTCCGACCGGTTTGTCTGACACCATTTTTTCCCTTCACTCCACCCAGTGTAAGATAAGGGCCAACAGCCTTACATAACGCATCTTCATACCGGGAAAATTTTGAATTGCATGAACAGCATTCTCCGAGTGAGAAGAGAGTTTTATTTCCCAACCCCTCAGGGAACGCATGTGCATTTGTTTTTTTGCCTAAATCGGAAGGATCAGAAGTGCCGCAAAACCTGCATTTACGAGCTTCACCTATAAATCGCTGATCGTCCCCAATGCCAACCAATTCTTGCGCTACTACTTTGTACATGATGAGTTCTGGTTGATGAATAACGTCGAAGCTAACCGGCCCGGGGGAACAGCGGGACAGTTGAGCGACCTGTTAGGCCTCACGTCGCTGAGCGTTAAGTTAATAAATGAGTTGGTCTCACTTTTCCAGTTCAATTCCGTCAATTGAATCTATTTCTACAGATATATGTTCATCTATGTTTTCAGCCGAGAGTGTCTTCAATGTGGCCGGAGGAAACGATAGCTTCATCATACCGGATACATTCACGGCGACTGCATCTTCGGCTTCGTAGTAATGATCGTTGTGGTCGGAAACGCTAGGTGACTTCTTGTCATCCAATAAATAATAGTCGGCCTTGAATATATAGTACGTGATCGTGACTAATGTTCTAAATTTGAACGGCAATCCGAATTCACCATATCCATAGTAGTGAAGGCTTTCAAAGTTTAGTTCGATATCTTCTGGGTTGTAGTACCCCGTAATGGTTGCCTCGTGATTGTCGTCCGGTATTGAGTGTGAATACACATTTTTCCATATGAGCTTGTCACCACACTTATACTCTAACAGATGAGATATCTCATTGCTTTCGGACTCGTACTGCTTCAGCAACTCGGCAAGTGCCGGTAAATTTTGAGATGCATCAAGATCCAATACCTCTGCTTGAACTTCGGGTGCTTCAATAAAGGCACCAAGGCTTCGAAACACTTTGACTTCATCAAGTGTTTCGGAAGCTTGCGCAATCTTTTCATCCTCTGCTACTACGACAAAGGGCTTTGTTGTGCCTGCAAGATGAAGCAATGTCTGAAAGATAAAGGAGTCTGGAATGTCATCACGATTCTTGGGTGTCTTCAGCGGAAGTTTTCCCTGAAAGTATGACTCCATCGCGGCAATGGCCTGATGCTCAGTAATTGGATGTCGATCGGCACCAAGGGATTCGGCCCAGTTCGTAAGGGCTGACTCGGCATCATCAAGTATTGACGGTGCGGCTTCACGTAGTAACTCACGAATGGCTGTGATTTTCTGCAACGCAGTTGGTGACAGTCCCTTTCGAATAATGGCATCTAAGCCGGAAATAGCCGCGTCCATTTCCTTCTTATATTGAGTTAACTGCTGCGTCTGAAACTCCCGTTCCACTATGTAAGGCAAGTGCAATTTCACGATACCAGCCTTACACAAGCGCTCCAGTGCTTGAAATGCCAGATCGGAACGAGAAGGGTTCTTGCGATAAATGTTTGTGTCGAGGACTACGTGAAATTTGTGCATGTGGTTACTTTGTGAGGCTTAACATTGTACTTAGACTGAATCTATCTAATCCTGATAAAACGGAAGCTCCTTTCTGCATAACACGCCTTCAATGTATTCAGAATAATCCAATCGATGAAAGAGATAGCAAAATTCACAGTTGTTTATTATTCCAGTTATATACGGATCAGTCTAAACAGGGTATAGTCAAATTAAATGTTTTCCAGTATAACATTTGTTGTGGAAATGATCGGCATTTCAACATCTTACCACTTCGATCAAAAAGTAATGATGGAATTTATCCACCAAACACTATCCTTCGGTAAATACTTACCGGTATCAACGCGGCAATCTCGTTTTCAATCGACTGAAAAGATTCACTTGCATGTTTCAGCGCTTTGACCTGCTACCTTTTTTTTTAATAATCCGCTCAATCTCTTTCAGCTCCCCGCCCAAACTCTTGATCTGCGCCTTGACGTCAGCAAGCTCCGCCTTGGGGTAGACATCGTAATCCTCTTCGCTCCACGAGCCCTCCATACCGCCCGAGCGAACCCCTATGTACGTTTTGGACAGAAAAATTTATCTGGTAAAAATGTATTGACAATAAGGCACATATTGTCGTAGTTTAGGCCATGAGTATTTTTCGCTGGGACAACGACAAAAACGAACTGCTGAAGCAAAGCAGAGGGGTATGCTTCGAGCAAGTGGTACTTCTCATGGAAAAAGGAGAAGTCTTGGATAACCTTGAACATCCAAATCAAGAAAAGTATCCTGGGCAGAAAATTGCTATAGTTATGATTGAGGCTTACGCCTATATTGTTCCTTATGTTGAGAATAATGATGAGATATTTCTCAAGACAATTATTCCCAGTAGAAAAGCTACCAATAAATACGTGAGGGCAGAAAGATGAAAAAGAGCGTTCTGGATGACGAAGAAAAGGATATCCTTGAATCCTGGGAAAATGGAGAATGGGTATCGGTCAAGGATGCAAAAAAAGAAATTAACAAGCTCCAGCAGTGCGCAAAGAACACGCTGAATCAAAACAAGAGAATCAGTATTCGAATGACTTCAAAGGATTTAGATCAAGTGCAGCTTATCGCAGTGCAAGAAGGCATTCCATACCAGACTCTCGTGTCGAGTATTATCCATAAGTATGTTTCCGGTTACCTTGTCGAGAGAAAAAAGGCTTAACCAAGCCGCACCAGAGAGGTTGATTACCCTTTATACTTGATCTCCAAAGCTTTGTGCAGTCCCCGGAGAAATCCTCTCCCGACTTTGAGTCGGTGATGATCCCGGGGTTTTTTATTGCCCAAGCCTACGAATTGTTCACTCATACCCCAACTCCATCAAATACCCTGACAACTCAATACTCACCGCATCCCGCTCTTTCAGAATGCTGTGCAACGGCTGATGATATTTCTCCCAGAGATTTTCGAGGCTTGAGCGAAGCGACCGGCTGTATTGGGCAAGGTACTCTTCAACTGTTGCGTAAAGCGTTCGTTCGCACCGTGCAAGAATGAGTTGCCTGGCTTCAGCACTGTCAATCTTGTTGCGGGCCTCTTCGACCAGCCTCTCTTTTCGCTCTTTAATCTCTTTGATGATCTTCTTGCAGGCTTTCAGCTCCACCTCCCGTTCCGCATGACGGGCAATGCGCTTATCCTGTTCGGCAATGCGATCACTCAATGCCTCTGGGGTGATGATTGCTGACGTGACCACCCCGTCAGGCTTCGCCTGCCACCCCTCCGAGGGAGGGGAATTTGCTCTCGCAGCTCATCTTCTTGATTCCCCTCCTCCGGAGGGGTGCCCCGAAGGGGT
>CAIWUU010000194.1 GCA_903915955.1 uncultured Chlorobiaceae bacterium | reverse complement strand
TATATCCACCAGGCATCAAAGTGAGTGATGCTGAATTTGAAAAAATCCACATCATACGAAATGAATTTCATGGTGAATGGAACTACAAAATCGAACCAAATTCTGGTTAAATTGTTATAGTTATTTATTAACGATTACTTAGTGGTTGGGTATTTCTGGTATGTTGAAAAAAGTTTTCTTTTCACTACATTGAGATGCATCATTGCGCAGCATTTTTTTGCCCTTGTAGCTCAGTGGATAGAGCAACAGTTTCCTAAACTGTAGGTCGGCGGTTCGAGTCTGCCCGAGGGCACTTCTTTCTGAGCGGTTCGCGTTTTAGCATCACCCTCTTTTCCTATAGCATTGTGTCCAAGGCGCGAGCCAAACATAAAAAGCCTCTCAGAGTAATTTTTATTATTCTGTCGTTACTCTTCTTGGGCGATATAGGGCGCTACTTTTTTTACCCGGATGTCGAACGGCTTGTTGATGAAAATCCGGCAAAAAACGCTTTTATGGAGTATCGCGAGGCCGAATGGCGGCAGAATGGGCTCTACGATAAAGAAATTGATCAAAAGTGGGTCTCGCTGCGCAAGGTTTCCCAGAACCTCATCAAGGCTGTTCTGATTGCTGAGGACGACAAGTTCTGGCAGCACGAGGGGTTTGATTACAAGGCGATGGAACGGGCGCTTGAGAAAAACATCCTTGCGAAAAAGTTCAAAATGGGTGGCAGTACAATCAGCCAGCAGCTTGCCAAGAATCTCTTCCTCTCTCCATCTAAAAATCCAGTGCGCAAAGTCAAGGAGGCCATTCTTACCTGGAGACTCGAAAATGCGCTCTCTAAAAGACGCATCCTTGAACTCTATGTAAATGTGGCTGAATGGGGTGATGGTATTTTTGGCATCGGTCAGGCAGCCCGTCACTACTATGGTGTCAGCCCGGCTCAACTTTCGGCCGAGCAGGCATCAAAACTTGCAGCCATACTTCCTAACCCGATTCTCTTCTCTCCAACAGGTTCCTCCCGCTATGTTCGCAATCGTTCAACTATTATCTATGCCATTATGCGGAAGCGCGGGATTGTCATCCCTGACTACAAAGAGGTGATTATGGAATCAATTTCAGACACTACCTCTGTGGATTCGGTTGTGATAGGCGTGCCTGCTTATCTGCTGGAACAGGCCATTTCAGCGGATAGTAGTGGAGCCAAAGGCAAGGATGGTGAACACACCATAAGAGACGGAAAAATTAGTAATAATCCCTCCCAAGCCACAGAGGGGAAGGATCGCTACGGAGCGCCCTGATCTGGCACCAAACCGTAGCAGGGAGATGACATGGCATCTCCCTGAACGTATAGTATCGAATGATTTTATTCTATTGAACCCACGGTTTGACAAATATTTCGCTTACTCGAGTTCAAATGATGATTTGTCCACTCCGCAGACAGGGCAGACCCAGTCGTCAGGAATATTTTCAAATGAAGTTCCTGGCGCTACTCCCCTGTCGGGATCACCAATTTCGGGATCATAAACGTAGCCACAAGGCACACAAACCCACTTTTCCATAGCTGATTGATTTTAGATTTACAAAGACATACACGCCTAACCATAAGATGATACGAAAAAACTTCTCTCTTCAGCAACACCGCAAACCCTCTCCTTTGTAACAACGGTTTGGTTTGAAAAGTTTTTGTCTATTTATGGCATAAATAGCTTGATTTCGAGAAGATATTATAACAAGGCAGAGCCAAACAACACGGCAATATTTCTAATTCCGTGAATTACAGGTTATTCGGTAAGTATGTATCAAAATCTTTGAGCGTATACCCGGGAACGCCGAGCTCAAGATCGGCGTTCCCAGAAGGCTTTAGCTCGGAAAGATAGTTATAATTACGACTTACTCTCTCTTGTGAATCAGGGGTGATTATATGGTTACGTACTTTATTTTATTAAAGTAGTTCGTTCATCGTTATATTTTCCCCGGGAAGTCAGGATAAATAGCGCGGTTATCTGTTATTAATTCTGTTTTTAACATTCCACCCGGGCAAGTTCTCAACAGTTAACTTTTTTGTTGTGGCTGAGTCCAGGTGAGAGAGGAGCACCAACTCCGCTTCTGAATCTTATTGTAATGGGTACTAATATTTTGTTATGGCACCATCACCCTATTCGAAATTTGACAATTCTGAATTGATCCTTCGGGATGAGCTCGCGATTGACCGTACTATTTTAGCCAATGAACGAACTCTTCTTGCCTATCTGCGCTCTGGAGTTTCTCTTATAATCGCCGGAGTTTCAATTATGCATTTTGCACAAGTCGGCTGGTTCTGGGCAGTTGGCCTTGCAAGTATCCCGATTGGTCTTGTTACGGGAATATTTGGTGTGTTTCGCTATCGCCTGATCAACAGGTCTATAACCGACGTACGAAGGCAGCTCCCAAGGATGAAAAATCCTGACTGAGTTTTACAGAGCGTTTTTTTCGTTTATGATGTTGTTCATAAAATGGTAAAACTCCCTTCGTAGATAATTGTAGCCGGGCCGGTGAGGAAGACTTCATCCATATTTTCGCTGAACTGAACTTGAAGAATATCCCCGCTTTTCACTTTTACATAAACAGTGGTGCTGCTTATTTTACCGAGTTGGTGGCTCATAATGGCCGCAGCAACTGTTCCTGTGCCGCAAGCGAGTGTTTCATCTTCTACGCCGCGTTCAAAGGTGCGGATGGAGAGAGATTCCGGAGAGGTGATCTCTATAAAGTTGACGTTGGTTCCCTCAGGAAAAATCTCAGTTTTGTGTCTGATAGTACGTCCGATTTTGTTTACCATTACGTTTGGCAGATCATCTACGTATATAATGGCATGTGGTGATCCGGTATTGACGGAGTGACAGACAAATCCCTCAATCTTTAAGTTATTTCTGAACCCTTCAGGCGCGAGCATCCGGAGCTTGACGGTTTCTTTTTTGTTAATCCACGCATCGTAGCGGTTGCCGCTAGCTTCAAAAGTATAGCTGTTATCTCTTCCAGCGGGAATTCCTGAAGCGTAGGCGAACCAGGCGGCACATCTTCCACCGTTTCCGCACATTGAACCCATAAAACCATCGGCGTTGTGATAGTTCATGCTGAAGTCATACATTGAGGATGGTTCGACAAGAATGAGTCCATCAGCACCTATGCCCGTTCTTCTTGTGCAGAGTTCCCTGATCTGCGCTGATGAAAGCTGAATCAAACGACTCCTGTTATCGATAACAATAAAGTCATTTCCTGCTCCGGAGAGTTTGCTGAAGTTGATCTTCATGCGGTGTAAAATGTTCATGATTTGAGAGTTCCTTTTGCCGCATCACGTCGGACTACAATGAGTACAAACATGTCCAGCAAGTGCTTTAATGCTGTATTATAAAACAATAGCGCATCAATGCGGGGGTAAAATTAATTTATTATTAAATAATTTTTCGTATTATGTCAATTACTGTATCAGGTGATTTTCTTGGCAGATTACCGTACTCGAGTTGATTGTTACTTTGTTTTTCTATAGATTCTAAGGTAGTGATCATGTGTAATGCGTTTACAATTCGCTGGAGATATTGAGAAAATCAGTTCTTTTTGCGAAGTTGCTTTATTTTTTGTTGTATAGGCATTGCTTACGTGGCGAAATAGTTTTCTTTTTGGTTTCTTCAACCTGAATTATGTTCAAAAAAAGGAGAGAATACAATGGCTGAACAAGTGAATCCGGCAGGAGTCAAGCCAAAGGGCACTGTCCCACCTCCCAAGGGGAACGCTCTATCTCCAAAGGGGAATGGCGTTGCGGGCGCACCATCTGTTATCAAGGAGCAGGATGCTTCGAAAATGAGGAGGTTCTTGTTCCAGCGAACAGAAACTCGCTCAACGAAGTGGTACCAGATTTTTGATACCGACAAGATTGATGATGAGCAGGTTGTTGGCGCTCACCTTGCATTGCTTGGTGTTCTTGGCTTTCTGATGGCAATCTACTATATCTCCGGTATTCAGGTGTTTCCTTGGGGTGTGCCTGGCTTTCATGATAACTGGTTTTATCTGACGATCAAGCCAAGGATGGTATCTCTTGGTATTGATACCTACAGCACAAAAACTGAGGATCTTGAGTTTGCTGCATCGAAGCTTCTTGGTTGGGCTCTTTTTCATCTTCTTTCCGGCTCGATTCTTCTTTTCGGCGGATGGCGCCACTGGACTCACAATCTAACCAATCCCTTTACGGGACGTACGGGCAATTTCCGTGACTTCAGGTTCCTCGGCAAGTTTGGTGATTTGGTGTTCAGTGGAATAAGTGCGAAGAGCTACAGAGAAGCATTGGGACCACATGCTGTGTATATGTCACTTCTTTTTCTTGGCTGGGGTTTTTTGATGTGGTTTGTGCTTGGTTTTGCGCCAATTCCTGATTTCCAGACAATTAATTCCGAGACATTCATGTCTTTTGTTCTGGCTGTTATCTTCTTCGCTTGTGGTATTTACTGGTGGAACAATCCTCCGAATGCGGCAACACACCTGAATGATGACATGAAGGCGGCATTCTCGGTGCACCTCACGGCAATGGGGTATATAAGCATTGCCTGCGGTTGTGTCGCATTTGTTGCTTTCCAGCAGCCATCTTTTGCGGCTTATTACAAGGAGCTCGACAACCTTGTCTTTTATCTTTACGGTGAGCCTTTCAATCGTGTCAGTTATAATTTCGTTCAGGAAGGTGGCAGGATTATTTCAGGTACCAAGGAGTTTGCTGATTTTGAGGCTTTTGCAATTCTTCCAAAGAATGGAGCTTCATTCGGAATGTCCAGGACCGTCATTAACCTCATAACCTTCAACCATATCATCTGCGGTGTTCTCTATGTCTTCGCAGGTGTCTATCATGGGGGGCAGTATCTTCTTAAAATTCAGCTCAATGGTCTTTACAGCCAGATCAAGTCTGTTTTTATTACCAAAGGACGTGATCAGGAGGTCCAGGTAAAGATTCTTGGAACGGTTATGGCGCTCTGCTTTGCCACCATGCTCTCTGTTTACGCTGTTATCGTTTGGAATACTATCTGCGAACTGAATCTGTTTGGTACCAACATTTTGATGTCGTTCTACTGGCTGAAACCACTTCCAATCTTCCAGTGGATGTTCAGGGATCCAAGTATCAACGACTGGGTGATGGTTCATGTTATTGTCGCAGGTTCTCTTTTCTCCTTGATTGCACTTGTACGTATCGCTTTCTTTTCACACACGTCACCGCTTTGGGATGATCTTGGCCTCAAGAAGAACTCCTATTCTTTCCCATGTCTTGGCCCTGTTTATGGCGGTACTTGCGGTGTCTCCATCCAGGATCAGCTTTGGTTTGCGATGCTCTGGGGAGTCAAGGGTCTTTCTGCAGTTTGCTGGTATATTGACGGTGCATGGATTGCTTCGATGATGTATGGTGTTCCTACGGCTGATGCGAAGGCATGGGATTCTGTAGCTCATCTTGCTCACCACTATACGTCGGGTATTTTCTACTATTTCTGGACAGAGACGGTGAATATCTTCTCAAGTTCACATCTTTCAACCATTCTGATGATCGGTCACCTTGTTTGGTTTATCAGCTTTGCAGTATGGTTTGAGGATCGTGGCTCACGTCTTGAAGGTGCTGACATTCAGACAAGAACAATCCGTTGGTTTGGAAAGAAATTCCTTAACCGTGATGTCAACTTCCGCTTCCCGGTACTGACGATTTCTGACTCGAAGATGGCTGGTACATTCCTTTATTTCGGTGGTGTTTTTATGCTGGTGTTTCTTTTCATCGGCAACGGCTTTTATCAGACCGACTCTCCGTTGCCTCCCCAGGTTGGTGATGCCGCATTATCAGGTCATGTTATGTTGACTCAGGTTGTTGACTATCTGGTGAAGCTGATTGCTTGACACTGTTTTTTCTGGAGAGGCTTTGGTGCCTCTCCAGAAAAAATTCTTTGCATTTAAAGTTTATCATACTGTAATTAAAGAGGAGGGTTTTTATGGCCGATCCTGTACAAAAGCCAGATATATCGTCAAAGCCTGTTGCCAAGGTGCCACCTGCTGCACCGAAAATGCCACCTGTTTCACCAAAAGCAGCCAATCCGGCTGCCAAACAAGAGGTAAAGGCAAAACCAAAAGAGCTTTCACCGAAACAGGGAGGTAAGCTTCGGCTCGAGCCCATTAATGTTAATCTCGGCAGAAGCGGTCTGCCACAAGATTCAGCTTTTCCGATCAAGAAAGAGGTAAAAGCTGCGCCAAAACCTGCACCTGTTGCCGCATCCAAACCGGTAGCCGGGGCAAAACCAGTTCCGGGCCAAAAGCCCGCAGCACCTGCTTCGAAGGGTGCGCCTGTAGCCAAAGCCGCCACGGAGCCTGCTCCGGTTGCACCTCCAGCCTCTGGAGCGCCAGTGAAAAAAGCTGCACCAAGAGAGAAAGATCACTATTTTATCATAGAAAACCTTTGCGTTGGTTGTGGTCTTTGTCTTGACAAGTGTCCTCCAAAAGTCCAGGCTATTGGTTACAAGTTTTATGGAGATGTTCAGGAAGGTGGATTCCGGGCTTACATTGATCAGGATGCCTGTATCTCCTGCTCTGCTTGTTTTAATGCGGATGAATGCCCTTCGGGAGCGCTCATTGAAGTCCATCCTGATGGAGAGATAATTGATTATGTCTATACGCCTCCTGAACGCCTTGATTTTGATCTGAGATTTCTTCACAGATTTCACAAAGAGGTGCGTTAAGGCGACGTTATTCGTTTACTATTCTAAGAAAGCATTGCTTCAAGAGGGCAATGCTTTTTTTTTGAAGTTTTCTAAAAGCCCATGCCGAAGCAAAATAACTTGATGCCTGAACCTTTTGAACGAGAGCACTTTGTTGAACTCACCCCTTTAGCTCAGACGCTTGTCATTATTCCCACGTTTAACGAGGCTGAAAATATAGGTCGGCTTCTTGGCGAACTTTCAGGGCGTTATTCCTCTCTTATTGATATTCTTGTCATTGATGACAACTCTCCCGATGGCACAGCCGATATAGTTCGCTCAATCCAGCGAACGACAAGCGCTCTTCACCTTATGAGACGAGAGCGTAAAATGGGGCTTGGTACCGCCTATATTACGGGGTTTAAGTATGCGCTCCAGAAGGGTTATCACTATATCGTAGAGATGGATGCTGATTATTCGCACGACCCGGCAGAGGTGCAGCGTTTTCTTGATGGCATGATGAGTGGCGCGGATCTGCTTATCGGGTCACGCTACATGAACAATACGGTTAATGTCGTTAACTGGCCACTTGGAAGGTTGATTCTTTCCAAAATGGCAAGCATCTATACTCGCATTATTACAAGAATGCCTGTTGACGATCCGACAAGTGGTTTTAAATGTTTCAGGGCTGAAGTATTGCGTGCTATAGATCTTGACCGGATAAATTCCCAAGGGTATTCATTTCAGATAGAGATGAATTTCAGAGTATGGAAAAAGGGGTTTACGATCAAGGAGATTCCAATTGTTTTTGTGGATCGCTCTGTAGGTAAATCGAAAATGACCAAAAAGAATGTCCGTGAAGCGATCAGGATAGTCTGGTGGCTCACGATAAAGTCTCTTTTCGGTTTTCTATAGGCAAGGATGCTCCCTCAGTGGCAAGGCAACGACGAAGGTTGCCTTGCCACTGAGGGAGCATCCTTGATTAACTTCTTTTTTGTGCGATAATCTGCTGTGCAATATCAGGAGGTGCCTCCTCGTAATGGCTGAAACTATAGGAGTATCTCGCTCTGCTCTGAGTGAGTCGAGTCAGTGCATGATGGAATGTTGTCAGCGCTGCCTGCGGGATATGTGCGTGGATGATCTGCATCTGTACATCCGACTCCATACCAAGAATCTTACCTCGTTTACTTGAAATATCACCAACGATTTCACCGGTATAGTGTTCAGGGGCGTAGACATTTAACGCATAGACGGGTTCAAGGATGAAGGGCTTTGCCTTGTCAAATGCGCTCTTGAATGCCATGCTTGCGGCTATTTTAAAGGCGAATTCAGAACTGTCGACAGGGTGATAGGAGCCGTCATAGGCAACTGCTTTAAGATCAACGACGGGATAACCTGCAAGAATACCGTTGGTTATAGCTTCTCTAAGTCCTTTCTCGACTGCTGGCAGATATCTTGATGGCACAACACCACCAACTATTTCACTTGCAAATACAAAGCCGGTATCTCGTGCCAGTGGTTCAATTTTTATCCAGACATCTCCATATTGTCCTTTGCCCCCGGACTGTTTTTTATATTTGCCCTGGGATGAAGATGGTATCCGTATGGTTTCACGGTAAGGTATTTTAATTGGTGCGATATCTACCTTGACATTGAATTTTACCTGAAGTCTGCTGATAATGGTATCAAGGTGGGTTTCACCAAGCGTTTTTAGTATAGTCTGATTGAATTCAACGTCGTGCTCTATTGTAAAGCTCGGATCTTCTTCATGCAGATGGTGGAGTCCTTCTGATATTTTATCTTCATCACCCTGAGTTACGGGAACAATCGCTGTGGCCAGTACAGGTATCGGAAAAATAATGGGACTTATTCTGCAGCTTGTTCCTTTGTCGGCAAGAGTATCATTGGTATGCGCATCTTTCAGTTTGACAACCATACCAATATCTCCGGCGAGCAGCTTTTCAACTGCTGTTTTCTTTTGGCCAAGAATGGTATAGATTTGTCCGAGTTTTTGAGGTTGCTCAGTCTGAACATCAATCAGCTCATGGCCGCTTTCTATATGACCTGAATAAACCCGGAGATAGGAAATCTCACCGACGCGGGGTTCAGACATGGTTTTAAAGATAAAGGCAAGAGTCGGTCCCTCAGGATTGGGTTGAATCATTGTTTTTGTCTCCTCTACCGTACAGAGCGCACGTTCAGGTCCTCGTTCAATGGGAGAGGGGCAGATGTTGACAACCGCATTGAGCAGTCTCTCTGTTCCGATAAGGTGGAGTGGGGAGGTACAGAAGACAGGGAAGAAGGTTCTTGTGAGAAGTGCTGATTGTATTCCCGCTCTCAGTTCATCTTCTGTGAGGTTCCCAACTTCAAAAAACTTGTTCATCAGCTCTTCGTCAGTCTCCGCAACGGCCTCAACAAGTTGCTGATGGAGCTCCTCTGCACGTTTAAGATAGAGATCAGGAATATCAGAAACAGCCATTTCTCCAGGTTTATCCGGGCTGAACTCCAACTGTTTCATCAGAAGGATATCAATGAGGGTATGGTGACCAACTCCTTCGTCCGAAGGAAACTGGATTGGTGTTACAAGATGCCCGAAATGATCCTGGAGTCCCTGTATGGTGGTTTTGAAGCTGGCGCGATCAGCATCAAGTTTGGTCAAGACAAACATTGTGGGTTTGTAGTACTCCCTTGTATACTCCCAGACGGTGTCAGTGCCCACTTCTACACCGGCAGCGGCGTTGACCGTAATCAGTACCGTATCAGCAATGCGCATTGCCGATTTTACGTCACCATGAAAATCAAGCAGACCAGGGGTATCAATAATATTGATTTTGTGATCATTCCAGAATCCATTGATGAGGCTGGTGTTCAGACTGTGTTTTCTTTCAATTTCATCCAGAGAGTAATCAGAGATGGTGTTGCCCTCTTCAATACTGCCAAGTCGATTGATCACTCCCATGGTGAGAGCAAGTGATTCGGCGAGGATGGTCTTGCCGCTTCCGGCATGGCCTGTAATGACAATGTTTCGCAGTTGATCCGGTTGTACGGCTTGCATGGCATGACTCCTGTTTTTAATCAGATAACAAAATTCAGGCTGCTCTTGCCGTTCAGCGAAAGCAACCTGAATAATAATAAACAAAAAAAAGTATGATTTGCTGTAGGGGTAACAATGAAAATGGTCCGGAAAAAAAGATATATTTTAAGGTATCTTTGAAACGCAATCACAGAGTTATTTGCTTGCGCATAAAAAGTACGTTAAAACTATAAATACATTTTTTTATGCCTATTATCAGCAAAATTTTGGGCCGTCAGATTCTCGATTCAAGGGGAAATCCGACGGTAGAAGTGGATGTGTATACGGAAAGTGCATTTGGGCGTGCTGCGGTACCGAGTGGTGCCTCGACGGGAATTCATGAAGCTGTGGAGCTCAGGGATGGGGATGCAGGTGTCTATCTTGGGAAGGGAGTTCTCAAGGCTGTTGAGCATGTTAATACTGTCATTAATGATGAATTGACAGGTATGCTTGTGACTGAACAGGAAGAGATTGACCAGGTACTGCTTGATCTTGATGGAACGCCTAACAAGTCAAGGCTTGGAGCAAATGCCCTGCTTGGAGTTTCCATGGCATGTGCCAAAGCTGGTGCTGAGTATACCGGTCTTCCTCTTTACCGTTACATCGGCGGAACTATGGCAAACACTCTTCCTGTTCCGATGATGAATGTGCTCAATGGTGGAGCTCATGCAGATAATACGGTTGATTTTCAGGAATTCATGATCATGCCAGCAGGCTTCAGCTCTTTTTCTGATGCGCTTCGTTGCGGTGCAGAAATTTTTCATGCGCTCAAAGCTCTTCTGAAAAGCAAGGGTTTGAGTACTGCTGTTGGTGATGAGGGTGGTTTTGCTCCTAATCTTCGTTCTAATGAGGAGGCGATTGAGCTGGTGATTGAAGGTATTGGAAAGGCGGGCTATAAGGTGGGTTTGCCTACCGACAGGGGTGGTCTGGGTGATGCTCAGGTGATGATAGCCCTCGACCCTGCAAGCTCTGAATTCTATGATTCAGCAAAGAAGCGCTATGTGTTCAAGAAGTCTTCGAAACAGGAGCTTACCTCCCTTGAGATGGCTGAATACTGGGAAAAGTGGGCGACCAACTATCCGATTATCTCAATTGAGGATGGCATGGCTGAAGATGACTGGGCAGGCTGGAAGCTGTTGACGGAGAAGATTGGGTCAAGGGTACAGCTTGTCGGGGATGATCTCTTTGTCACCAACAGCAAGAGACTTGCCGAAGGGATTGCGCAGGGCGTAGCCAACTCCATTCTGATCAAGGTAAACCAGATTGGTACGCTCACAGAAACACTCCAGGCAATAGAGCTGGCTAAAACCAACGGTTATACATCGGTTATCAGCCACCGCAGTGGTGAAACTGAGGATAGCACGATTGCCCAGATTGCTGTGGCAACGAACGCTGGCCAGATCAAGACTGGCAGTATGTCTCGTTCTGACCGTATGGCTAAGTACAACGAACTTCTTCGTATTGAAGAGGAGCTTGGTGATCAGGCCCGTTATCCTGGAAAAAAGGCTTTCCGGGTATAAATAACTTTTGCAGGGAACCCTTTTAAAAAGGGTTCCTTTGCATTTCATCTCTGTGGTAAATTTTGAAATACTCTGTTAATTTCAAGTGTTTTAGTGCGTGAAAAAGATTATCAAACGTATCAAGTTCGATACCATCTGGGAGTATCTTCATTCCAATCCGAAACAGATTCTTTTCAGGGTTGCTGCTGTTGTTATTGTACTTTGGTTTCTTTTTGATGATTATGGTGTTGTGAAAAGAATTCGCATGGAAACGGAGTATCGTTTTCTTCTTGAGCGGCAGAAAAGTGAGCAACAGAAGATGCTTGATAACGAACAGCGAATCTTGCATGCTCGTGAGCCTGACAGTATTGAAAAGGCAGCGAGGGAGAGATATAATTTCCGCAAGCCAGGAGAAACCCTCTTTATCATCAGAGAACAGTAATTTTTATCCAACCGTTTTTACAATTCCATGTACCAGTATCGTCGTCGCTTAACTCGTGAAGTTGTTTTTGGGACTTTCTCATTGGGAGGATATCAGCCGATAAGGGTAGAGTCAATGACCAATACGCACACTCTAGATACGTCAGCAACTGTTGCGCAGTGCCGGCGACTGTATGAGGCAGGTTGTGAAATTATCAGGCTTACTGTGCCTACCGAGAAGGATGCTGAAAACCTCAGAAATATCCGCGCGCAGCTTCGTCGCGACAAGATTGACACCCCGCTTGTCGCTGATATCCATTTTTCCGCACGAGCAGCGATCAAGGCGGTTGAATTTGTTGAAAACATCCGCATTAATCCTGGCAATTATGCCAATACCCAGAAGTTTTCAAACAATGAATATTCAGAAGAGGAGTATCTGAAGGAGATTGAACATGTTCGACTTGAATTTGCCCAATTGGTAGAAAAAGCGCGCCAGCATGGGGTATCCATGCGTATTGGCACCAATCATGGTTCATTGTCCGACAGAATTGTCAGTCGTTATGGTAACTCGCCAGAAGGGATGGTTGAAGCTGCTCTTGAGTTTGCGAGGATCTGTGAAGCGATGGGATACTACGAGATTCTCTTTTCCATGAAATCTTCCAATGTGCGGGTAATGATTCAGGCATACCGGCTGCTTGTTCAACAGGCTGATGCAGAACTTCGCTATGCTTATCCCTTGCATCTTGGGGTGACCGAGGCTGGTGATGGCGACGAGGGGCGTGTCAAGTCGGCAATGGGTATTGGTGCACTCCTTGAGGATGGACTTGGCGACACCATAAGGGTTTCATTGACTGAAGACCCGGTGAATGAGGTACCAGTTGGCTTCGCCATTGTGAAAAAATATAATGATTTTCATCTTGTTAACGGTGACAGAGGCCATATTCCTCTGAGGCATATTATAGAGAGTCGCAACAAGCAGGCTAATCTTGACCGTGTGTCTGATGAACTACCACCATTCGATCCATTCAGTTATCAGCGCAGGGTTTCCAGCCAGACTGTACTTGCAGATTTTACGATAGGGGGCCATACTGTGCCGAGGGTTGAGACGGAGATACATGCTTCTCTCACAGATGGGGTTGCAATTTTTGAAGAGATTGTACAGAGGCTTGCTCCAAAGAAGCTCCAGGATGCTATCCGCTCCGAGTTTGTTTCAGTTCGTATCAACAGTGAAGCAGATCTTGATTACCTTGATGAGCTGCTTGGCAGGCTGGGGGATGCAGGCCGTTTTGTTGTTGCTTCGACAAGCGATGTTTCACACTTTGCCAGATTGCTTGATAAAGTGCCGAAGGTTCGATTTGATATTCTTGAAGGTGAACGGCTTGAGAACGATTTTTTGCAGCTTCTTGGCAATGAGCGATTTGCGGCTGTAGAGTTATGTTTTCTCCATAATGAGTCAGGTATTGCGGTTCCATCAAGGGTACTTGTCCATCTTGCCGAAAAGCTTCGCAAGCGGGGAGTGTCGCGACTTCTTTTTTCAGTTCTCTCAGAACAAGTTGTTTTTGTCTATCGGAGGCTTGTGCAGGCATTTAACAGCCTGAAGCTTGATTATCCACTTGTTGTTCGCTACAAGGGAGAGGCAGCCAGTCGACTTGAAAATATCATCGACAGCTCGGTTCAGGCCGGAACGCTTTTCAGTGATGGCATTGGTGATATGGTTGCCTTACATACGCCACTCTCATCGGATGACGAAGTGAATCTCGCCTTCAATATCCTGCAGGGTGCGCGAATCAGAATGTCCAAGACTGAATTCATATCATGTCCTGGCTGCGGAAGGACTTACTTTGAACTCGAAAAAGCGACAGCCTCAATCAAGCAGCGGATGGCGCATCTCAAAGGATTGAAGATTGGCATCATGGGTTGTATTGTCAACGGCCCTGGTGAGATGGCTGATGCCGATTTCGGCTATGTCGGTGCAGGAAAGAATCGCATCAGTCTCTATGTCGGCCGAGAGTGTGTTGCAGAAAATATTGCTGAACATGAAGCGGTTGACAGACTTATCTTGCTCGTACAAGAACGGGGAAAGTGGATTGAACCAGCCGAGTTTCTCTAAAACCAGGAGTGATAATTTTTTTTCCTTGATCACGGGAGCTTCCATGGGGATTGGTGAGGCTTTTGCCCGTGAGCTTGGCGCACGGGGCCATAATCTTGTGCTTGTTGCCCGCTCAGGGGAGAGGTTGCATACTCTTGCTGAAGCTCTTCGTAAAGAGAGAGGGATCAGGGTTGAGGTGTGTGTGGTGGATTTGAGTTATGTTGATGCGCCTGTTGCAGTGTATGAATTCTGCAGTCAACTTCATATCAAGGTAGATTTTCTTGTGAATTGTGCCGGATTGTCACGAGCGGGTTATTTCGATGATATTCTGCCGGGCAAGCTTGAAGAGATTATGATGGTTAACATGATGGCAATGGCCAAGCTTACCCGGCTGTTTGCATCTGATATGGTTGCGCGAAGACAAGGCAATATTATCAATATTGCGTCACTTGGAGGGTTGCAGGGAGTACCCGGGCTCGCCATCTATTCGGCAAGCAAGGCCTTTGTTATTACGCTCGCCGAAGCACTGTATATAGAGCTGAAAAGTAAAGGGATAAATGTTGTCGTTGTCTGTCCCGGCTTTATTGATACAGGATTTTTTGAACATGCCGGGCATAATGCCGCGAAGATTCGTCTGCCACTTTCTGGCACGGATGTGGTAGTTAAGGCTGCGATCACAGGGTTGGCAAAAAAAAAGATACGAGTGTTTCCCACTCTGCTTGATGTCATACTGGTATTTTTACAAAGGTTGGTTACTCGAAAAACAGTGGTGCGTCTGGCCGGTTTTTTTTCTGCGGTGCATGATGATTAATAAAATCATGCTTTTTCCTTTGTATTTCCAATCCCTCTCATTATATTACCGTCCATGTTTTTTGAGTGTGGGCTGCTGGTGTAGCTCAATTGGTAGAGCAGCTGATTTGTAATCAGCAGGTTGCGGGTTCGAGTCCCATCACCAGCTCTTAATAACGGGTAGGTAGCGAAGTGGTTAAACGCAACAGACTGTAAATCTGTCGACTCTGTCTTCGGAGGTTCGAATCCTCCCCTACCCACAGCCTTTATATTGCGGTTTCAGGCTGATGTAGCTCAGTCGGTAGAGCACTTCCTTGGTAAGGAAGAGGTCATCGGTTCAAGTCCGATCATCAGCTCAGGTTTTGGGGGTTATTGTTGATACGTCAGTA
The DNA here is from genome assembly GCA_903915955.1 of uncultured Chlorobiaceae bacterium. Lineage (GTDB taxonomy): Bacteria > Bacteroidota > Chlorobiia > Chlorobiales > Chlorobiaceae > Chlorobium. The sequence continues at coordinate 30,361 of CAIWUU010000194.1, read as the reverse complement.
GCTTAATTGGTAGAGCAGCGGTCTCCAAAACCGCAGGTTGGGGGTTCGATTCCCTCCTGACGTGCATAAAATTTTTCACTGTATTATATTCCGCACTTTTGATTCATGAACAAATATATCGGCAAGGCGGGTCAGTATTATCGTGATGTGATTAGTGAGATGCGGAAAGTTATTTGGCCGAGTAAGGATGAAATCAAGGATTTGACGATTGTCGTGCTGACGGTTTCCGGGATTCTTGCAACATTTACATTCCTTGTCGACTGGGTTATAAATTATGTTATGGGAAAGTTGTTGTAAGGTAACAGTGTTAAGATTGAATTGATGAGCGCAAGAAAGAGGGATGTTGATGTTCAGGGTGTTCCGGTTGCGCGCTGGTACGCACTCAGGATTTATTCGGGCCATGAGCGCAAAGTTAAAGAGGCCATAGATGCTGATGTTATTCGGTTTGGTCTTGCGGAGAAGATATTGCAGATTTATGTACCTTACGAGCGTTTTGTGGAGGTCAAAAATGGAAAAAAAAGAAGTCTTACGAAAAACGCATTTCCTGGGTACGTACTTATTGAGGCTGTGCTTGACAAGCAGACGAGGAATCTGATTCTTGATATACCCTCTGTTATGGGTTTTCTTGGTGTTGATGATGTCCCTACACCATTAAGGCCGGATGAGGTAGAAAAAATTCTTGAGCCTGAGAGCACTGTAGAGCACCGTTCTATTGTCGAGGCGCCGTTCAGGATTGGTGATTCAGTAAAGGTTGTCGATGGCCCGTTCAGTTCGTTGACCGGTGTTGTTCACGAGGTCTGTACGGAAAGAATGAAGGTTAAGGTTATGATCAGCTTTTTTGGCAGAAGTACGCCAACAGAGCTTGATTTTTCACAGGTTAAGTCAGTTTCCCAATAATAGTGCTTAAGTAATTTAAGCTTCTGAATAGAAAATAGATTATGGCAAAAAAGGTAATCGGCTTTATCAAGCTTCAGATCCCTGCTGGCGCTGCAAATCCAGCACCTCCTGTTGGTCCTGCTCTTGGTCAGAAAGGTGTCAATATCATGGAGTTTTGCAAGCAGTTCAATGCGAAAACCCAGGCTGAAGCCGGGATGATTATTCCTGTTGTAATTACGGTGTACTCTGACAAATCATTCACCTTTATTACTAAAACTCCTCCTGCAGCGGTATTGCTTCTCAAAGAGGCGAATCTAAAAAAAGGTTCTGGTGAGCCAAACCGTAACAAGGTTGGTACTGTTACAGGTGAGCAGATTCGGAGGATTGCTGAACTGAAGCGGCCAGACCTCAATGCTTTCGATAGTGAGGGCGCTGAAGAGATGATAAAGGGGACCGCAAGAAGTATGGGAATTGTTGTACAGGATTAGATAGGATTTTTTTGGGTATCAGGCTGTGGGAGGTCGAAAGGCCGCTTTTTTAACCACTTTGACAAAATAATAATGGCTGGAAAAAAATACAAAGAAGCAGTATCCAAGGTCGAGCGTTTTCGTGAGTACGATCTTGCTGATGCGGTGGAGAAGGTCAGAGAAATTACTCAGGCAAAGTTTGATGCGACAGTCGATATTGCGGTCAAGCTTGGTGTTGATCCACGTCATGCGGATCAGGTGGTTCGTGGCACGGTCATGCTGCCGCATGGTACCGGTAAAACGGTCTCTGTTCTGGTTGTCTGCAAAGAGGCCAAGGCTGAGGAGGCGAGGGAGGCTGGCGCTGATCTGGTAGGTTTTGAAGAGTATATTGAAAAAATTCAGGAGGGCTGGACCGGTGTTGATGTTATTATTGCAACGCCAGATGTCATGGGTCAGTTGGGAAAGGTCGCCAAAATTCTTGGCCCTCGCGGTTTGATGCCAAATCCAAAGTCAGGAACTGTGACGATGGATGTGGCCAAGGCAGTCAAGGAGGTCAAAGCCGGTAAAATAGAGTTCCGGGTTGACAAGGCAGGAAATGTTCATGCACCTGTCGGCAAGGTTTCGTTTCAGCCTGAGCAGTTGGTTATCAATATCACCAGCTTCCTTAGGGAGGTTGTACGACTCAAGCCATCTGCAGCCAAGGGTCAGTATGTGCAGGGTATTGCGCTGTCAAGCACTATGTCTCCAAGCGTGAAGGTTAAGATGGAAAAATTTGTCGCCTAATAAAAACGGTTTATACGATGAAGCGAGATAAAAAAGAGCAGGTTGTTCAGGAAGTTGCCGAAAAGATCAACAGGTCACAGGGTATATATCTGACTGAATTTCAAGGGTTAAGTGTTGGAAAGATGGCTGAACTGCGTGGTGAGTTCCGAAAAGTTGGAGTAGAGTATTGTGTTGTAAAAAACACTCTTATTAAGAAGGCTCTCAAGGATCTCGCCGGTGCAGACAAGCTCGCTTTGGGTCTTAAGTACACGACTGGTGTAGCTTTTGGCTTTGATGACCCTGTAGCTCCAGCAAAGGTTATCAAGAAGTTCAGCAAGGCCAATGACTTGCTGAAGTTCAAGATGGCTTCAATCGATGGTGTTGTTTTTGGAGCAGATTCGCTGCCGATGCTTTCTGAAATGCTGACGAAGACCGAAAATATCGGACGTGCAGCCGGGTTGATTAATAGTGTCGTAAGCTCCGTTCCGATGGTGGTTAATGCGGTGATGAGAAATCTGGTTTGCGCGCTTGATCAAATTGCCAAGCAGAAACAATGAATTACACAGAACTATTACGCACTCAGGGAATTATTATACATTGTAAATTAAACAAGAGAGGGGAATAATGTCTATCGAAGCACTTGTAGAGGAAATTGGTAAGTTGTCTCTCACTGAGGCATCTGCTTTAGTGAAAGCACTTGAAGAGAAGTTTGGTGTCAGTGCAGCTCCTGTAGCGGTTGCTGGTGTTGCTGCAGTTGCGGCAGGTGATGTGGTGGTTGTGGAAGAGCAGACTGAGTTTGATGTTGTGCTGTTAGCTGCCGGAGAAAGCAAAATCAATGTTATCAAGGCTGTTCGTGCTATCACTGGTCTTGGTCTGAAAGAGGCAAAGGATCTTGTGGATGGCGCTCCAAAAACGGTGAAAGAAGCTATATCCAAGGATGAGGCTGAAAAGATTGCCAAAGAGTTGAAGGACGCAGGAGCCTCAGTCGAGGTGAAGTGATCTTTGAAATGAGTTCTGACTAAAGCAAGCTCCGTTTCTCTAAGAGGCGGAGCTTTGTCTGTTTGTATAAAAGTAGTTTTGATGGTAGTTCCTGTGATGGTACGATTAAGGTTCTGTTGAGCGTATTTTCGTTCTGGTAGCGTTGTTATGACGTTTGTGATGACTTAATCTGTAGGTAATTCATGCAATTGATAAAAGTGAGGTGCATGTGAAAGTGGCTGACGCAACAACAACACCCTGTATTGATTTTTCTAAAATTCAAAGTATTATAGAGCCTCCCGATTTATTAAAAGTCCAGTTAGATTCATTCCATAATTTTATTCAGGATAGCGTACCTCTTGCCAAAAGGAAGGATCAGGGACTTGAGAGGGTACTTCGTGGCGCATTCCCGATTACTGATACAAGGGGGCTTTATCTCCTTGAATATATTTCATACAGCTTTGACAAGCCCAAGTACACCGTTGAGGATTGTATTGAGCGAGGCCTGACGTACGATGTTTCCCTGAAGGTTAAACTCAAGCTCTCCTATAAGGATGAAGCTGATGAGACTGACTGGAAGGAGACTATACAGCAGGAGGTTTATCTTGGAAGAATTCCATATATGACCGAGCGGGGTACCTTTATTGTCAACGGTGCTGAACGCGTTGTGGTGGCTCAGCTTCACCGCTCGCCTGGCGTTGTCTTTAGTGAGGCGATTCATCCCAATGGTAAAAAAATGTATTCGGCAAAAATAGTGCCGACAAGAGGCTCATGGATTGAGTTTCAGACAGATATTAACAACCAGATTTTTGTCTATATCGACCAGAAGAAGAATTTTCTGGTCAGCGCTCTTCTTCGTGCCATCGGATTTGCGCGTGATGAAGATATTCTTGGCCTCTTTGATCTTGTTGAGGAGATTCCTCTTAAAGCAAGCAAAAAAGAGCAGCTTGTCGGAATGTATCTCGCATCCGATATTGTTGACATGCAGACAGGTGAAGTTGTCAGCGCGAGGACGGCGATAACAGAGGATATCTTTGAGCAGATTCTTGCCGCCGGTTATAAAAGCGTCAAGGTGATGAAGAGCTTTTCAGGTGGCGATAAGGGTGTTGATAAATCTATTATTATCAACACAATTCTTAATGACAACTCTGCAACCGAGGAAGAGGCGCTTGAGATTGTTTATGAGGAGTTGAGAGCCAATGAGGCCCCCGACATTGACGCAGCGAGAAGTTTTCTTGAGCGCACTTTTTTCAATCAGAAAAAATATGATCTTGGCGAAGTAGGGCGCTACAGAATCAAGAAAAAGCTTGCAAAGGAGTTCAATGATCTCGAAACATATCTTTCGAGCAATCAAGAGCTCAGGAAGCTTTCTGATACGATTTACGAAAAAATTCTTCAGACTATCCAGTCGTTTTCTGATGAGCCTGCAGGTGAAGATATCCTGGTGCTTACGCATTATGATATCATATCAGTTATTTACTATCTCATAAAACTGGTTAATGGATTGGCTGAAGTCGATGATGTCGATCATCTGGCCAATCGTCGTGTGCGCTCGGTTGGTGAACAGCTTGCCGCGCAGTTTGTGATTGGACTTGCCAGAATGGGCAAGAATGTCCGCGAAAAGCTCAACTCAAGAGACTCCGACAAGATAGCTCCCGCTGACCTGATTAACGCCAGAACGGTATCAAGTGTGGTATCAAGTTTCTTTGCGACCAGTCAGCTTTCGCAGTTTATGGATCAGACAAACCCGTTGGCTGAAATGACCAACAAGAGAAGGGTTTCTGCTCTTGGACCTGGCGGTCTTACCAGAGAGCGTGCGGGTTTTGAGGTTCGTGACGTTCACTACACGCACTATGGACGTTTGTGCCCTATTGAAACTCCCGAGGGACCCAATATCGGTCTTATCTCCTCATTGTCTGTCTATGCGGAAATTAACGATAAGGGGTTTATACAGACACCATACAGGGTTGTTGACAAGGGTCAGGTAACTGATACTGTTATAATGTTGTCGGCAGAAGACGAGGAGAACAAGATTACTGTACCGGTCAGCGTGCAGCTTGATGAAAATAAGAAAATTGCTCTTGAGACGGTTCAGGCAAGAACCAAGGGAGATTATCCGGTTGTAGCGGCAGAGGATGTCAATTTTATGGATGTCTCTCCTGTGCAGATTGTCAGTGCCGCTGCCGCCTTGATTCCCTTTCTTGAGCACGATGACGGAAACCGTGCACTTATGGGTGCAAACATGCAAAGGCAGGCTGTTCCGTTGCTCACCTCAGAGGCTCCTGTGGTTGGTACCGGTATGGAGTCCAAGGTTGCAAGAGACTCCCGGTCGGTTATTGTTGCGGAAGGATCGGGTATTCTTGAGGATGTTACTGCAGAATATATTACCATTCGCTATGATATTGATACCGACAATGATGTGCGGTTGTCAATGCTTGATCCTGATGAGGGTGTGAAAACCTATAAGCTGATCAAGTTCAAGCGCTCTAACCAGGATACCTGTATTTCACAGAAACCTCTGGTAAAGATTGGTCAGCGTGTGGCAAAAGGTGCAATTCTGGCTGATAGCTCATCGACTGAGAATGGGGAACTGGCGCTTGGGAAAAACGTTCTGGTAGCGTTCATGCCATGGCGTGGTTATAACTTTGAGGATGCCATTATTCTCAGTGAACGTCTGGTCTATGACGATGTCTTTACCTCGATTCATATTCACGAGTTTGAGGCAAATGTTCGTGATACCAAGCGAGGTGAGGAGCAGTTCACTCGTGATATCTATAATGTCAGTGACGAAGCGCTGAGAAATCTTGACGAGAATGGCATTGTTCGTATCGGTGCTGAAGTCAAGGAGCGTGATATTCTGGTCGGAAAAATAACACCGAAAGGCGAAAGCGATCCTACTCCTGAAGAGAAACTTCTTCGGGCAATTTTTGGCGACAAATCCAGTGATGTAAAGGATGCGTCCATGCATGTCCCCGCCGGTATGAAGGGTATTGTCATCAAGACAAAACTTTTCAGTCGCAAGAAAAAGGTCGGTTTGGACGTCAAAGAGAAGATTGAGCTGGTGGACAAGAAGTATGATGGAAAAGAGTTTGATTTGTGGAGGCGGTTTGCCAAGTGGGTTCGGCAGCTTTTAGAGGGCAAAGTTTCAACTGGTCTTTACAATGATAAAGGCAAGCTGCTTTTTGCTGAAGGTGCTGTGTATGATGAGGCTATACTTGCAAAATTCAGTGCGATGCCATTCCTTGAGTCTCTTGATTTTTCAAAAGGGGTGACTGATTCAAAAAAGTGCAATGACAATGTTGTGCGCCTTGTCAAAGAGTTTCGTTTCATGCTCAAGGATATTGCCGATGAGCGGGATAATGAAAAATACAAGATTAATGTTGGCGATGAGCTTCCTCCGGGTATTGAGGAGCTTGCGAAGGTTTATATCGCTCAGAAGAGAAAGATACAGGTTGGGGACAAGATGGCTGGTCGGCATGGTAATAAGGGTGTCGTTGGTAAAATTCTGCCGATAGAAGATATGCCATTCATGGAAAATGGCACTCCGGTTGATATTGTCCTCAACCCTCTTGGCGTACCAAGCCGAATGAATATCGGTCAGCTCTATGAAACATCGCTTGGCTGGGCAGCAAAAACGCTTGGTGTCAAGTTTAAAACACCGATTTTTAATGGTGCCACCTATCAGGAGGTGCAGCATGAACTCGAAAGGGCAGGTTTGCCATCTCATGGCAAGGTGAGTCTTTTTGATGGGCGGACAGGAGAGCGCTTTCATGACGAAGTGACCGTTGGCTATATATATATGCTCAAGTTGAGCCACCTTGTCGATGACAAGATTCATGCACGCTCGACGGGTCCATACTCTCTTATTACCCAGCAGCCGCTTGGTGGTAAAGCCCAGTTTGGTGGTCAAAGGTTTGGTGAAATGGAGGTCTGGGCACTTGAGGCTTACGGTGCATCAAATATCCTTAGAGAGATGCTTACGGTCAAATCGGATGATGTGATTGGACGCAATAAAACTTATGAGGCTATTGTTAAAGGTCAGAACCTGCCAGAGCCAGGAATACCCGAATCCTTCAACGTCCTTATAAGGGAGTTGCAAGGTCTTGGACTTGAGATTCGTATTGACGACAAGGTTCCTTAGTAATGTGTTAGTTGGCGTGTACATCATTAACGGACGTTAACAAGAGTCGTTTAACAAGGATATTGACTATGATTTTTTCACAGGGAGCGTCGCCTTTAAAAGGGGATTTTTCAAGAATAAAGTTTAGCATAGCGTCTCCTGAAAGTATACTCGCCCATTCAAGGGGAGAGGTGCTGAAGCCGGAGACGATTAACTATCGAACATTCAAGCCTGAACGTGACGGTTTGATGTGCGAAAAAATATTTGGTCCAACAAAGGACTGGGAGTGTTATTGCGGCAAGTACAAGCGAGTTCGCTATAAAGGAATCATCTGCGATCGCTGCGGAGTTGAGGTTACGACCAAAAGTGTTCGTCGGGAACGTATGGGCCATATTTCTCTGGCAGTTCCTGTTGTCCATACATGGTTTTTCCGATCGGTACCAAGCAAGATTGGTGCATTGCTTGATCTTTCTACCAAGGAGCTTGAAAGGATTATTTATTATGAAGTTTACGTCGTTATCAATCCTGGTGAACCTGGTGAAAAGCAGGGAATAAAGAAGCTCGATCGTTTGACAGAAGAGCAGTATTTTCAGATTATTACAGAGTATGAGGATAATCAGGATCTTGAGGATTCAGATCCCGACAAGTTTGTCGCAAAGATGGGTGGTGAAGCCATTCATCTGTTGCTCAAGAGCATTGACCTCGATGCATCTGCGATACATCTCCGTAAAGTGTTGAAGGAGAGTAACTCTGAGCAAAAAAGAGCAGATGCGCTGAAGAGACTCAAAGTTGTTGAGGCGTTCAGAAAAAGTTATGAGCCGCAAAAAAAGAGTCGCAAAAAGCCCCAGGGTCTTTTTCCTGAGGATGAGATACCCGAGCCTTATGTCTATGAGGGTAACAAGCCTGAATATATGGTGATGGAAGTGGTTCCCGTTATTCCACCAGAACTCCGTCCTCTTGTACCTCTTGAAGGCGGTCGATTTGCTACGTCGGATCTTAACGATCTCTATCGTCGTGTCATTATCCGCAACAACCGATTGAAAAAACTTATCGATATTCGAGCTCCAGAGGTTATTCTCCGCAACGAAAAGCGGATGCTCCAGGAGGCTGTTGATGCTTTGTTTGATAATTCCAGAAAGGCTAATGCCGTTAAAACCGGTGAGTCAAACAGGCCGTTGAAATCACTTTCCGATGCACTGAAAGGCAAGCAGGGTCGTTTCCGTCAGAATCTTCTTGGCAAGAGGGTCGATTATTCCGGTCGTTCCGTTATTGTGGTTGGTCCGGAATTGAAGCTGCATGAGTGCGGGCTGCCGAAAAGTATGGCAATTGAACTCTTCCAGCCTTTTGTTATTCGTCGGCTGGTCGATCGTGGCATTGCAAAATCGGTTAAATCTGCTAAAAAACTGATCGACAAGAAAGATCCGATTGTCTGGGATGTGCTGGAAAAGGTCATTGATGGTCGTCCGGTGCTGCTCAACAGGGCTCCAACTCTCCATCGGCTTGGGATTCAGGCTTTCCAGCCACTGCTGGTCGAAGGCAAGGCTATCCAGATCCATCCGCTTGTCTGTACAGCGTTTAACGCTGACTTTGATGGTGACCAGATGGCCGTACACATTCCGCTCTCTCAGGAGGCGCAGCTTGAGGCATCATTGCTCATGCTCTCTTCTCATAACCTTATTCTCCCGCAGTCGGGCAAACCAGTGACAGTTCCTTCACAGGACATGGTTCTCGGCATGTATTATTTGACCAAATCGCGCTCAGGAGAGCTCGGTGAAGCTCAGATATTCTATAGTTCTGAAGATGTTATGATAGCGTACAATGAGGAACGTGTTGGTTTGCATGCTCAGATCTTTGTTCAGTATACTGGTCAGATTGATCAGAAATTTGATCCACTGCGAGTGCTTGATACCATCGTTGATACAACGACAGAAAAGTCTAAGTGGCTCAAATCGCAGATTGAGAAGAAGACTATTATGTTAACCACGGTAGGCAGGGTGATCTTCAATCAGAACGTTCCAGATGAAATCGGCTTTATAAACAGGGTTATTGATAAAAAAGTTGCCAAGGAGCTGATTGGGCGACTGAGCAGTGAGGTTGGTAACGTCGAAACAGCCAAGTTCCTTGACAATATCAAGGAGGTCGGATTCCATTACGCCATGAAAGGCGGCCTTTCGGTAGGTTTGTCTGACGCGATTGTTCCCGAAACAAAGGTCAAGCATATCAAGAATGCCCAGAGGGACAGCACCAAGGTAGTTAAAGAGTACAATCGTGGTACATTGACAGACAATGAGCGCTACAACCAGATTGTCGATGTTTGGCAGAAAACATCGAATATTGTTGCTGAAGAGTCTTACCAGAAGTTGAAGAGAGATCGTGATGGCTTCAATCCACTCTACATGATGCTTGATTCCGGGGCCCGTGGTTCCAGGGAACAGGTGCGTCAGTTGACTGGTATGAGAGGTCTTATTGCCCGTCCGCAGAAGTCCATGTCGGGGCAGCCGGGGGAAATTATTGAAAACCCGATTATCTCGAATCTTAAGGAGGGACTTACTGTTCTTGAGTATTTTATCTCTACCCACGGTGCTCGTAAGGGTCTTTCCGATACATCGCTTAAAACAGCCGATGCAGGTTATCTCACCAGGAGACTCCATGATGTAGCACAGGATGTTATCGTGACTATTGATGACTGTGGAACAACAAGAGGACTCTATGTTCATCGAAATATTGAGGAAGAGACAAGTGGGCAGATCAAGTTCCGTGAAAAAATTAAGGGTCGTGTTGCGGCAAGAGAAATTGTTGATTCACTCAACAACAAAATTATTGTCAATGCTGGCGAGATAATTACCGAAGAGCTTGCCGAGCTTATTCAGGAGACGGCTGGCGTGGAAGAGGCTGAAATTCGTTCAGTATTGACCTGCGAATCCAAAATTGGTATCTGTTCGAAATGCTATGGTACGAACCTCTCTGTTCATGGAATCGTCGAAATAGGTGAAGCGGTTGGTGTTATTGCCGCGCAATCGATTGGTGAGCCAGGAACGCAGTTAACGCTCCGTACCTTCCACCAGGGTGGTACTGCACAGGGTGGTATTTCTGAAACTGAGACAAAAGCATTCTATGATGGCCAAGTTCAGTTTGAAGATATCAAGACCGTAGATCACACAGCTATTAACGAGGATGGAGTCGAAGATTTTAGGATTATTGTTATTCAGAAAAACGGAAAAATCAATATTGCTGATCCAGAGTCGGGGAAGATCCTGAAACGCTATATCGTGCCGCATGGCGCTCATCTTCACTGCAAGAGTGGTTCACTGGTAAAAAAAGATCAACTGCTGTTCAGCAGTGAACCAAACAGCACGCAGATTATTGCTGAGCTGCCTGGTATTATTAAATTTGCCGATATCGAAAAAGGTGTTACCTACAAGGAAGAGGTGGATCCCCAAACAGGATTTTCTCAGCATACCATTATCAACTGGCGTACCAAGCTGAGGTCCACTGAAACAAGGGAACCGAGGCTGATGATTCTTGATGCAAGTGGCGAGGTCAGAAAGACTTATCCCGTTCCGATCAAGTCGAATCTCTATGTCGAGGATGGACAGAAGGTTAATTCTGGTGATATTATCGCCAAGGTTCCAAGAAACCTTGATCGCGTCGGAGGTGATATTACCGCTGGTCTGCCAAAGGTAACAGAGCTGTTTGAAGCCCGTATCCCTACTGATCCTGCCATTGTTACTGAAATTGACGGGTATGTCAGCTTTGGTTCACACCGTAGAAGCAGCAAGGAGATAAAGGTTAAAAACGACTTTGGTGAAGAGAAGATCTATTATGTCCAGGTTGGAAAGCATGTGCTTGCCAATGAGGGTGATGAGGTCAAGGCTGGTGATCCGCTTACTGATGGCGCGGTATCACCGCAGGACATTCTTCGTATTCAGGGGCCAAATGCGGTTCAGCAGTATCTGGTCAACGAGATTCAGAAAGTCTACCAGATCAACGCTGGTGTGGAGATCAATGACAAGCATCTTGAAGTTATTGTACGTCAGATGCTTCAAAAAGTGCGGGTTGAGGAGCCAGGGGATACCGAGTTGCTTCCTGGTGATCTGATTGACCGAAGCGCTTTTGTTGAATCGAACAGGGGGGTTGCCGAGAAGGTACGCATTACAGAGAAAGGTGATGCGCCAGCAAGAATTCAGGACACGCAGCTCCATACACTTCGTGATATTACCAAGCTTAATCGCGAGCTTCGCAAGAACAACAAGAATATGATAGCGTTTGAGCCAGCACTTCAGGCAACCTCACACCCAGTGTTGCTTGGTATTACGAGTGCTGCTCTTCAGACTGAGAGTGTTATTTCGGCAGCATCCTTCCAGGAGACCACTAAAGTGCTGACTGATGCCGCTGTTGCAGGAAAGATTGACTACCTCGCTGGTCTGAAGGAAAACGTTATTGTTGGAAAGCTGATTCCGGCGGGTACTGGATTGAAGAGATACAAGGCTATAAAATTGACTGGTGAGGGTCAAGAAGCAGCTTCATCCAGCGAGGTAAGTCCTGGGGTTGTTGTTGAAACTCGTGAAGGTTTTGCCAATGAGCGGTAGCTCTCTTTGGTCAACACTGAAATAAAAGAAGCTGTCTCATAAGTCAATTATGAGGCAGCTTTTTTGTTTTTGTAATGCGTCATTATTTCCAGGTAAAATCTTTACATAAAAAAGGCTACCTCTTCAGATAGCCCTTTTTGTCCGATTTCCGCCTTTGGGTCTGCTACTTTTTTTCAAATCGGAAGCTGTCCAGAAAACCGGTATCAAACTCCCCGCTTTGAAACACTGGCGAGTGCATCACCTGCTTGTGGAATGGAATGGTAGTTTTTACTCCGACCACAATGAACTCATCAAGCGCGCGCGACATTCTTGCAATGGCTTCATCCCTTGTGTGAGCCGTAACAATAAGCTTGGCAATCATGGAGTCGTAGTTGGATGGCACAACATAGCTTGCATACGCATGTGAGTCAACTCTGACACCATGCCCGCCTGGAGTATGGAAGACCTGAAGCTGTCCTGGAGAAGGTCGGAACATGTGCTCAGGATCTTCCGCATTGATGCGGCATTCCATGGAGTGGCCCTTTGGAGTGAAGGTACGATGCTCAATTGTTTCTCCAGAAGCAATAAGAATTTGCTCCTTGACGATATCAACATTATAACGCTCTTCCGTCACTGGGTGTTCAACCTGGATTCGCGTATTCATCTCCATGAAGTAAAAATCCTTGTGCTTGTCAAGCAGAAACTCAATAGTTCCTGCGCCTTCATAGTTGATAGCCCGAGCAGCCGCAACAGCAGCATCGCCCATTCTTTTTCTTAAAGCATCATCAACGGCAGGCGAAGGTGTCTCTTCGATCAGCTTCTGGTGACGTCTCTGGACTGTGCAGTCGCGCTCTCCAAGATGGATCGTGTTACCATGCTGGTCTGAGAGGATCTGAATCTCGACATGTCGTGGATTTTGAAGATATTTCTCAATGTAGACCCCGCTATTGCCAAAAGCTTGCTCAGCTTCACTGCGAGCGGTGTTCAAAGCTTTTTCAAGCTGGCTCTCTTCAGTGACGACGCGCATACCCTTGCCCCCACCCCCGGCAGTTGGCTTGATAATAACCGGATAGCCAGTTTTTTTAGCTGTTTCTATTGCCTGCGTCAGATCGGTGACCAATCCAGGACTTCCTGGAACGACGGGCACCCCTGCGGTAATCATCGTTGATTTCGCAGTGTTTTTATCGCCCATCTGGTTGATCATTTTCGCAGTAGGGCCGATAAACTTGATATTGGCCGATTCACAAACTTCTGCGAAATCTGCATTTTCAGCCAAAAATCCGTACCCTGGATGGATGGCATCTGAATTTGTTACTTCAGCAGCAGCAATGATACGAGGGATGTTGAGATAACTCTCTCTTGATAAAGCGGGTCCAATGCAGACAGCTTCATCGGCGTATTTTACATGGATAGATTCAGCATCAACTGTCGAATAGACAGCTACTGTGCTGATCCCCATCTCGCGGCATGTTTGCATAATACGCAATGCAATTTCGCCGCGATTTGCAACAAGTATTTTCTTGAACAAAGCTTTATGTAATGAATGATTATGGTTTAATCCGGAATAGTGGCTGATCATATTCAACCGCCTGTCCGTTTTCAACAAGAATTTCAACAATTGTGCCTGAAACTTCTGCTTCAATCTCGTTCATCAGTTTCATGGCTTCGATAATACAGAGAACATCACCTTTCTTCACGATGTCATTGATCGCAACAAATGGCGGCGAATCAGGTGATGATGATTGATAGAATGTTCCAACAATAGGCGAACGTGAGTCGATAAGGCCCGACACTGGTGCAGCCTTTGTTACCGTAGTTCCCATAGCAACCGGAGCCTGTGGCTGTGCCGGTAATGTTGACGCTGCCTGTACAGAAATCGCAGCAGAGGAAGAACGCCTCAGGATAATCTTAAAGGTTCCATCCTCAATGACGGTTTCCTGAAGGTCTGAGCTATTGACAATGTCAATAAGCTGTTTGATTTCGTTAAAGTTCATGATAATGTTACTTAGGTTATAAACAGGTGTTCTGGCCAATCATCAGCATGTATCTACTTTTTTACTCTTTCTATGTACTCCCCGGTACGAGTGTCGACTCGAATAACGCTTTCGATCTGTATAAACATCGGGACGCTAACTTCAGCTCCTGTTTCCACTATTGCTGGTTTTGTTCCGCTGGTTGCTCTATCGTCCTTAGAGGCCGGGCTGGTTTCAGTTACCTCAAGTTCAACAAAAGTAGGAAGTTCAACCTCAAGAATAGCGCCATCGTCGGAAAAGACTATTGTTACGGTGATTCCATCCTTGAGAAAACGGGACGAAGATCCTATGGCAAGCTCCGGAACATTAATCTGGTCAAAGGTATCATTGTCCATCATGACAAAGTCGCTACCGTCACGGTAAAGGTACTGATATTGTTTGCGTTCAGTGACAATCAGATCAACCGATTCACTGGCACTGAAGCGGTATTCGACGTTTCTGCCTGATTTAAGGTTTCTCATATTTGCCTGATAAAATGCACGCAAGTTGCCAGGAGTCCGATGCATAAGGCTCTCAATACTATGAGGCTCTCCCTTGAAGCGGATAATTGAACCTTTCGAAACATTACTGATAGAAATCATAAGCCGGGAAAAAATGTCTTGTACACTTAATAATAAAAATGTGAACTCAAATATAACACAGTCTAAGACTAATACCAATTACTGAGTATTCATTATCCATATCATCGAGAATGGTTAAAAAGCCATTGCATGTTTGTTCTCTACTGTTTAAATTCGGTGAGGTTTTTTCTATTCGTTCGGGTGGTGCGTTTTGTCAATAACAAGAGTGTTCTCCATGTAAAAAGATGAATCAGTAATGAAAATTGCCGGGCAGATTTCAAGGGGTTAAGGCTGTACGTGCTCTCAGTTCGGCTCTTACTATTGATACGGCATGGGCGGGGTTGCGATTGTTGGTTTCGGGACGTTTGCGTTTGGTGTCAGAGCTGAACGAAAGGGTCGAAATACCATTTCAGCCAAAAAAGTTGTCAAGTATAAACCCGATAAAGCGTTAAAAGAAGAGATAGGTTATTGATATTGTGATATTTTGTTTTTTCTCTTGTAAAGCCCATCATAAGCTCAGGCCGGTCGGGCTTTTTATAATTAATCTTGCAGCACTATGGCGACAAAAGTTGTCCTTGATTTTGAAAAACCACTCTTTGAGCTGGAGGCCAAGCTCGAAGAGATGCGACAGTGTCTCAGGAGCAGCACAAGGGAGCAGACTCTATCAGAAACTGAGGTACTTCATCGTGAGATAGAGACATTTGAGCTTAAAGTCGACGCTCTTCGTCGCTCCATTTATAAAAATCTTACTCGCTGGCAGAGAGTGCAGCTTGCGCGTCATCCCGAAAGGCCCTATACGCTGGATTACATTTGCATGATGACGAAAGAGTTCGTTGAACTTGCAGGTGACCGGCATTTCAGCGATGACAAGGCTATTGTCGGTGGTTTTGCCCGTATTGAAGAGAGTTCGTCAGGGTTTTCTCAACCAGTTATGATTATTGGCCATCAGAAAGGTCGTGACACCAAATCGAATCTTTTCAGGAATTTTGGTATGGCACAACCTGAAGGGTATCGCAAGGCGCTCCGATTGATGAAGCTCGCTGAAAAATTTCGAAAACCGGTTATTACCTTGATTGATACTCCGGGAGCATTTCCCGGTATAGATGCTGAGGAGCGTGGGCAGGCTGAGGCAATTGCCCGAAATCTTTTTGAAATGGCAAAGCTGACGGTACCGATTATCTGTGTGATTATCGGTGAGGGTGCGAGCGGTGGAGCAATTGGCATCGGTGTTGGCGATAGAATTATCATGGCTGAAAATAGCTGGTATTCCGTGATTTCGCCAGAAAGCTGCTCATCGATTCTCTGGCGAAGTTGGACTTATAAAGAACAGGCCGCAGAAGCTCTGAAGCTCACCGCAGAGGATCTTCTTGGGCAGGGAATTATTGACAGGATTATTCCTGAACCTTTGGGCGGAGCTCATACTGCTCCCGATACAATGGCGGCTACCCTGAAAAGTATTCTTGTCGAGGAGTTGAAAGTGCTTCTGTCAAAAGATCCTGCAGAACTTGTGCATGACCGGATAGAAAAGTTTTCGGCTATGGGTGTCTGGAACGAGGAGGTATAGGTGTAGAGGAAACAAAAAAGCCAGCATGAACGCTGGCTTTTTTGCTCAACTTCTTTATTTACTTGATTTCGTAAGAGTGGTCACCTTTAAGCAGCTCTTCAAAGGTTCCAAATCCATTTTTCTGGGCGTCGGCGATCTGTGCAGTCAGAGCATCTTCATAGGTGATTCGCTCTTTGGCATAGAAAACGCCGAAAGGTCTTGGCAGAGACTCCTCATCAGCGAAGTGAGCAAGAATGGATGCTTTGTTAATATCTGTTTCATCATGAATCCAGAGGTCACTGGTTGAAATGCCCTCTTTGTCCAGATCGACAACGATTGGCTTGAATCCGTCAAGCAGAATACCCCGTTTTCCTTTTGCGAAAACAAGAGGTTTCGACTGTTCCAGATAGACCGTGTTACTGGCTTTATTGTCGGGAGTGGCAAATGCTTCAAAGGCACCGTTGTTAAAAATAGGGCAGTTCTGATAAATTTCTACCAGCGATGTTCCCTTATGAAGTGCGGCGCGTTTCAGTATCGAGCGAAGGAATTTTCCGTCGCGGTCAAAGGCCCTTGCAAAGAATGATCCACCAGACCCAATCGTAAGAGCCGCCGTATTAAATGGCTGATCAATAACTCCCGATGGAGAGGTAGCGGTTCTCAAGCCAATTTTTGATGTTGGAGAATACTGCCCCTTCGTGAGACCGTATATCTCATTGTTGAAGAGTACCACATTCAGGTCAGGATTTCTTCTTAGTGTATGAATAAAGTGGTTTCCTCCAATTGAGAGCGCGTCGCCATCACCGGTTCCAACCCATACACTCAATTCCGGTCGTGAAACTTTCAGTCCTGTTGCCATAGGGAGCGCTCTGCCGTGAATGCCGTGAACGCCGTATGTGGCAATATAATAAGGGAGGCGGGATGAGCATCCTATACCAGAAACAAACACAATGTTTTCGGGTGCAATACCAAGTTCAGGTAAAACATTTTTCAGTTGCTGCAGCACGGCATGATCTCCACAGCCGGGACACCATTTTGGCTCTTGATCCGAAGCAAAATCTTTTGCAATCAGTACTGGCAAGACTGGTATTGTTGTTGTATCGGTCATGATTGAAGCTCCTTTATGGTGTCTGTAATTTTAATCAATAATTCCATTTCATTGAACGGGACTCCCTGTACCTTGGTAAATCCCTGTGGCGCTATCAGGAAAGTGTCACGGATAATATGGATAAGCTGCCCGTTGTTGAGCTCGGGGATAAGTATTCTTTTGTAGTTGCCGAGAATCTCCCCGAGATTTTTCGGAAATGGATGAATATAGCGCAAGTGAGCATGAGCCACGCTGTAACCCTTTTCAATGGCTTGCTCAACAGCGGTTTTAATGGCGCCATAGGAGGAGCCCCATCCAAGGACGAGCAGATCTCCTTTTTCTGGTCCATTATCAATAGATTGAAGAGGAATGGATTCAGCAATCTGTGCAATTTTTTCGGCACGAAGCTTCGTCATCAACTCATGATTTTGCGGGTCATGGGAGACATTGCCGGTTTCATTCTGCTTTTCGAGTCCGCCGATACGATGTTCCAGCCCCTTTGTCCCGGGTATTGCCCATGCGCGAACCAGGCGATCGTCACGCTTGTAAGGAAGGAACGGCGGATCTTCAGGTTTTCTTGGAAGGTGAAATCTCGGGGTTATTGGAGCAAGATTATCCGGACTTTCGACTTTCCATGGTTCTGAGCTGAGAGCAAGATAGCCATCAGTTAAACAGATAACTGGAGTCATGTGCTCTACTGCAATTCTTGCGGCTTCATAAGTGCAGTAGAAGCAGTCAACAGGAGAGCTGGCAGCAATAACCGGAAGTGGAGCCTCCCCATGTCTGCCGTACATGGCCATGAAAAGATCAGATTGCTCCGGCTTTGTTGGAAGGCCGGTTGATGGGCCGCCACGCTGAACATTGATCACCACCAGCGGTAGTTCAAGAATGACAGCCAGGCCGAGAGCTTCGGTTTTCAGCGCAAGTCCCGGTCCAGAGGTGTTTGTTGCAGCAAGGGCTCCACCATAAGCCGCTCCGATGCTGCTCACAATACCTGCGATTTCATCTTCAGCCTGAAACGTTTTGACACCATATTTTTTCTTTTTAGCCAAAGTCGAAAGAATCTCCGTTGCTGGCGTAATGGGGTATGAGCCAAGGAAAAGTTTCAGACCGGCCTTTTTGGATGCTGCGGTCAGAGCTATGGCACAGGCTTCGTTGCCTGTGACCCTGCGATAGATGCCATGCTGTTTTTGCGGTGCAATATCGAAACGACCCAGGTTTGCAAAGAGCTCAGTTTCATCGCCAAAGAAATAGCCAGCCTTTACAGCTCTGATGTTCGCTTCGGCCATGTGAACATTCTTCTGGAATTTGGCACGCAGTGTTTCAAATGTTCCCTCAAGCGGCAGTGTGTAGAGCCAATAGAGCAGGCCTAACACAAACATATTTTTGCATCGGTCAATCTCCTTGCTGCTGAGGCCGCTCTCTTTGAGCGCTTCACGGGTAAGCTGCAGAATTGGGACAGGAAAAAGGATATAGTTGCTTAAAGAACCATCTTCGAGTGGATTCGCCCCTTCAGGATAGCCAGCAAGCTTGAGGTTTTTTTCATCAAAACCTTCAGTGCCAGCAATAATGATGCCACCACGGTGCAGGTCTTTCAGATTTGCTTTCAGAGCCGCTGAGTTCATGGCAACCATAACATCAAAGCGTGCACCAGGGGTGTAGACTGGTTTGCTGCTGAACTGGAGCTGAAATCCTGATACACCAGCAATCGTGCCCGCAGGAGCTCTGATTTCTGAAGGAAAATTTGGAAACGTATTGAGTTCTGTTCCATGACTCGCTACAGTATTGGCGAACTGGGTACCAGTCAACTGCATACCGTCACCCGAGTCTCCTGCAAAAAGCACAGAAACACTGGTTTTCGATGTTACATTGACCTGCTTGGTTGATTTGATGGTATCAGTCATTGTTCCCTGTTAATTACTTTTCAAAGTTGGTAAAGACCAATAACAAATTGCACCGATGAACATCGTGGGACGACGCTCATTGATTTGTTCTTTGGTGAAATGTATGCTGGGTGAGTAAATGAGAAGGCAAAGCTAAAAAGCAAAATAGCCCTCTTCAATAAACCATTTTAAGAAAAAAAGGGGATTAAAACAAGTTCTCGACAGTTTTAATCAGGATTTTTTTCAATGACGATGTTGTTTTTTTTGAGGTAATCCTGCCACTCCTGCTCTTCTCTGGTTGGACAATCTGGCGAGAGATCACAGAAATCACAACGCTGCATGAGGTACATCTGCTCCATCCAGCAGTCGTTCTTGCTTTTTGTTACCTCGTTGACGTGATTCGGATTCTCCTGCACGATTCTGGAGGCAATATCCATCAGTTCCTTAATATCTTTGCGTTTTTGTTCACTTCCAATACCCCAACTCATAGCACTGCTCCTGTTTTTTGCCGGAAAAATAGGCTGGTACAACTACCCAATTTTCAACTTTTTCAATATAGTTTTTTTAAAAATAAAAAATCGTATTTACAGTTTCGGGAGAGTTTGTACGAGAGTGAGAGGCGTTTAATGCACTAAAAAATTCACTGATACAATCAGAAAAACAGATCATAATTTCATGAAAGGCCGTTCTGGGTAAAAAACCAAAGCTGCCTTTCATGAAAGAGTGACG
The DNA here is from genome assembly GCA_903915955.1 of uncultured Chlorobiaceae bacterium. GTDB lineage: Bacteria > Bacteroidota > Chlorobiia > Chlorobiales > Chlorobiaceae > Chlorobium. Next base: position 10,758 of record CAIWUU010000194.1, on the reverse strand, counting down.
CAGGAACAAACTCAACAAGCTGCATGTTGGAAGATGGGAATACTCCAGAAGCAAATTGCAATGTTGCCGGAGCAGCTTATTGCTTTAGCTTCAGCTCACCATAAAATCGGTATCCGCAAGCGTGGTAACACCAGTCAGTGTAGCAAACTGCGCACCAGCACCAGCTCCACTGCCGTCTGCATCATAATAAAGTGCTTTGGTAGAGGTGCTAAAGATGAGATGCTCGTTACCAGAAACGGATCCCTTTGTTACCCCTGCGCCAATCAGGAGGTCGGCAGAATTAAAAACTCCATCGGCACCCTTGATATTCGCAAAGAGGCTTGACAACAGGCTGATTTTATCGCTGCCGGACTGGAAATCCGAAATCACGTCCACATTGTTCTTACTGATTGCAGCAGAGAACAGGAAGGTATCACTACCCGCACCACCGGTCAGTGCGTCGTTGCCATTTCCTCCGTTGAGAACATCGTTGCCATTTCCTCCAATCAGGGTATCTTTCCCTGTGCTGCCACTTAGAAGGTCAGCTAAACCCGATCCTGTCAATGTCGTTCCCTGACCCGTATTGGTCACATTGTAGCCATTACCAGTGACAACAGCACCAAGGTTGACACCAAGACCATTGGTCGTAATGTTTGCCGTTCCACTGTTGGCTGTAGCCGAGGTAGCTGTCCAGCTAACACTAACGGCAGCATTGGCCATCGCACCTTCTGATATCTTGATAATATCGCTCCCTCCTTTGCCAAGATCTGTAATGGTGTCTGTATCGGCATCCACATTAAAGGTATCAACCCCCTGGCCGCCAGTCAGGATATCATTACCTCCAGCACCCGTTAACGAGTTTGCCGCATCGTTACCGGTGAGGGTATTTGCAACAGAGCTGCCAATCAGATTGAATGCAACCGTGCTTTGAAGTGTGGCGTTCTCGACGTTGTCGGCAAGCGTGTAGCTGCCGCCTGCGGTAGCAATATTGACCTTGACGAGATCAGTCCCGCCATTTACTGTCTCAACGAGCAGGTCGCCTGTACTATCGACTGTGTAGGTGTCGTTTCCGGCACCACCGATCAAGGTGTCTGCACCAGCGCCACCATTCAGAGCGTTTGCCGCAGCATTACCAGTGAGAACATTGCCAAGAGCATTGCCTGTGAGATTGAAGGCAACCGCGCTGAAAATTGTTGCATTTTCGACATTGTTGGTCAGGGTAACGGTACCGCCTGCAGTGGCAACGTTGATCTGCAACAGATCTGAGCCTTCGCCAGCATTCTCGGTAACTTTGTCCAGGGCATTGTCAATGACATAGGTATCATTACCTGCTCCGCCAGCAAGCGTATCAGCACCGGTGCCTCCATCAAGTGTGTCATTGCCAGCATTACCATTCAGCTTGTCGTTGCCAGCTAATCCATAGAGTGCGTCACTACCAGTACCGCCACTCAATACGTTCGCTCCGGCAGTTCCGGTAAGCGTGAGTCCTGAAATTGCCGTCACCTGTGCCGTCGCCAGAGAGATTGCGCTCTCGCTCGTACCCTGCCCGTCAATGTAACTTGCAAGAACGGTAATAACTTTGCCGACATCAGCCAGAGTCAACGTGTAGCTGCTCGCAGTAGCGCCGCTGATATCTACCCCTCCGGACTTCCACTGATAGCTGATAAGACCAAGACCGTCAGCATCAGCCAGTGTGTTGGCAGCACTCAATGTCTGACCCTCCTGTGGATTACCATTGATTTTTACCGTGCCTGTTGGCGCATCATTGACGTTTGCAATAGACTGTGCGTCACCGACAAACTCGGTTGTGCCACCCAGTTCATCAACAGTCGTTGCTACAACGCGAACAACTTTACCTACAAAGCTCTGATCTGAAGGAATTGAAAGTGTCGCATTGTTCTCGGCGGCAAGAGCAACCCATACTCCGCCGACACTCTCCTCCCACTGGTAATTCGTTGTGGTCTTTCCATCAAGATCAACCACATCAGCAAGATCAGCCACCAGCGCCCCCCCTTCTGAAGCAGCTCCTGAAACAGAGAGAGTCCCGCTTGCCAGATCATCAATGTTTACAACGGCATCAGTTGGCAGAGAGAGCACAATCTCGCCTGTACCCAGCCCATCAGTATAGCTCGCTTTTACCGTGATAATCCTGCCTACCTCCGCCTGGGTCAGGGTGTAGCTGCTACCCGTCGCTCCTGAGATATCTATACCATCAGCCTGCCACTGAATGCTGATCTCGCCGAGACCATCGGCGTCTTCAAGAGCGGTGATGTCAGCCATAAGAGTTTGTTCCTGTGTAACGTCACCGAAGATTATAATTTCGCCGATTGGCGTATTGTTTGGTGTGCCGCTTGCGACAACTACAATAGCATTGCTGCCTATGCTTTCTGCCGTCCCGTAACCATCCGTATAACTTGTAATAACTGAAATTGCCGTTCCGACTTCAGCGTCACCCAACACAAGAGTGTCGCCAGTTGCCCCGGCAATATCAACACCATCAGCCTGCCACTGGAAAGTGACAACACCAAGTCCATCTGCATCCGCAAGGGTCGTGATATCGACAGAAAGTGTCTGGCCTGAAGTGAACTCACCAATAATAGCAACTGCACCCGTCGGCGCATTATTGCTGTTGGCCGGAGGAGCAGAGGAAACCACGAATAACTGTGATGCCGTAATGGAGGCTCCCTGAGTGTCACCTATCGTGTAGGTCAACTCAACCGGTCCGGTATAGCCCGAGTCAGGTATGAATGACCATGTACCGTCACCATTCTCCTGCAGATATCCTCCTGTGTCTGCCGAAATAGCCGATACCGCCAACACGTCACCATCCGGATCGGAATAACCCTGAAGCAAGTCAGCCGAAGAGATGGTGTAAACTGCGTCTTGCTGGGCAACAGGTAATGAGGCGCTTGCACTTCCGACTGGTACCTGGTTAATATGAATGCTGAGGTCTGCTATGCTTGTAGAGTTAATTGTATCATTGATCCCGCAGAGATCGACCCACTCATTTTCAATTTTTGTAACATCCCCGCCATCAGCAAGAGCGTCTGACATACTCTTGTTCCGGTCAAAAATAACACTGACTGAGTCCGGCAAGCTTCCCTGAGGGTCCACCCCGAAAATGAAGCAGAGGTCATTGAGATCGGCAAGATTCAGTGTCTGATTGTTTGCTGCTGCATTGAGAATTGCGATTGTAAGATTCATACCGGTATCATCATCAGAGAGCGAGGTCAGAATGGCAACCTGAACAGCAACTTTTTCGACAGTAAGTGCTGTCGGGTCACTCGGAAGCGACTGCAAAACCCAGTATGCATCATAACTCTGCAATGTAACCTTGGCGGGAATTCCCAAAACCGCCTTGATATCAAATGCGGCCTCATTTGGAGAGAGGCCAAGATCAACCGCATTTTTAATCAGTGTGGTTAACGGATTGATAACACTGGTACCCGCAGGTGCAGCAAGCTTCATTAGTGTTACCGTCAAATCGCCGACTACGGGAGCAAAAATTTCTTTTGAGACACTTACAGGAGCCTCTGCCTGATTATCATTATCGATATAGCTGGCCGTCACCTGAATACGCTTGTCTCCATCGCTGTTCGACAGCAGGTAAGAGTTGTTGACTGCTCCTGAAATGTCTGACCATGTAGCGCCCTTATCACTCGATATCTGCCATTGGTAGCTTATTGGTCCTGATATTCCATCCGCATCATTCAGCATCGCTGTCAAGGTGTTGCCGACCGAACCTATCCCGCCGATAGCAAGAGTACCGACCGTATTGATGTGTGGAGGAGTACCGATAGCAGTTGCCGGTTTCAATCCGTCAACTCCGAGCTCAAAAAACCCATCAGTGAATTTGACGTATTCTACATTTGTCAGTGTGTCTACCCCTTCCGATAAAAATGAGGTATTACTGTCAGTAATCGTGAAGCTTCCGGCAACTCCATTATATGTGATGCCGTATCCGATGCTTGCTCCGGCATAATCAACGATGTCCGCAATACCATCACCTCCGTCAATGCAGTCATCACCGCTGCCACCTTTAAGTTCGTCATTGCCGCTGCCACCATACACAACATCGTTGCCATTCCCGGCAACCACGATATCATCACCTCCGCCTGCATAAACCGTATCGTCTCCACCCAAAAGGTCAAAATACTCATCCTGCGTTGAGCCCATCACAGCGTCGCTGCTCTCTGTGCAGGTATCCGTTGGTGCAACAAGACCTGAACCCGGGATGTTACCGGCAGAAAAATTGGCAAGAAAAACTCCGCTGTCGTAAATGTGGTCACCCGTATCTGCTATACCAATCTTGATGTGGTTTGTTCCTCCTCCCACGTTAATTGGTGCGACAATTTTCAGAACATGGCTGATGCCATCATACTCTATCGGCAAGAGGCTCAGTCCAGTTGAGGGATCAACCGCATTATCCTGAAAATATCCGGCAGCAAGATTGGAACTGACTACACTCAGCGGATGGTTGGGATCGTGATTGAACAGGGCATAGTTAACTCCGTTGACCATAACAACGGCGCAGTCAACGAACTGATCAACCCATTCAGGAAATTCGTCCGAACCGAAGACAACGTCAAAACTTACAGAAGTAGCTGTAGGATCAGTTGCAGTAAAATCAAAAGAGAGGGTGGTTGCATCATAGGAGTATGAGGAAAACACAGAAGCAACTACGGCATTGATATCAGTGTCCCCATTTAAATATTGCCACACATGGTTATCCTTACCGAACCACCCCACAGTGTTGTTGGTTCCAGGAGTAGTACCTGATGTAAGCAACAGCCCTGAACCAATACCCAGACCAGAGAGTGAACCATCATAAAAATTGACCGCATCACTGCCCGATGCATTCAAAACAAGAGAAGAGGTGTTAATTGAGATACCAGAATTTGGTGCTAAAAGCGCAGAGGTGAGCGCAGAATTGTTTCCCCCTGAGAAAACTGTAAACGGATTTGCCATGTTTTTCCCCTTGTTTATTGATGAGTTTTTTAGGTATAGCTAAAATGAATTTCGTTCATAATATCACTACGATGACTCAATCTTAATAAGACAAATTTTGTCCTATTTTCGTTCGCTTCGAAAAAAGAACCTTATGGCTACACAAATGACCAACCAAGTACAATGCTCTCGGTGCCAACGCCTCCTTCTTGCCCAGAAGTTGACGAGAACAGTGCCTCAATATTTCAGAAAAGCATAAAAAAGCTAATTGCCTGTCGGGAAAAAATACTGCTCGCATGACTGTTATCTCATGGAACGTCTCTCCTGTTACAGTCAGTTACAATTCAACACGACAAAACAAAGCCGTCGAAAATGTAGCCTTTGAATAAGCTATAATTAACAATTGTTAAATTATAGTATTTTTCTGCGAGTTATGCAAACATTTTTTGCTTCGAAACGTTATAATTACGCCCTTTGTCAAAAAGGCGCTCTGATCAAGCTTTTTTTTGCCCCTTAATGTTCTTCTGTTCAGAATCTGAGGAGTGATAACAGACTTTTTGTTATCAGAAACTGGTGGGTTATTGATAAAATTTAAGTTGGCAACAAGCTCTAAAAAAGAGTAACTTTAAAGCCATTGGTTAGCTGTTCTTGTAGAGAGCGGCATGATGGAAAGCATTGCAACAACATAATAATCTCTATGAAATCCCGCGAAATCAGACAATCCTTTCTGGATTATTTTGCTCAAAAAGGTCATACTATCGTTCGGTCTGCTCCGGTTATTCCTGCCGATGATCCCACCTTACTGTTTACCAATGCCGGCATGAACCAGTTCAAGGATGTCTTCCTTGCCAAGGGAACAAGGCCCTATCTGCGGGCGGCTGATACACAGAAATGTATCAGGGCCTCCGGAAAGCATAACGATCTGGAGGATGTTGGGCGCGATACCTATCACCACACCTTTTTTGAGATGCTCGGTAACTGGTCGTTTGGTGACTATTATAAAAAAGAGGCAATCACCTGGGCTTGGGAATTGCTGACCGATCTCTGGAGGTTGCCAAAAGAGCGCCTTTATGCCACAGTCTACCAGGATGACGACGAAAGTTTTGAGATCTGGAAGAGCCAGACTGACATCAATCCGGAGCATATTCTCCGGTTTGGTGACAAGGATAATTTCTGGGAGATGGGGGAGAGCGGCCCCTGCGGCCCCTGTTCCGAAATTCATATCGATTTAACGCCAGATGGTACCGGCGGGGAGCTGGTCAATGTCGGTGATTATCGGGTTATGGAACTGTGGAATCTTGTTTTTATCCAGTATAACCGAAAGAGCGATGGATCCCTTGAGCCTCTGCCCATGAAACATGTCGATACCGGCATGGGATTTGAACGTGTTGTGGCGGTGCTGCAGGGGAAAGGCTCTAATTATGACAGTGATGTCTTTCAGCCGCTGTTCGATCGTCTTACTGAAATTACCGGTGTCCGCTACGGCGCCTCAATGGATGATCCCCTCGACATTGCGATGCGGGTTATTGCTGATCATGCCCGCACGCTCACCTTTGCCCTCTCCGATGGTGCCATGCCCTCAAATGAGGGGCGTGGTTATGTGCTTCGCCGCATTCTTCGACGAGCCTTGCGATATTCCAAAAATCTTGGTTATAACGAACCCATTCTGCATCAGCTTGTTGGAACCCTTGCCACATCGATGGGCGATGTTTTTCCTGAACTGCAGAAACAGCAGCAGACGGTCGCCAACATCATCAGGGCAGAAGAGGAGAGTTTTATTGTCACCCTTGATCGTGGTATGGAGATTTTCAATGATGTCGTTGAGAAAGTCCGTCTTGCGAAAGGGACGATTATCGACGGGCAGGATGCCTTCAAACTTTATGATACCTACGGATTTCCTTTTGACCTGACCAGTTTGATGGCTGCGGAAGTTGCGCTTCAGGTTGATGGCGAGGGCTTTGAACGTTGCATGCTTGAACAGAAAACTCGCGCAAGAAGCGACCGCAAGGAGAAGCAGCATGTTGGAGACGATGGCACAACATGGAGCTGGTTCAGCGATGTCCATGCATCCCTGTTTGCCGGTTACGACCAGCTTGCCATGCTGGTTGTTATTACCGGTATTAAACATGCTAAAGAGAAGCTGCTGCTCGCGCTCAACCAGACGCCATTCTATGCCGAAAGCGGTGGACAGACTGGTGACAAAGGAGTGATAGAGACGACCCGTTATCGTTTTCAGGTTGCCGATACCGTCAAGGATGGCGATACCATCATCCATGTTATTTCAGAAGCTTTCGACAAGCTTCTGGATACCTCCGTTCTTCTTGACGACCTCTCGCTTGATGCCCACGAGCTGTCAGCGGAAGCTGTTGTCGATCGCTGTGTGCGTCAGGATACCGAGCGTAATCACACAGCAACACACCTCATGCACGCGTCGCTCCGCAGAATTCTTGGGCAACATGTGCAGCAGAAAGGCTCATTCGTGAGTGCCGAACGTCTCCGTTTTGACTTCAGCCACTTTTCAAAGCTCTCTGACGCAGAGATTGAGGCGGTCGAAGCCGAAGTGAACGAACAGATACGCAGAGCTGAGCAGGTGGTCAAGCACGCCGATGTCCCTTACGATGAGGCGATTGCCAAAGGCGCCCTTGCCTTTTTTGGCGACAAGTATGCCGACCTTGTCAGGGTGGTCGAAGTGCCGGGCATTTCGGTTGAGCTGTGTGGCGGCACCCATGTTGATAATATTGGCCGGATCGGTCTGGTAAAAATCGTCAGTGAATCGTCGGTAGCATCCGGTGTCCGTCGTCTTGAGGCAGTGACCGGCAGCGCGGCTGAAAAGCTCTTATGGAACGAGTATCGCGAGCTTCAGCAGGTGCGCCATCTTTTGAAAGCCAAAGGGGATGAAGCGGTGTCGGGGAGAGTTGCTGAACTGATGGAGGCTAAAAAAGAGCTGGAAAAGCAGCTCCTTGAGGGCAAGATTGCCGCTCTTCTTACCACATTAAGCGCTGAACTTGCGGCTTCACCCGATATCTCTTGCTGCCGGGTGATAACAAAGGTGGTTGACGGGGTGGATGCCGAGACGTTGCGCCAGGCGGCCCTTGCGTTGCGCGAGAAGGAGCCTTGTGCGGCAGGTCTGCTCTGTACGGTTGACGAGGGAAAGGTCTCGTTGGTGAGTTTTGCTTCCGACAAAGCGGTTCGTGCATGTGGCATCGATGCAGGAAAACTGATTCGTGAAGCCGCAAAGCAGGTGCAGGGTGGTGGCGGCGGCAAGCCTGAGTTTGCAACTGCAGGGGGCAAAAATATCGACGGAATACCGAAAGCGCTTGCAGCCTATACCGAATCGCTCAATGTTTTGCTGCAACAGGGATGCGTCAACAATAAATGATCGGTTATGCTGCTTCTTGACTGCTTTTTCGGGCGATGTGCCAAGCCCTCATGCGACGGTTGCGCCTTGGGGCTTGTTCGATCACTGCGTCTCACGCTCAAGTCACGCGCAATGCAGAGGCAGGAGAACTCCTCTGTCGCTCCGGTCGGTTCGTGGGAGAAACCGGAGACGGTGACACCGCATGCCAGAACAACGCACCACAAACAGGATACAGCGAAAAAACGGAAGCGGCTGCTCGCTCCGAGGGAGGAGATTGCTTGGTATCCTGTCATCAAGCCGGAGCTTTGCAACGGTTGCGGCGACTGCAAGGTACTCTGCAAGCCCGGCGTCTTCGAGTTGGGCGAGCCAGATCCTACGGGCATTTGCCGACCGAAACTGATTGTTGCGCATCCATACAAGTGCCTTGTGCTCTGCAACAGGTGTGTGCCGATTTGCACCTCAGGTGCCATTGTTCTCCCTCCAAAAGAGAAATTTGAGCACTTTGTGGAGTATATAGACTGACGGAAAGCCTGCCGGAGAGAGGATGACTTCATAAACCACAAAACGGAGAGGATGATGAGCGGCTCAGCAACACCAGCAAGGAAAAAACGCAGGCTGCTTGTTCCTCGCGATGAGATTGCATGGTTTCCGGAGATTGATGCATCACTTTGCAATGGTTGTGGTGACTGCGATGAGTTCTGTAAACCGGGCGTTTTTGCGCTTGGCGAGCCGGAAGGAGTCAAGCGGGCAAAAATGACGGTTTCCAACCCCTACAACTGTGTCGTACAGTGTAACAGATGTCAGCCACTCTGTCCTTCCGGAGCAATCAGCCTGCCTGTCACGAAAGATTTTGACCAGTTTGTGGAATTTGTTGATTGACAAAGAGGTGGTCGCGATCCCTGAATCCCATCAGATAAAGGATTGCATCGAGCCCGAGGGTTGAGATAGCCTGTTTGGCGCTCTCCCTCACAATCGGCTTTGCCCTGAAGGCGATGCCGAGTCCCGCTTTTCCAAGCATGGGGAGGTCATTGGCACCATCACCAACGGCGATGGTCTGTTCCAGCCGTATCTTCTCCTTTTTCGCAATAAGCTCAAGCAGTTCAGCCTTTCTTTTACCGTCAACAATTGGCCCGATCACCTTGCCGGTTAACCGGTGATTGTCAATTTCAAGCGTGTTGGCATAGACGTAATCGATATTCAGCTTTTTCTGGAGATAGTGGCCGAAATAGGTAAAGCCACCCGAGAGAATGGCGGTCTTGAAGCCAAGGTTGTGCAGGTTATGAAAGAGTGTTTCAGCTCCCTCTGTCAGTTGCAGGCGTTGAGCAATTTTTTCCAGAACATGTTCATCCAGCCCTTTCAGCAGGGAGACTCTCCGCTGAAGGCTGCCCGAAAAGTCGATTTCACCGCGCATTGCCTTCTCAGTTATTGCTGCCACCTCAGCGCCGACGCCAGCCTCAATGGCAAGCTCATCAATCACTTCAGAAGTAATCACGGTCGAATCCATATCAAACACCACCAGACGACGATTGCGCCGAAAAATGTTGTCCTCCTGAAACGCGATATCGATGCCAAGTGTATCGGTAATGGCAAGCATCTGTTCGCGGAACCGGTTTTCACTCTGCAGTGTCCCCCGTATCGAAAACTCCACGCAGGCCTTTGTGTGTCCACCGTTCTCGTTTTCAAGAGGAATACGGCCCGAGAGGCGGTTGATGGTCTCAATATTGAGGTTGTGCCCGGTAATAATCGACGACACCCGTTCAAGCTGCTCAGCGGTAATCTTTCGCGCAAGCAGTGAAAGCAGATAACGGTGCTTGCCCTGCTCATGCACCCAGTCGTTGTACTCGGTATCGGTAACTGGCGTAAAGGTAATCTGAATACCGAGCGTATGAGCGCAGAAGAGCAGATCCTTCAGAACAGGCGAAGAGGCCGACTCTTTCGGCACCTCCACCAACATCCCCAGCGACAGATGATTATGAATAACCGCCTGGCCAATATCAAGCACCGGCACTTTATAGCCTGCAAGGATTGAAGTGATTTTCGAGGTAAGGCCAGGTTTGTCGGGGCCTGTAATATTGATCAGCAGAAGCTCGCTCATAGTGGCTTGGTAAGGGTTTGTTATGCTGTTGAAGATATTACTAAAGTTGAAATTTACACAAGGTTCATGCGGAATATGCCGATGTTGTGGTTGTCTGTGTTTTTGATGGCGGGGATTTTTTTGCTATAATCTTACAGTGATTTTTTTGTGAGAAAGCAAACAATGGACTGACAAGATGATTGCGGATCTCCATGCAGATTTACGAGTACCTGTATCTTCTCAGGTATTGCGTCGTTCACCGAAACTGCTGGAATCGTTGCGTGAGGCTTTGCATGTTCGTCATTACAGCAACAGGACAGAAGATACCTATTGTTCTTGGGTAAAGCGTTTTGTTCATTTTCACAAATTGAGGCATCCAAAGGAGATGGGTGAGCTGGAG
>CAIWUU010000193.1 GCA_903915955.1 uncultured Chlorobiaceae bacterium | reverse complement strand
GGAAGCGGCAAAACAACCTTGCTGAACCTGCTCGGCACCCTCGACACCCCCGACAACGGGGAGATAATGTTCGACAAGGAGCTCTTGTTCAGGGAGACAAAGTACACCCTCTCCCAAAAGGCGCTGGCCAGGTTCAGGAACCAGAAAATCGGCTTTGTCTTTCAGTTCCACCACCTCCTCTCCGACTTTACCGCCCTCGAAAATGTTGCGATGCCAGAATTCATCGCCACCGGCAAATTGCCCCCGGCAAAAAAACGGGCCGCTGAGCTGCTGCAGAGTCTCGGCCTCTCGGAACGACTCGACCATCTCCCCTCTGAGCTCTCCGGCGGCGAACAGCAACGGGTCGCCATTGCCCGAGCCCTGATGAACAACCCCAAGCTGGTACTGGCCGACGAGCCAAGCGGTAACCTCGACAACCAGAACAGCCGCATACTCTATGAGCTGATGGCCAAACTGAGCAAGGAGCGACGCACCTCTTTCATCATCGTCACCCATAACGAAGAGTATGCCGCCCTTGCTGATCGCTGCCTGCGTATGGAGGATGGTGTACTGCGGAAGTGTGAGGGATAAAGATTATGTTCACACCCGTAACAACCTTGGTTTTTTACAAACAAAACGCACTCGAGGAGATATCTGATGAACAGCCAGGATGAAGATTCAACAATCTACAAAGTCGTTGTCAATCACGAAGAGCAGTACTCCATCTGGCCAGCTCACCGTGAGCTACCACTTGGATGGTGTGATGCAGGAAAAAGCGGCCCAAAAGAGGAGTGTCTCGCTTACATCAAGGAAGTCTGGACAGATATGCGTCCGCTCTCGTTACGAAAAAAGATGGAACAACAGTAATTCTCTTGAAGTTATCCTCCTCTCAGCATGGCATGGCACCAGTCAATAACTGAATGGATATCGTTGCATTACAATGACGAAAACAAAAAATGTATAACCTGCTCCAGAGATGATCGGACAAGAACAACAAAGTGCCCAAAAAACAAATAAAAAGCAGCTCTCTACCGACAGTTGCTTCATTGAGATAAATGGATTCAATGTTCATTACCGGATGGCCGGTAGCGGAGAGCCTCTCGTGGTACTGCTGCATGGCAGTTTTCTGAGTATCCGGTCATGGCGAAATGTGTTTGAAAGGCTGGCAGAAACCACAACGGTTCTTGCCTTCGACCGACCTGCATTTGGCCTCACCTCACGCCCCCTGCCCTCAAAGGAAACAGGAGTCAGTTACACTCCTGAAGCCCAGAGCGACCTGGTTATAGAGCTGATAAAACAACTCGGATTCAGGAAAGCTGTGTTGGTTGGCAATTCAACCGGCGGCACTCTGGCGCTGCTCACTGCCCTGCGCTCTCCTCAGCATGTTGAAGGTCTGGTGCTTGCCGGAGCAATGATTTACAGCGGTTATGCCACCAGCGAGGTGCCAGCACTCATGAAGCCTGCCATGAAAGCCCTCACTCCACTTTTTTCACGGTTGATGAAGTTTTTGATCACCAAACTGTACGATAAAAATATTCGGGGTTTCTGGCATAACAAGGAGCGGCTTGGCGACGATGTTCTGGCCTCCTTCCGCAGCGACCTGATGGTTGGCGACTGGTCGAGAACATTCTGGGAGCTTTTTCTTGAAACTCATCATCTCCGACTGGATGAACGGCTGAAAACCATGTCACTGCCATCAATGGTCATTACTGGCGAATACGATCTGACGGTCAAAACTGAAGAGAGCTTCCGGCTTGCCCGGGAACTTCCAGATGCTGAGCTGGTAGTTGTTCCCGATTGCGGGCACCTTCCGCAAGAGGAACAACCAGAAGCCTTTGTTGTTGCTGTAAGGAATTTTCTGAACAGAGTCGTGGAGTGAATCCTGCTTACCAACGGCTTCTCTTGTGTACATCAACCCGTTTATCAGGTGCCGGTGTATCTTTATTGTCCCAGGAGTTGGAAATGCTTTTCCCAATCTCCAGAATTCCGGAAAATGGCTGAATCTTGAAGTAGGTGCCAAAACCGAACAAAAGAAAGAGCGATGCAATGACAAGAAGCTCCCTGGGGTTCTGTAATCCCTCTTTTGTCTTGCCCTGCACATAGGAAAAAAAGGCTTTCCAGTTGATAAAAAAGAGGTGACAGAGAGAGAGTATGGAAAAGGCGAATCCATAAATAATATGCTGGTTTTGCCACGCTGGTTTACTCAAGCCCAACAATTGCCACATAACACCGGGAGTTCTGGGAGGAAAAATAAAAAGAATCAGTCCGGAAACGAGAATCATGAGAAAAGAGAGAAATAGCCCGAAACTGGTAAATACCCGCCAACTGAAAGATCGATCCATTGTATTCATTTGTTAATTTGTAAGTTATCATAGCTCTTCTACAGGGTAGGACGACTTCTTAACTCCTTTCCAGCGGAGTAACCTCCACATTTTTTTGCATTCGCTTCACAACGTACAGGTTTTCTGAATTCCCCCGAACTCTACAACCATCTCCCCAGCCAGAACCCGCATGGGAACGCCAGGCTCCAACTCGGCAGAAAAAGAGAATAGCAACCCGGCGTAAACTCTTTGAGTAAAAATATCGGTGAGAAAAAGGATTGTGATTTTATTATATTCACTTCCCAGGAAGAGAAGTTTTGTATACATGTTACTGATGACAATCATCAGACGAGGTATCAAAATATCGACAGGGTTGTTATAAAACATACGGAGAGGTGCGAGAGTGGTTGAATCGGACGGTCTCGAAAACCGTTGTGCGCGTAAGTGTACCGTGGGTTCGAATCCCACCCTCTCCGCCAAATGATAGTCCAGCACTATCCCATATAGTCCGAAAAGCCCTGATTTTACAGGGCTTTTCTTGTTTTTAGGTCTACCCTTGTTTATATTTGTTTTGTGAAATCCAAGGTGTTTGGTGGTGTTTTTGATGGTATGATACCACCAACGATTTTCGGATACCATCAAAACAATTTGAGGCCATACCTAAACGGATAGCGCCTCTTTCTGAGGCCCGTGGTGCTTCAGAAACGGCTGTTTGGATTAATATCATTTATGGACAGGTGTTTCGGTATGCCGTGGCGACAGGACGACTGGAACATGACCCCTCCGCAGCTCTAAAAACTCATGAGATATTCCGGAAGCGCGTAACCCGGCACCATGCCGCTGTTACGGACCCGAAAGAGTTGGTTCCCCTGCTGATGGCGATTGATGAGTATCAGGGATCCGACGGAGCGGAATGAAAGCGTAACGAAGTGAAGCGAATGCAGCGACAGGCGGACGCTGTTGAGCGGTTTGTTTGTGGCTCTGGTGGTCGGCTGAGATGAGCAAGTGCAAATTCAGTACTTCCCATATGGTCCAGGATTTTTTGGCTCTTTTTCAATCCTTTTAGTCTATGAATATCATCTTGCCTTAAACCACCGTACAGGCCCATATAGCCATGATTCTGAAAAATGGCACAATCCAGGGGTTCTACGACACCAGCATTTTTAGCTGCATCTGATGATAACCTGCAATAGAGGCTTCGATAGCTTACACTTTCATGGATGAAGCTCTTCAATACACAGTGAGCGGTGCCCTTCAAAAACGGTAAGAATTTCAATATGGGCCGGAGTGCACCGGTAAACTATCCTATACTTCCCGACAAGTATCTCTCTGATTTCAGATCGAGCAAGCTCAGGAACAACTCTTCCCATGTCGGGAAATGACCCAATCAAATCGCCCTTTTCAAGAAGCAGATCGATAAAAGCTGAGGCCCGTTCAGGATTATTTTTGGCGATAAAGCTCTCAATTTCATCCAGCTTTCTGAGAGCTTCGCTTGTCCATACGACCTTCACTGTTTTTCGTAAACTCTTTTTTTAGCAAACATCTTCCTTACCTCCTCAGTGCTGTATACTTCCCCGGATTCTGCTGCTGCCAGACCTTGCTCAACCGATTCGATAAATTGTTTGCGGTACACCAGGTTATCATACTCAACGGGCTAAAGCAATACACCGGCAGGTCTGCCGTTCTGGGTAATAATCAGAGGTTGACCCGTTGCCTGAATCTTTTTCATGCAGGCAGAGAGCCCTGTCTTAAACTCACCCAGCGGAATGATATCGCTTGCTATCTGGATGTTTTTCATAATAGTTATAGTCTAAATTTAGACCTGTATTCAAATCACTTTTCAATGCTTAATATAACTATCATTTAACCACCTCCCAATAGCCGCCCTTTTGTGGGCCGATACGACCTAACCTTCCCTCTTTTTTGAGCTTCTGCAGATTACGCTCAATGGAACGGGTTGAGAGGCCAAAAGTTTTGGCGAGTTCAGCAATAGTCATTGCATGGTTGTGATCAAGAGCATTGATGATTTTCTCCGACGTTTTTGTGAGCGCTTCAACCATGGCATCAAGCAACGCCTGAAGCATGAACTCAATAAAAGAGGTCGAATCACCCACTTTATCGGCTGCTGCCAAGGCCTTGTAGTAAGCCGCCTGGCGCTTTTTGATCACCGTTTCACATTCAGAGAGCGCATCAGCTTGATGGAGCTGGTTACCCCTTCGCGGATGGCAACCGAGGGCACCACAATGATGAACTTCTTGAATCCGTAAAGCTTGTTCAGCTCAAAGATGGAGCGCAGATAGACATAGGTTTTGCCTGTGCCGGTCTCCATTTCAACGGAGAAGTTGGGAAAGTCGTAGGCGGCACCCTCTTCCTGAAGCAGTCGCGATTTCGGCACAGTGTTGCGTGATTGAACCGCGTGCAGGTTTTTCAGCAGTTGATCCTGAGAGAGTATCATGTCGTTACCGATGCCGAGGTCGTTGTACATGCTGCCGCCCTTACCGAAGTCTATCTGAAATCCGGAGCTGCGGGATGGCAGGCCTTCAAACAGGTCGGTAACGCTTTTTATGGCGGAAGTTCCAGCCCCTTTTTTCATTAACTCCTTATAGGCAGTACTTTTAAGGCGAAAATGCAAGAAAAATGTAGCCACTAAATTATTTGTTTATAAAAGGTTTTTTCTTATATTTTCAAGTAGTAT
Source organism: uncultured Chlorobiaceae bacterium (assembly GCA_903915955.1). GTDB lineage: Bacteria > Bacteroidota > Chlorobiia > Chlorobiales > Chlorobiaceae > Chlorobium. The sequence continues at coordinate 220 of CAIWUU010000193.1, read as the reverse complement.
AGAAAACCTTGATATAGTCACAATGTATATCGATACCAGCAAAACCACCATCAACGGTAAAACCTATCATCGGTACCTCTTTCGTGAATCATACCGTGAAGATGGCAAGGTCAAAAATCGCACTCTGGGCAAAATCTCCAAATGTTCCGAAGCGGAGGTTGCGGCCATAAAACTTGCTCTGAAGTACAAAGACAACTTGTCTGCCCTGCTGCATATCGAG
>CAIWUU010000192.1 GCA_903915955.1 uncultured Chlorobiaceae bacterium | reverse complement strand
GGGATGCGATTGCCGAGACGATCGAGAACAATGTTCGAAGCAAAATCATCAAAGATCACCTGAACGATCCGGCATTTTATGACTGCATGTCGCTCTTGCTTGACGAACTCATTGCTTCGCGCCGTCGGAAAGCCATTGACTACGAAGCCTATCTCAAGCGGATTGCCGAACTGGCAAACCGCGTAGCATCAGGCCATGCTGAAAAGACTCCTGCGCAATTGAATACTCACGGTCGCCGGGTGTTATACAACAATCTGAGGCTTGACCGGGTTGGCAATGTTGACCTTGACTTTCCCGACGATCCAACCGCTTATCAATGGTTACAGGATAATAAATTGCGCTTGGCGATGATGATTGATGAAACGGTCAAACGAGTCAGGCCGGATGGCTGGCGCGGAGTCAAACCAAAAGAGAATATTATCAAGGGGGCGCTTTTCGAAGTGCTGCAGGACGCTGACGAGGTGGAGCGGCTTTTTCTCGTTATCGAACGGCAAAGAGAGTACTGAAGGTGACCAGAGTTGTTATCGGAGATATTCCTGTGGATGTGGTGCTGAAGGATATCAGAAACATCCATTTGAGCGTCTACCCTCCAGCAGGCAGGGTACGTATTTCAGCCCCATCCGGCATGAATATCGAGACCATCCGCCTCTATGCCATTTCACGGCTTGGCTGGATAAAAAAGCAACAGCACAAGCTGCGCGGGCAGGAGCGCGAAACTCCACGGGAGTACCTGAACCGAGAGCCATTATCTCTGGGGAAGACGTTACCTGCTGAAAATCGTTGAGCGGGAAGCTCCGTCGGCTGTTGACGTGCAGCACAGCGCCATACTTCTGTACGTCAGACCTGGCTCAGCCCTTGAGAAAAAACAGTCGGTGCTTGATGAATGGTATCGAAGGCAGTTGAAGGTTGCTCTACCTGATCTCATTGCTTTATGGGAGAAAAGGGTCGGGGTGCGGGTCAATGAGTTTGGTATCAAGAAAATGAAGACGAAATGGGGCACCTGCAACCCTGATGCCCGGCGAATATGGGTGAACCTCGAACTTGCCAAAAAGCCGAAAGAGTGCCTCGAATACATTGTTGTGCATGAAATGGTTCACCTTCTGGAGAATCACCACAACGAACGATTTATGGCACTCATGGATGACATTTTGCCAAAATGGCGCTCACTGCGGGACGATCTCAATCGCCTGCCGGTCAAGCACGAGGAGTGGGAGTATTGAGCGGAGTGCCAGATACCGAGGGTGATGCCTCCTTATGCCGCTGGCGGGATTTCTGAAGATGCGGCCATCTATCCAGATTTCAAGAAAGAATAAGTCGTAATTATAACTATCGTTCCGAGTGAAAGCACCCTGGGAACGCCGAGCTCCAACTCGGCAAAAAGGATTATAAAATGTTGAGCTGGAGTTCGGCGTTTCCGGGTACGCTATAAGCTCAAAGATTTCGATACATCCTTACCGAATAGCCTGTAATTCACAGAATTAGAAATATTGCTGTGTTGTTTGGTGCTGCCTCGTTATACTATCTTCGGGAAATAAGGATCGAACAGAAGGTAAAGGTCTTGCGGGTTGCCGGTATTGGTAAGTATCTATATTTCTCTCATTCTGATTACCTTATAGCATAGGAGGTGGATTGTTTTGGACATAAATTTCAACAATTTCTGGTAACCGTGTTGCGGGAGGTATTGTTATGGAACTTCATATAAGTGATGAAAAAACCAAAGAACTTCTTTCTGAGGTTGTAGTGGAGCTTTTAAAGACAAAAAAAAATTTGTTGTATGATGTTATCATAGAGGCATTAGAGGATGTTGGTCTGGCAAATGCCATCGCTGAAGGGCGAAAGAATGATTTTGTATCAGAGGATGAAATTTTTTCTATTCTTGACGGCAATGCAAAGTGACCATTATCTTTGAACAGAGATTTGCAAAAGAGCTTCGCAGGCTTCGCGATGATAAGCTGCTGGCAAAGGTAAAAGCAATTATTATCGAGTGCAAGGAAGCTGAAAATTTGACAGGGATCAGGAATCTAAAAAAGCTTCGAGGTTACGATACTTATTACCGTATTCGTGCAGGGGATTATAGAATAGGGATAGAGTGTGCTGGGAATGAACTTATTTTTACGCGCATTTTGCACAGGAAAGAGATTTATAAAAATTTCCCATGATGGTCTGGTTTTTGACGCAGTGTAACGATCTTAGGCAAGAAACGCACAGCGAAAGTTGTTTTATCGTTCTTATTGGAGAGCATTATGACTGTTATCGAACAATTGAAACATGAAGCAGAACTCCTTACGGAACCGCTGGCTCAGGAGGTATTGGATTTTTTGTTATTTGTCCGCAGGCGGCGTGCAGCAGGGTGGCCGCCAGGTTTTTTTGAGGAGACTGCGGGAGCATGGCAAGGTGAGCCACTGGAACGATCTCCGCAAGGCGAACAGGAACAACGTTTGGAATTAGTAAAGTAGCCGGGTGCGTATTTCTGCCCCCTCCGGCTTATTCTTGTTTTCCGGTCACAAGCAGCCCCGGAAATCTCAATTGATGATAACAGTACTTGCGATAACCCATGCCCCTCAAAAAATCTGAACTCTACTCCTCCCTGTGGCAAAGTTGTGACGAACTGCGCGGCGGCATGGATGCCAGCCAGTATAAAGACTATGTGCTTGTCCTGCTTTTTGTCAAATAT
>CAIWUU010000191.1 GCA_903915955.1 uncultured Chlorobiaceae bacterium | reverse complement strand
GCCAGGTTGAGCGGGCTCTTCAGGAGAGCGGCATTCAGGAGGGGCTCTGCCTGGTGAATGCGATGCACATAACCGCGTCAGTCTTTATCAATGATGACGAACCGGGGCTGCATCAGGACTACAAACAGTGGCTTGATGAGCTGGCTCCGCATGAACCGCTAAGCCGTTACCAGCATAACAGAACCGGAGAGGATAACGGCGATGCCCATCACAAGCGCCAGATCATGGGTCGGGAGGTGGTTGTTGCCGTCACAAAAGGACGGCTCCATTTTGGTACCTGGGAGCAGATTTTCTACGGTGAGTTTGACGGCAAGAGAAAAAAACGGGTGCTCATCAAGATTATCGGCGAATAAGGGGGCACTTCGGTATGGGAGCATATCACCCTGTTTTTTCCTGTTCGTGATCAAACACCTGAACGGCTGCATCGCGAACCGCTTTCAGGAGATGATCAATGATTCTTATAACAGCCCCTGCCGTTGTGCTTCATACCAGACAAAAGGTGACAGTTCTTTTAGTGACTCCTCATCTTTTTTACGCAAATAACGCACAAAATGTTTTGCGCGCATTTCGTTGTGATCCGGACTGTTCAGTTTCAAGCGTATAATAGTCTTGCGAGCCGCTTTTTTTTTGTCGGCAGTCAACAGAGGATTAGGACGAATTTCACCGTTGGCAAGATTCAATACGAAGGTGTCGGGTTGAAGGCCAATTGGATCAAGCACATCATCAAACTTATTCTTGTTACGATTCGGCCCCAGACATGATAAACGGTAATTTCGCCAATCGTATGCATCTCCTGCATGTTTAGATTGAGCAACAAAATGATCTGTTGACACAGCCCCGGTGGGCCACTCGAAATAGATAGCAAGATAGGCACATACTCCTGAGTAAGATTCCCAGAGTTGCTTATTGGAACGTGTCCAGTAATTGGGAAGATCTGACGCTTTAGGGGGCGCAGAGTTAACAGCAATATTTTTTGAAGAAAGCCAGATAAGCCCTGGCTGTCGAACACGTGCATCAAAATCTGACGGTTCTGGTTGTAACGCAACAGGAATCATTTCAACCAGCCCTTTTGTTTGCAGATATAACGCCAATTGAACAGAAATTCATCTTTTGGCCCCAAAGCTTGAACAAGTTTCTCGTTCATTATTTTGATTTGAGAGTTGCCGGGCTCAGTCTTCTCCAAAAGCAGTGCGGCTTCCTCAATTAATCGTTCATATTCCAATGATCGACTGCTTTTTAAATCGAATGCCTCACTGATAAGCCAGGTCGCCGCGTCTCCATGTTTTTCAAAATCGCGACGACGCAGCACTACTTTTTTGCGTTCAAAGTCAAGATCGAACCATGCATCTTGCTCAATATCGAAAAGAGGCTCCACTGAAGCCATGATCAGGGGAGAGTGGGTTGCCGTGATCAATTGTACCTCTGCATTTTTGGTCAGTTTTTCCATCACAGAGAGCAATGCCGGTACAATGCTGCGTTGCCAACTTGGATGCAGATGTGATTCGATTTCATCAATGAGAAAAGTGATCTGTTTTGTTGGAGGCTCATCAAGTTGTTTTGCTGCCTGTTTATGCTCTTCCCACGCCCAAACCAGAAAATAGGCCAGAGCCATGATGCGACGCATACCGGAAGATGCATGCACAACAGCAACATCCTGCTGGTAAGGCATCCTGATGGTAGGCATGTCACGCACGTCGTCGAGACTGATTCTTGTTAATCCACCCGGTTCGAGAGTCTCTTTGCTCGAAGGAGAGAGCACCTTAAGCACCTCTTTCAAATGTTTTAACGGTGCGCCTTTTTCTTTTTGCCAGCCCGCCCAGTCGCGAACCAAGCCATTACAAAGCCAGGTATTTTCCTTGCCGGGCAGGCCATCCCAAACCTCTGCCGGGCTGAAAACGTATGCTGCTGCTCGGTCTTGAACATCAAGACCATCCTGAGTGCGCCAGTAATTACGATGCGGATCCCATACTGCAAAACTGCCGTCAGACATGGCATACAGCACCAGGCCTGGATTAGCCGGTCGACCAGATCTTCCAGTCCATGCCTGCTCCTTGCGAAGATAACTGCTGTCGTAACTCTCTTCCTTTCTCTTGCTGGAAAAAGAGAAACTGATTTTTGCTTCGCCATCAGTTGCCGGTAACGCTTTTTTCCCGGCTGTCAGCTTCGAATTAATCTCCGCAGGCCACTTGCGAGTTAACGACCACCAGACGATATCGAGAAGAAAGCTTTTGCCCAGACCATTGTCGCCAGTAATAAGATTGAGTCTTTTGCCAAACTCCAGCTCCAAGGGAGATGCCGGGCCGACATTGCTCATTTTCAAAAACGTTATCATTTTTTTCTCTCCGTAACTTGCAAACCAATGCTTTTTATTTTGTAATCCGACAATCAAATCAATCGCTCTATTTTCTACAATCCTGCCAGATAATGCGCATTGAAGCAGATTGAATTTCCAGATAATGAACAAGCAACGCCCTCTAGATTCATCAGGTTAAGGTTTGGAAATGTTCGCGTAGCTGTATAGGCTTACCTCAAAATACATAAAAAAGCAGTTCTCTGTGTGTTCACCCCACAACCTGTGGATTACCGTCTGTACAATTATTAGTCCTGTCACCATTTTTTCAACAAGCTCAATAACCAAGGCGCAACATGCAGGTGGCTTTACAACCAAATGGCTTTGCCTGAGATGCTGTTTCAGGCAAGAACCATGTTCATGCCCCAAGCAATGCCGCAGGAACAACGGCAATTCCGTCCCGGCGGCGATAGGCCTGCGGGCCGGTATGAATCACTATCGAGTCCAATAAATCAT
>CAIWUU010000190.1 GCA_903915955.1 uncultured Chlorobiaceae bacterium | reverse complement strand
GGCAGGTGGCCGCGATTCTTTTGGAATCGAGGTATTTGAGCAGGCATCATGGTTAGAGGTGCGCCCCGAGCCATTGGAGCTCATGCCCTATCTGCAAAACACGCTCGATAGCGGAGAAGCATCGGTCATACAAACGGCCTTGCAGCTTGGCATTACTCTGGTATGCATTGATGAACTCCTTGGCAGGCGTACTGCTCGCTTGTCAAACCTGAATGTTACCGGCGCTATCGGTGTACTGCTGAAAGCAAAATCTAAAGGGTATAGCGTCTCCATGCCTGATGCAATAAGTCGGATGCGGGAGCATGGTATCTGGTTGAGCCAAAATGTTATCAATTTTGCCCTGACACCTGACACCCTGACATAACGATAGACAGCACCTATTTTTATTGCGTCGTTCAAAGATATAACTCTCATTATATTCGTGTGATAAATGCCCGATTGAACCTGCCGACACCGGAAATTGTCACCCCATTAGAATTATTTTCGGAGAAACTTGATGAATGATAATGATCTTCTGATTGAAAAAGTCAAAACCCAAAAAAGTCTGGACGACAAGGCTGAGCATGATCTTGCCAAATATGTTTCAGATACCCACGCCAGAATAGAAGCTTTAGCTGCCCGGTTGGAATTACAACTGACTTATGGAACCCCAACCAACAAGAACGCCAACGGCAAGGTCAACTACAGTCGTGTTCGTGCCGTGCTGGCTTTTTAACCATTTATCTATTCAACAATTAGCGGCGTACAGGGGGCTCGCCCCCTGTCAAAAATAATTTTGTGGTATGGCATTGTACTATGATTTACCGCTGTACCGTCTGATTCAGAGTCCCCTTTAATACATCAATTATACAGATCACCCTTGTTTGCCGTTGTAACAGTAGTTGCCACTTTTTCCATTTATTCCGTATATTTGTAAAATCAGTTTTACAAATAAGTGCGGGATAGTTGCTATGGAAAACTTTTTCAACGAACAGAATCGGCTTATCGCATCAGTAAGCGAGGTGAAGCGATACCTCTACAGACGTATTGACTGGAATGAGCGCTGTATCGGGATTCTTGGGGCACGAGGCACAGGAAAGACCACCTTGATGTTACAGCATGTCAGGGAGCAGTATGGCGATTCTGACCTGGCGCTCTATATTTCGGTCGACAGTCCCTACTTTCAGGCGCACAACCTCTTCGAGTTTGCGCGGGAGTTTCATCAGTTTGGCGGTGAACTTCTTTTGGTGGATGAGATTCACAAATACCCTGACTGGTCGATCGACATCAAGGCGATTTACGACTCTTTTCCAAAGCTGAAGGTTGTTTTTTCCGGCTCAAGCCTTTTGCAGATTTCAAAACAAAAGGCTGACTTAAGCCGACGTGCCATCATTTTCAACCTGCACGGTCTCTCATTTCGGGAGTATCTGAACTTCACAGGGAACAAAGAGTTTACCGCATATTCGCTGGAAGATATTCTTGCGGGGCATCGCCAGATTGCCGAAACCCTTTGCGGCGAGATAACGGTTCGGAAACTCTTTCGTGATTACCAGCAGATCGGATACTATCCCTTTTTTCTGGAGAGCCCAGGAACCTATCTTTTTCGGCTCAGGGAGGTTATCAACCACATCCTTGAAGTTGATCTTCCCCTGGTGAATCGCATTGAAGCGCGGCAGATTTCAAAACTCAAAAAGCTGCTCTACCTTCTGGCGACAAGCGTTCCGTTTAGCCCGAACATATCAAAACTGGCAGAGGCAACCGATATATCGCGGCCACGTCTCTACGAATATCTGGAGAATTTGCAGGATGCAAGGCTGCTGAATCTGGTGCGCAGTCAGGGTCGCGGGTATGAGGTGTTGACGAGGCCCGACAAGATTTACCTTGAGAACAGCAACCTGATGTATGCCATTTCCGAACATGTCAATACCGGTACCTTGCGGGAACTCTTCTTCGTCAATCAACTGCGCAACGCCAGCACCCTCCATCCAGGCCTTGTTGAAAACACCATTGAGCTTTCCGCAAAAGGGGATTTTATTGTCAAATCAGAATACACCTTTGAAATAGGCGGAAAAGGGAAGGGGTTCAACCAAATCAGCAGGGTTGAGAAGAGCTTTGTTGTTGCTGACGATATCGAAACGGGATTTCAGAACAAAATTCCACTTTGGCTCTTCGGGTTTCTTTATTAAGCTGAGAATCGGTTTTGCCTGAACCATTTGGCCCTGCTACCACAATCAATCCCGGTTTTTGAGCATCTGTCATGCTGGGAGGGATTTTTTTTGAGATAAAACCGCCTCGGCAATCATGTCATTGAGTTTTTTGAAATGTTCGTCCAGAATTTTTTGTCTGCGAATTCTTGTGTCTTCTCCTGCTTGATGGATTAAGAGGGCGAGATGCGTTTCATCCTCTTCACTGTCATCCTGCACTTGTGGGTTATTTGTAGCGTCTGTGCTCATGATGGTTTCGTTAGTCGTTTTGTTACCCTCTTGTTATGCAGTTTTTCTGTTCCTTGCAGGTGCACTGACAATGCCCAAAAGCGCATCAATGGAGATATCTTCATCCAGGAGAGGCCAATGTATCCCGTACCCGGATGGCGAAACCTCGAACGTTTTCCTTTCTGTTTCAGAGGCTTGATTCAGCAAAGTCGATACCGTTTTCAATTCAAATCTTCTGGCTATGCTATCAACAGTGACCTCAAAAAAGTCTCCTTCAAACTGTATGTTCTCAATATCATGATGTTTGTTCATTGTTTGCCTCTCCTTTGAAATTCATCTCATTGTGTCTCGATGTACTCAAAATGATCGTCAATGATTTTTCTTACTTGCCTGTTATCTCTCTGTGTCATATTGTAGGCAAAAGCCTCTTCAATATCGAATAGCTCTCTTTTTAACCATTAGTTGCATTCCTTATCACCATTTCAGCAATGGATATGAATCGGTTCATTACCATCATTGGCGTAAAAAAATAATCTCCATCAAAGTATGACAAGTATTGTGGGCATAGACTATTTCAGATTTATATTTTGCTTGCTTGGCAAATACAATAGATTTGACTGTGAAGTTCTGGCGCTTAAAAGAACCGATTTACAGAGGAATGTGACGGTAAGCAACTGAGTCGGGTTTTGCTTTGGGGAAATCATCCTTTTCAAAGTTGCAGTCTGGCTTGATTGTTTAGTGATTTTCCCCTTTGATGAGTATGTTCGCCCAGCAGACGGAGCATGTGCTTGGTCTATTACTGTTCTGCCCGAAGAGAGATGGCTGGGAATCTCGCGCTCCCGATACTACAAACCACACTATTGCAATCAGCCAAAAGTTTTCATTGGCTGACAAGCGGAAAAGCATCCGAGCTAATAAATACGTCGTTCTCCGGATTCTTTATTTCCGATCGTGCTCGTTCTGAAAGCTTTGCTGAGTCAGCGATAGACCATAAAAATGTATGGGTATCCAGGAGATAGTTCATTGCAGTCCGAGAAACTCTTCCTCAGTCACGTTGAAATCTTCCGCAAATGTCACTTTGGCTTTTCCGTCAAGAATACCGATCATTCGCTTTTTTTCTTCAGAATCAACATAAGGAACTATCATGGCAATTGGTCTTTTTCCTGTGCCGTAAAGGATCCCGATAGACTCTCCCTGCTTGACTTTCCCAAGGATCTCAGAGAATTGGGTTTTTATTTCGCCAGAGGGTAATGTTTTCATAGCCTTTAGTATGGAGTTACAAAAACCACTTCTTAACTTTTCAAGAATAGTCTGATTTTGGGTAGAGAGCCTGCGCGTCGTTTCTCTGCCCGGCAGGGTAAATCAAACAATAATGCGCTTGATCCGCTAAAATCAGAGTTTTTTTCAGGTTCTATCCAGCCAGATGGTCGGATCTCTGCGGCCATGCAATACTGCCAGGACAACGATACGATGTTTTTGCGCACGAAAATAAACGCTGAACGGAAAACGTTTAGCGACAACCCGTCGAATGTCCTTATGAACAACAGCAAACTGGAGAGGGTGTTCAGATGCAGCATCACACAACTGCTCAATTTCAGCAATTAACTCTTTCCCCAAGCCAATGCGCTTGCTTTCATACCAAGCAGTTGCTTCGCTGAACTCCGCGCTGGCAGCACGGTTAAATGTGATGAGCAGACTCATCGCTTGATTTTGGCAAGAGCGGCAGCTTTTACTTCATCCCAGCCAATAACATCATCTGGATTTGTAAGATGGTCTGCAAGCCGGCGATCAAGTTCCGTCATTTGCGGATCTGTCAACAATGGTGCGGCATCTCGACTGACAATGCCATTCCAGATTGCCTCAACGAGCTCGATCTGCTCATTAACGTCGAGCATACTTGCTTGTTGTAACAGTTGTGTGTTCATGGTCGCAACAAAGTTGATAATAGCGTACACTTCTAAAAAAGATAATACAATATTTAATCATCCGGAAACAACTCGGCTTTTCGATGAGAGGTGTAAAGCGCCCCATTAGAATTATTTTCGGAGAAACCTGATGAATGATAATGAACTTTTGATTGAAAAAGTCAAACCCCTGTCAGGCACTATAGAGCGGTAGCTCCAAAAGCAAATAATTCGCCTTGAGCCTTTGATTCAGCCTTTAACTTTGCTTTGTTAATCGGATTGAGTGCGCAAGCGGTCTTGTTCATAACCTGAAAGTAGGATAAAGCGAACACATTAACGAAAAACATCACCGCGCAGGCACGATTTTCAAGCAAAATCGTGCTTTTTTCTTGCTTTTTAACGTGTACGTATGTATTATAAAGGAAACACGATAAAAAGGAGTTT
>CAIWUU010000189.1 GCA_903915955.1 uncultured Chlorobiaceae bacterium | reverse complement strand
GCGGGCAAACTGGTCGCCGATGTTGATGCAGAGACGGCAGCCGGGATGCAGCACCCTCTCGCATTCGTTCCAGACAAGGTTCAGGTTGTTGATGTAGCTCTCGTAACTCTCGTGAAAGCCGATCTGGTTCTCCGTCCCGTACTCCTTCTGCCAGTAGGGTGGTGAGGTGACAACAAGGTGCAGCGACCTGTCAGCGAGGAGGTTCATCTCTCGGCTGTCGCCGTGGATTATGGTGTGATGGCTCTTCAAGGTGCTGTTGGTGTATGGGTTTCCTGACCATGCTGCAGAGCGCCCTGCCTGTGGATCTCCTTTTATCGTTATCACTATGCAGCCAAATCATCCCGATAGTTTTCTCTCTGGGACCAAAGAAGAGGTTTCAGATCGTAATTTCTCAACGCATCAACTACCGATGATGATACGACAGAACCTGTGCCATTGAGAAAGACGTAAAGCCGAGAATCGGACGCTCTGGTCTCTTTTGTGTCAAACCATTTAAAAACGAGCGCTTCTGCAGATTCCTTTCTCGGGTTTGCTATTGCCTGAACAAGCCGTTCAGGCTGTTTCCTTGATTTTGGTATGACAAAATCGAACATGTGGTCATAACCGCTTTTCCCTGTGAATTTTATCTTTGGGGTATATCGAATATCTGACAGCTCAAACCAATTGGTTACATCTTCGACGAAAAGGCTTGCAACAAATGGCGATGCCAGATAAAAAAGATCGTTTACCGCCAGCATAGCCTGAATGATTGTGTGCTTTTTAAGCGAAAAGTTTTCGGGCGTTGTATGAACAATCAGTTGATCATTGTCAAGCTGCACACCAAAACCAGCCAAAGTGGTTTTGAGCAGATCCTGACGCTTTGGGCTATCAAGCTGGCAACCAGAACTGACAAGATCACTCATAGTGTAACCGTCATCGGTAAGCATATAGCCTGCTCCTTCTTTTCGAGCATATATCTGCAAACAATCGTTATGGCGATCAATGTAAGGGGTGGTTATTTCAACCCAGTCCGCACAAATCTGTTTAACAATGGTTTTGTCTTTGAGCCACTGCGTATATTTTTCGAGTAATGTATTGATCTCTCCAATCATGTGAATAACTCCTGAAGAATAATCGGTTTGGTAATCACCGTGCAATAATCCATAAACTCATGCAATATTTGCCAGGTATTCGTACTGTTTGAAAACTGGTTCGATAATGGAATTGCCCATTTATCCCCGTGACCTTCTCTATAAACATGAAGATGCGGGCATGGCATTTCCTCTCCATCTGGATTTCTGTGTGGTGCACCTCCAATATCAATGCGCGCAAGAACAATGGCCCTGTGTGCCCGAAGTTGAAATGTGTTTTTTTTCAGCTCAATACGGCCATGGGTAATATCAAGGTTAAACTCTTCACGCATAGCCACAGAATGTAAAGGAATTCGCAATGCACCACCGAGGCTTGGGTAGGTAAACCTTTCAGACCTGATCATCGTCTGGTACAATCCTGCAAGGAATAAATACGCCAAAAACGTTCATTTTGACTGCTCATCCCACTCTGCCTGGCATCTTAAGGTGTCTCTTTTTTGGGAGGAAGTTCACCGATCGGATTTTTTTTCACCCCAAATGGAAGCAGACCTGCTCCTCTGGCTGGAAGCTGGCCGGAGGTTCCGGTCTTGTCATAAACACGGACGTAATCAACGACCATATCTGCGGGAAAGAGCGTCGTCTGATCCGGATCACCCGTGACTCGTCCTGATACAGCGAGATTCATAATGATATTGAACGGCTGATCAAAAGGCGCCGGCCAAGGATTAAGTTCACTTTCGTCGGTCGGCTCCACGCCTGTTGCGTTAACCGTTTTACTGCTGCTCCACCAGAAAGATTGCATCGAGTAGAGAGATCCATCGACATACCAACGCATCTCACCCGGCTCCCACTCAAGAGTGTATAGATGAAAGTCGGCAATTATCTGATTATCAGGAAGGATGTAATCTTTGCGGACAAACCTGTTGGCGGGCCAACGAGATCCATAGTGGATAGCACTCAGAATCTGGTTCGGTTTTTCGCCTTCTGCCTCTATGATGTCAATTTCTCCTGAAGCAGGCCATGTGCCATAGGCATCATCCTGAGGCAACAACCAAATAGCAGGGAAAAGACCCTTGCCGACTGGAAGTTTTACCCTGAATTCAAACCTTCCGTACCTCTTGCAAAAGAGCGAATTGCCAAATCGACCGCCTGTTTTCAGGCGAGCAGAGCTATATCCACTCAACAAAGACTCCTTCATGGCACGAATGTGGAGCATCCCATCCTTTACAAAGGCGTTCTCTGGATCGAGGGAGTAGTGTTGCAACTCGTCGTTACCCCAGCCACTGACCCATTGTTTGGTGTCGTTGGTATAAAATCCATTATCGATGTCGAAGTCCCATTTGGTACGGTCAATGGCATCTCCACTGAATTCGTCACTCCACACTAATTTCCATCCGGACAACGATTGCTGTTCAGCCCCACTCCCAAGACCCGAAACAATCCCCCTGTTTAACTGCTCTCCTTTGTTTTTTTCAAAATATTCGGGTAACCATGCAAGACTATTACTGTAGTAATCTTGTGGGTCGCTGTAAAACAACCCGTTCTCGCTACTGCTGATACAGGTACGAAGGCGTTGCAACATCTCTGGAGCTTTCGATGAACCTGCCGCTTTCATGGCTGCATACTGGGCACTATAAAAAAGAGCATTGTTGTACGGATTATTTGTTGTATGGAACAGATCCCATCTCTCCTCTTTTTCAAAATTTTTTGAAAACCAGTTCAGAACCTGAAGTGCACGCGGGTCCCCATAGAGGTAATAGTCCGCCGCAATTCTCAAAGGAATTCTCACCGCATCCCACCCATACTCCACAGATTTTCCTGGCAGACGACTTATTTGCCCCTTCTGGTCAAGAGCCATCCAGTCGGGTACGAGAGATCCTATATGCGGAGCCCCGGGATAATCAATAAACCGCTGAAGAAGGTTGTATGTTGTATCGACAAGCTCAAGCCAGGATTTATCCTGGCTCACTTCGTAAAAGAGCTTGAATTGAGATGGAGCGTAATAGGAGAGATTCTGGGCGACAGGTTCACCCTCCTTGTTTATGCTTCGATGCCATGGAAGCATATAACGTTTCCCATTGACAAGAGTTGTCTCTTCTGCGAGAATACTCTGAAGCACTTTGTTGGCAAGAGTGAGATAACGTTTATCCTGCCAGGTACGATAGGCGAGAATAAGGCTGTAAGCATAATCGATATCAGCATCAGATGCGGAATTTGTATCACTTATTTTTCCGTTTTCGTAATGCCAGGCAAGAAGGTGGTCGCCAAATAATGCTTCCCGTGACAATGCGGCTTCACTCCACGCAAGGCATTCATCAAACGTCTTCTGATCATTCATCAGAACCGCACGGAGCATCGTATAAGACTGCCCCTCAGAGACGGTATCATTATTCTCTTGCGGGCGTATAACTCTGCCGCTTTTGATAAAAGTTTGCTTGAAGTATCGCCATGATTCGGCTAATATCTTTTCCGAATTCTGAGTCGAATCCAATGTTTTCTCAGCACTCTGAGTCGCAAAAGAACCGTTGCTGATCAAGAATAGCTGTATGACAAAAAGTACTGAAACGGATAAAAACTTCATTTTTTTTGACCGACGCATAGCAAAATGAAACCGGGAAATAATAAATGAGTTACTGAATTCCTTCAGACAAATAATTTCATTGCCCATAGAGCAACGGTGAACAGCGCCGCGCTGCTCACCCGCCATTCGGGCTGAACGCCTGCCGATAATCGGGAGTAATTGCATTCAATTCTGCAACATTCGCCCCTGCGAAAAGCCTTTCGGCATCCGAAAAAAGTGAACGGGCGGAAAAGTGGGCGGCTTCACGGTACACTGCGCCGGAGCCAGCCAGCAGAGGGATCAGCTCAATGAGCCTGCGCCCGACAACAGCCGTCTCGCCACTCCGGGCAAGAACGGCAGCGGCGGCGGCAACATCAGTCGCAGAACCTCTCTGTACCTCATCATGCCAAACACCTGAAGAGAGCTCTTCTGCACGATAGGAGGCATAGTAATACTCACCCTTGCGAGCCGGAATAACCGCCATAACTGTACCTGCGGCTGCCCGCAATGATGCGGCCATGGCGGGCATAGTAGGCACCGGGATCAGCGGTATGCCGAGCCCATAGGCAATCCCTTTGGCAACAGACATGCCGATGCGCAGCGAGGTGAAAGAACCGGGGCCTGAGGAGAGGGCAATGCACTCCAGCTCCTGTCGGTTGAGACGGCTCTCTGTCATCACCTGTTCGACAAGCGGCACCAGCGATTCTGCCGCCCTCTTCCAGTCGGAGCTTACAGCCTCGGTAACAATTCCTGCTTTCAGTACGGCAGCACTCAGCGCTTCATGGGTACATTCAATCGCCAGAATATTCATCGAACAGCGCGTTTAATAATAATTCGGCGGCTCTCGTCTCCGATATACTCAAGAGAGACCGCCACGGTGTAGAGAGAGGCGTATTCGGGAAATCGCTCAGCCCACTCAACAAAGGAGAGATAGCCGCCTGCGAGATATTCGTCGAAGCCGATAGCCTCAAGCTCCCGAAGTGACTCAATTCTGTAGAGATCGAAATGGTGCAGCGTCACCTCTTCGCCTTCATGCAACCCCTGATAGATATTGAAGAGGGAGAAGGTCGGGCTGGAAAGCTGCTCATCACAGTTAAAAAATTCAGTAATCCCCCTCATAAAAAGGGTTTTACCCGCTCCGAGCTGACCGGTGAGAGAGATAATATCCCCCGGTTGCAGGTTCGAGGCGCACTGCATGGCAATCTGGCGCGTCTCTTGCCCGGAGTGAGAAAAAAACTCTTCAGTCATGGTCGGTCAGGCAATCGAATTAAAAACAAGGCCTGTCATGATTTTGGGATAGAAGAAGGTAGATTTCTGTGGCATCACCTCTCCCGTCTCCGACACGGCAAGCACCTGCGCAACCGTCGTCGGCTTGACCACAAACCCCACCTGCACCTTGCCCGACTCCACCATCTCAAATACCTCACGATCATCATGAACGTAGAGCAGATTGCTCTGTTTTGCCATGGCCTCCTGGGAGATACCAAGCAGTTTGCCAAGAATGTGATCGTGCAGAAGAACCAGACCAAGATCCTTTAACGCATCCGGACGTGATGGATCAACCAGTGTCTGCAGATCGCTCTTCAGGGTTATGCCAACAATTGAACCCGGAGTAACCACTCCGTAGGTATAGTTTGAGGGCACCTGGTCAAGAAAACGTTTGAGCGCTTCCCTGTCGTGAAGATCGGTCAGGGTAAAATGTTCTTCAAGTGCTGCTCGTAACTCGGCCCTGTCAAAACTTGGCAGAGTGTGTACCAGACGATGAATCGGAAAAATAAGCAGCCCTTCATCATGGATATTGGCGAGATAGGTCAAAATAAAGTTATAGGGCTCCTGACCGGTATGAGAGGGGTTTGCCGCTGCCCGCTCATTGCGATAGTTAACGCCGGTATCGTAACGGTGATGACCATCGGCAATATAGACGGCACGCTCTTGCAGCGTTTGTTGGAACTGCGCAACAAGCTCGGGATCGGTAATACGCCACATCCGGTTTCTGACACCCTGAAACTGCGCATCAATAATAGGTTCATTTGCCTCTGCAAAGCTCTTCATCACGCGATCAGCGCTTTTGCTTTCGTCGGCATAGAGCCCAAAAATACTGCTGATATTGGTTTTGGTTTTTCTGAAAAGGTTGAGGCGGTCAGCCTTGGGGCCCGAAAGCGTTTTTTCATGAGGGAGTACCTTTTTATCCGCGAAATCGTGCAGGCGCATGGCGGCAAAAAAGCCGCAGCGGGTATGCGCAACAGCGTCGGTATCGTCAAAAGTCTGAAAATATGGGTAGATGGCTGGTACGGAATCGTTCTGAAGCTCTCCCGAATCAAACCACTCACGCAGTCGTGAGGCTGCCGCTGCATAAGGATCGCCCTCCATCGGCAGTTCAAGCCGTATTGCATTGAGCGGCGAACTGTTGTAGAGCGCCTGCTGCTGCGCCGGAGAGATAATATCGTAAGGCGGACAAATCAGTTCGTCAGCGCTCTTGAGTCGTTCGGGATTATATAACATCCCTTTGAATGGCATAATTTCCGGCATAGTCTTGTAAGTTTATATGGTTAGCTCCTGGACGGACAATCCAGCTCTCCGCGTCATCCAGAAGTCGTCATGGCCATCCTTCACCTGGACGGTAATACGTCTGTTTTTACAAAGCTCCAGCACGGCGAGAAAGGTGACAACAATAACAAGAGGTTCGGTGCCGCCTTCAAGCACAGAAAGAAAGGAGAGCTGCGCGCGCTCATGAAGTTTCGACAGAATCAGGGCGGTCTGCTCTTCAATGGTTACAGGGGCATCCATGACGTTACGTATCATGGGGCGCGGCTGATTATCGAGCACCGATTTCCAGGCAAGCATGAGATGGTAGAGCGTTGGCCGAAGGAGTGGCTCATCAAGTTCATCAATAATCTCAGGTTCAAACGCTTCAAAAAGGCCCCGGGCAAAAAGGTTTTCCCGCATTTCAGCGAGCTGTGTCAGCGCGGTCGAAGCCTCTTTGATCCGTTTATATTCGAGCAACCGCTGAACCAGTTCAGTGCGCGGATCAAACTCATCGGTTGCCGCACTCTCCTCTGTTGGTCGGGGAAGAAGCATTTTCGCCTTGATGCTCATCAGCATGGAGGCCATGTAGATGAAGTCGGCCGCAATTTCAAGGTTGAGGTTTTTGACATGGCTGATATAGCTTATAAAATCAGAGGTGATTTTCGAAATCGGAATATTGTAGATATCAAGTTCATCTCGCCTGATAAAAAAAAGCAGCAGATCAAGTGGCCCCTCAAACTCTTCAAGGCTGATTTTGAACATGAGCGGGTTGCTGACAGATACATTGATGGATATTGGCTACGGGCAAGATAGAAAAAGCGGAATAAAATGCACAAAGAAAGGGCATGAAGAGCGGCTATGGCGGCACGCAAAAAAAAGGTGCTGTCAAATTTCCAAAAACTTCACTATTTACAGAGCGGATTCACTCTCCCACTTCAGGAAAACAGCAACAATGTGTGCTCCTCAATGAAAAGAATTCTGTGTTATCTCTCTGCTATTACTGCGACGGTAATACTGACCGTTGGCATTGCCATCGCTGAATCGCCCAACAGCTTTTTCAACCTGGGATTTGAAAAACACAAGATGGGCGACCTTCAAAGCGCCGTGGAATGGTATTCCAGAGCTCTTGACAACGACCCCGCGTTTGCCATGGCATCACTGATGCGGGGTATTGCTCAACAGCAACTGAAAAAATATCCTGAAGCAATCCGTGACTACTCCGAGGTCATTATGACCGGTGACCCCTCTTTTAAAGTTGTCGGCTTTTATAATCGGGGAATCATGAAAAATATGACAGGGGACTTTGCCGGGGCAATTCCTGATTTTTCACAGGCGATTGAACTTGACAAAAAAATGGGAGCCGCTTTTTTTCATCGTGGTATTGCCAAAAGCAAAACCGGTGATCTGGATGGACGACAGGAGGACTTCCGCCAGGCAGCGCTTCTCGGCGAAATCAATGCTGAACGATGGCTCAATACCTATTATCCAGGGTGGAGACAGCCATTACCAGCACCTCCAGAGCCACTGCAACTGCCTCCAACACCTGCAACGGCAACGGCAACTGCAGCAACAGTGAACCCCACATGAGAGAAAACAAGTTCTGTTTTCTCTCTGTTCAGCAAAAAACAAAAAGGGCAGAGTAACAATTACCCTGCCCTTTTTGTGAAGATGAGAACCCTCTGTCAGATCGCCTTTCCGCCACGCTCCCTGGTTCTGATACGGATGCACTCCTCAAGCTGAGTGATAAAAATCTTTCCGTCACCGATTTCTCCAACACCATGACTCGCAGAGTCAATGATGGTATCGATAGTGACATCGACAAATTCATCATTTACCGCAATATCAAGCCTGATTTTTGGAATCAGGTTCGGCGCTATTTTCTGGCCCCTGTAGATATCAATATCCTCTTGCCGGCCATGACCGGTTACCCGGCTGACGGTGATCCTTGTTATATCGGCCTGGATCAGGGCTTCACGAACATGGTCGAGCCTGTCCGGCTGAATGATTGCTGTTATCAGTTTCATTGCATCGAATTAGTTTAGGTTGATAAGACCATACCCGTGCTCACCGTGCATGCTGTGATCGAGACCGGACATTTCATCATTTTCAGAGATACGCAGACCGATTGTTTTTTCAACCAGAAAGAGAAGGACAAAAGAGACAACTGCTGCATAACCAATAGTAACACCTACGGCTGTTGCCTGAACACCAAGCTGCTGCCAGATTGTCCAGCTCTTGTCGACCGTTTTGGCGGCGGCTTCGGCCATCCATGCCGGACGAATGAAAAAGACCAGCGCAAGAGCGCCAACAATACCTCCAACACCGTGTACTCCAAACGCATCAAGACTGTCATCATAGCCAAGCTTGCTTTTGATCAGAATCGCAGAATAACAAAAAATTGCAGCTAGTGCTCCAAGAGCAAGTGCGCCTGAAGGCTGAACAACACCTGCTGCTGGTGTTATGGCAACAAGACCGGCAAGAATACCTGAGGCGACACCAAGGCTGGTGGCTTTGCCATGCTGAAACATCTCAATGACCATCCAGGTAAAGGCGCCCGATGCGGCAGCTACCTGTGTAACCGTAAGCGCTCTTGCAGTTGCGAGGTTACTGGCAATTGCACTGCCGGCGTTGAAACCAAACCATCCAACCCAAAGCAATCCGGCACCGATCATCGTCATCACAAGGTTGTTCGGGTGCATGACGTTGTTCGGATAGGCGCGCCTTTTGCCAAGGTAAAGCGCGGCAACAAGTGCGGTAATACCGGAGGAGATATGAACAACGGTGCCACCGGCAAAGTCAATGGCTCCTGCCGCCCCGAGGTTGAAGAGAAAGCCATCCGCAGCCCAAACCCAGTGACAAATCGGGCTATAGACAAAAATACACCACAGTGCGATAAAGACGGCATAGCCTTTGAAATTAACCCGTTCAGCAAAAGCTCCTGCTATCAGCGCAGGGGTAATGATGGCAAATTTTCCCTGAAACATGGCAAAGACATATTCCGGGATATGGGTGGACATGATGGTCTCATCAATACCCTGCAACATGAAATACTTGTCGTCCCATCCGACAAAGCCGCCAAGAATACCAGGCCCGAAACTCAGCGAATAGCCAACCATCGGCCAGAGCACGCCAATAATAACCATAGCGCCAAAGCTGTGCATCATGGTGCCAAGAACGTTCTTTGTCCGGACAAGACCACCATAAAACATGGCAAGCCCGGGAATCATCAATAAAACAAGCGCTGTGGATGTCAACATCCATGAGGTTGTTCCCGTATCAGTGACCACCTCTTCTGCTGCATGAGCAGTACCCTGAAACAACGACGCTGCCAGCAGGAACAGCAGAGCCGTCAAAATCTTTTTCCTCATAATAATTTTGGTTAAAATTAACTAAAACCTTAATAATTAATGCTCTCAACAAAAATGTAGTTATTTTTTAAACTAAAGCAAAAATATTATCGTTTTTTATTACGAAAAAGTAGGGTTTTTGATAAAATTCGCAGAGCCATCAGGCCCTGATCGAATGATTAGAGAGAGTAACGCCAGACAGAGAACTACTCTGCATGGCGTTATGTGGGAATAAGAAATAGAGGAGAGGCTTACGACCTGACAAGGAATACACCGAGATCTTCGAGAAGCGCCTGAAGATCCTCTTCGTGCTCAACCTCATCCTGCAGAATCTGTACGGCGAGATTGTAGGTTACAGGATCTTTCATACCAATCTCCTCAATGATGCTGTTATAGACATTAATGGCACACTGCTCACCGGCGATGTTCTGTTCGAGTATCTTTTTGACAAAGGGATCATCGGGAGATGCATAACCGCAATTCGACAGGGTAAACCAGTCGAGAGGGCTTGAAATCGGTTTTCCTCCAAGCTGAATAATTCTTGTGGTCAGCATATCCGCGTGACGAAGCTCATCAGCCGCATGTTGCAGCAGCTCCGCAATGGCGGCATCTTTCATCGGCCCCTGAACAACCTTTGCGCCAATCCAGTACTGGTAATAGGCAAGCCATTCATCAGCAAAAGCTTTGCTGAGCAATTCAAGAACACGGGGCAGGTGCTCTCCAACAATTTCTCGTCCTCTTGTACCCATAAGTATGATACTCCTTATTGATTAGTATTGTAATAAAGTCGCTTACTTGTTATGCTGAACAAGATCTGCAAGAGCCTTTGAGAGCTCTGGATACTTGAAAGAAAAACGCTGCGCTTCAAGAACAGCGGGTTTGACATTCTGCCCTTTCACTGCGTACCCTCCACCCTCTCCCATCAGGAGACGGACAACAAACTCCGGTACCGGCAGCAGGGCTGGCCGTCCGAGGACGGCACCAAGGGTATTGGCAAACTCCTTCATGGAGACGGATGCCGGACTGACCAGATTAACAGGGCCGCGATAGGCCGGATTATCCAGCGCTTCAATAATAGAGGCAATCTCGTCATCAATATGAATCCAGGAGATACATTGCAATCCTGAACCAATAGGGCCACCGGCAAAAAACTGGAACGGCGCCATCATCTTCTGCAACATTCCGCCTCTTGTCGACAGCACAATCCCCGTTCTCAAAAGCACAAGACGGGGAACAAGCTTTTCGGCTGCAAGCGCCTCCCTCTCCCAGTCAATACAGATTTTTGCAAGAAAATCACTCCCTTTTGGAGCCGATTCAGCCATACGGGGAGTATCGTCGCAGCGGTAAAACGATCCATAGTAACCAATAGCCGATGAGGAGATAAAAACCTGCGGCTTTTCAGAGGCAGCAGCAATAGCCGCAACCAGGTGGCGTGTGCCGAGAATTCTTGAGCTATAGCACTCCGCCTTGTGTGCATCACTCCAGCGACTCTCAAGCAACGGCTTTCCTGCCAGATGTATCAGGGCCTTCGCTCCACCGATGGAGCGAGTCCACTCTCCACTCTCCATATCGGAATCCCAGTGGACGTACCCTGCCGCACCAGGTATTTTACGGGCGGCTGACTCCGGTGAGCGGACAAAAAGCACAACCTCCTCTCCTCTTGAAATCAGCTTCAGGGCAAGCTGAACCCCGATAACGCCTGTAGCTCCTGTAATGACAATGTGGCCTTGCATAGGTTTTCCTGTTGTAGTGAAAGAGATCCCTGTTTTTCTCCTACTCGACCGTCACCGACTTTGCCAGATTTCTCGGGCGATCCACATTGCAGCCACGAAGTGTTGCAATGTGATAGGCAAGAAGCTGCAGGGGAATAACCGCCAGAAGGGGAGTTATCGGCCCTGAAGCCTGCGGTATATAGATAACATCTTCAGCCAGACGACTGATCTCCTGATCACCATCATTGGCAATGGCGATAACCCGCCCTTTACGGCTGCGCACCTCTTCGATATTGCTGAGAATCTTTGAGTAGGTGTTATCGCGGGTGGCAATAATAATGACCGGCATATCCTCATCAATCAGCGCAATAGGCCCATGCTTCATTTCGGCTGCGGGATAACCTTCCGCATGAATGTAGGAGATCTCCTTGAGCTTGAGTGCGCCTTCGAGGGCAACCGGGAAATTGTAGCCGCGTCCGAGATAAAGAAAGTTTTTGGCATCCTTGAAGCGCTCTGCAATGGTTTTAATCTGACTGTCGAGTTCAAGAATACGGGAAGCTTTTTCGGGGATAGATGAGAGCTCTTTGAGATGGATCGCAATCTCGTCGTTTGAAATAGTTCTTCCCTTGCTGAGGGCAAGCGCAAGCATATAGAGCATGATCACCTGAGCCGTAAAGGCTTTGGTGGACGCTACGCCAATCTCCGGACCGGCATGAGTGTACATGCCACAAAGCGTTTCACGGGCGATAGTGGAACCAACCACATTACAAATTCCCATGACAAGCGCACCCTTCTCCCTGGCCGTACGGAGAGCCGCAAGCGTATCGGCAGTTTCGCCAGACTGTGAGATGAGAATAACCACATCATCAACACCAACAATTGGATTACGGTACCTGAACTCGGAAGCATAATCAACCTCAACAGGAATGCGGGCAAACTCCTCAATAAGATATTCACCGATAAGAGCAGCATGCCAGCTCGTACCACAGGCACAGATCACAATGCGCTTCGCATGCTTAAGGCGATCCAGATAATCCACAATCCCCCCAAGATGTATCTGCCCTTCATCAAGGCGTACGCGCCCTCGCATGACATCGTGCATAACCGCAGGCTGCTCAAAGATCTCCTTCAGCATGAAATGCTCGAACCCTCCTTTCTCAATTTTTTCCAGTGAAAAATCAAGCTCCGTAACAATCTTCTCCTGCTCAATATTCTCAATGGTCTTGACCGAATAACCCTCCCTTGTCACCACAGCAAGCTCCCCATCTGAAAGGTAAACGACCTTGTTGGTATGCTCAACAATAGGCGCAGCGTCCGAAGCAATAAAGAACTCACCGACACCAATACCGATCACAAGTGGACTTCCCTTGCGCGCCACAACAATCTTGTCAGGCTCACGTGAAGAGATAACACAAAGGCCATAAGCCCCCTCAACATGACGAAGAGCACTGCGAGTAACCGATTCCAGATCAAGCGATGGCTCTCTCTTCCATATCCGGTCAATAAGGTGAACCAGAACCTCTGAATCGGTTTCACTCAAAAAAAGATAACCTTCGGAAACAAGCTCCTGTTTGAGCGCTGAATAGTTTTCAACAATGCCGTTATGAATGATCGCAATATCACCAGCTTCATTCAAATGAGGATGAGCGTTACAGTCGCTGGGTTCACCATGCGTCGCCCATCGGGTATGGCCAATACCCACTGTAGCACCTGGCAGATTTGCTCTGAGCGCTTCAGTATCTTTTTCAAGGCCACCAACACTCCCTTTCTGCTTCATAACCGAGAGAGCACCATTCAGCAAGGCTATACCAGCAGAATCATAACCACGATATTCAAGCCGTTTCAACCCTTTCAAAAGCACTGGCGCTGCATCCTGCCAGCCTATATATCCAACAATTCCACACATAGTTTCAGTTTACACTCTTTTAATTAACACCTGAGAGACCCGGATGAAACCCACAGGCACCTGTCATCTCCTCAAATAAGCTCAACAAGGTAACCGTATTATAAGACGCGCCTCATCTCATTACAAATTTTTAACGCTTCAGCGGCAACTGCCCGCTCATAATCATCAACACAACCAAAGCCACCCGAACCATCCAGAGAAGGATAGATAAGAGCCCGGCTGACATTGATAATGGCGCTTTGCCTGAAAGCATCAACACCGAGGTTGACCGCCTCCTCAAGCGATCCACCTTGCGCGCCAACTCCCGGGATAAGCAGAAAGAGCCCTGGAGCATCTCGTCTGATCTCTCCAAGCACACTGCTCTTGGTTGCACCAACAACAACACCACCGTTTCCGTTCCTGCTCCACGAAGCAACCTTTCCAAGAACAGAGCGATAAAGCGGGGTCGCATCCGCCATTGCCTGCTCCTCAAAATCCGCCGACCCCTCGTTTGAGGTAAGGCAGAGCACAAACACCAGTTTATCCTCATAAGCAAAAAAAGGCTCAAGAGAGTCGAACCCCATGTAAGGAGCCACAGTAATCGCATCAAATGGCCAGTGCTCAAAAAATGCATGCGCGTACATTTTGCTGGTGTTGCCGATATCCGCCCGTTTGGCGTCGGCAATGGTCATACAGGCATCAGGAATCAAGCGGAGTGTCTGTTCCATATCCTGCAGTCCTGCTACGCCTCTGGCTTCATAAAATGCTGTATTGAGTTTGTAGGCAACCGCAAGATCAGAGGTGGCCCTGATAATGGAGCGGTTAAACTCCAGAACCGGATTCTTGTATGAGGAAAACAGCTTAGGGATTTTCCCGGGGTCACTGTCAAGACCGACACATAAAAGTGACTGCAATGCCGATATTCGCCTGTTTGCTTTCTCCCGAACTGAACTCATAACGCACACGTCCTCCATTTTGGCGACTCCCGCAGGTAAAGATAAGACGTAAAACCACAGGAATACATTTTCAAGATTTACAACAATATAAAATATGTTTTCTTGCGAGATGCTTCATTAAATGGAAGAATCCCGTAAATTGGAGATTGATGAATCCGCGAACGGTGAAGGCTCAACGGCATCGCACTAATCGCACTATTATAACCATGATTGTTGATTGATGGCAAAGAAACCAGTTAAAGCTTCCAATCCCTATAAAAACGAACCGGAAAACAATGTACCGCGACCGAAATTTCCGGTAATTTATTATGTCGTCGTGGTTGTTCTGCTCATAGGAGTGCAGCTTGCCTTTTTCTGGTCAGGCTCAACACAGGAGATCCCTTATAGCACCTTCCGCCAGCTCATTACCGAGAACAAGGTTGTCTCAGTAAAAATATCGCCGGAGAGAATCTATGTCAAGCTCAAACCTGGCACAGAGACCGGACTTGCGGTAAAAGAGCCGCAAAAGGACAATCCGGTCGTCTCTCTTCCACAATCCTCATCAAAACAGGATGAGATTTTTGTCAATCCGGTACGCGATGACACTCTGATTGAACTGCTTGAGAGCAAGGGCATCAAGTATCAGGGGATGCCAAGCAGCACCTGGATCAGTGAACTGCTGCAATGGCTGCTCCCTTTTGCCCTGCTGATCGGCATCTACTTCTTTGTCTTCCGGCGAATGGGCGGGCCGGGATCACAGTTCATGAATATCGGCAAGAACAAGGCCGCACTCTATGAAAACCTGGACGAACACACCCGCATTACCTTCAAGAATGTGGCAGGTCTTGACGAAGCGAAGGCTGAGGTTATGGAGGTGGTTGACTTCCTCAAGGATCCAAAAAAGTATACCACGCTTGGCGGTAAATTGCCGAAAGGAGTGTTGCTGGTCGGCCCTCCGGGTACCGGCAAAACCCTTCTGGCAAAAGCTGTTGCTGGCGAAGCTGATGTGCCGTTTTTCAGCATCAGCGGTTCAGATTTTGTAGAGATGTTTGTCGGTGTCGGTGCCGCAAGGGTGCGCGACCTTTTCAAGCAGGCAAAGGAGAAGGCTCCGTGTATTATTTTTATCGATGAAATTGATGCCGTTGGACGTAGCAGAGGAAAGGGTGCCATGATGGGCGCCAATGACGAGCGGGAAAACACCCTCAATCAGTTGCTGGTTGAAATGGATGGATTCGCCACTGACAAGGGTGTCATTCTTATCGCTGCGACAAACCGCCCTGACGTGCTGGATTCAGCCTTGCTGAGACCTGGTCGTTTTGACCGCCAGATCATGGTTGACAAACCTGATCTGAAAGGACGCATTGATATTTTCAAGGTACACACCAAGGCTCTTTCGCTCTCAAAAGAGGTCAACCTCAAGGCTCTCGCATCACAAACCCCTGGATTTGCGGGTGCGGAGATTGCCAATGCCGCCAATGAGGCGGCCTTGCTTGCCTCCCGCCGTAACAAGCTGAGCATCGACATGAAGGATTTTGAAGATGCCATTGAACGCTGTGTTGCTGGCCTTGAAAAAAAGAACAAGGTGATTAACCCGCGTGAGAAGCAGATTGTCGCTTATCATGAAGCGGGCCACGCCATTGTCAGTTGGATGATGCCTGACAATGACCCTGTACAGAAAATTTCAATCGTACCGAGAGGCATGAGCGCCCTCGGATACACGATGAACATTCCGCTTGAAGATCGCTACCTGATGACAAGAAGCGAACTGCTTGGCCGCATCTGCGGCCTGCTCGGGGGACGGATTGCCGAGCTGATCATCTTCAGCGAAATCTCTACCGGCGCGCAGAATGACCTTGAAAAGGTGACCAGCATCGCCTATAACATGGTGACCGTGTACGGCATGAGCGAAAAACTGGGCAACCTCTCCTTCTACGAGAGCAATAACCCCTATTATGGAAGCC
Organism: uncultured Chlorobiaceae bacterium; assembly: GCA_903915955.1. Taxonomy (GTDB): domain Bacteria; phylum Bacteroidota; class Chlorobiia; order Chlorobiales; family Chlorobiaceae; genus Chlorobium. The sequence continues at coordinate 4,432 of CAIWUU010000189.1, read as the reverse complement.
CCGGTATCGATAAAAAGTATGGCGAAGAGACGGCCCGCCTGATCGACCGGGAGGTGATGAGCATCGTTGAAGAGTCACGAATGAAGGTGATGAACATCCTGACAGAGAATAGGGAAAAACTGGAAAAACTTGCCAGTGAACTGCTGTTGAAAGAGATGCTTCAGTATCCGCAAATTGAGGAGATCCTTGGAAAACGTCCTGAGGGGCTCTTTCCCGTTCGCATTGAAGAGGAGCCCATACTTGAGAATGAAGATGAGGAGATCGAAAATCCAACCGCCAAGAACAACGCGGAACAACTCACCAACCAGGAGCGAGAGGAACTTGAGGATGCTGTCGCGAGACTCCGAAAAGTAAGGAAAACAGTTGAGAGCTGAAAAAAGTCGATGGCAAGAAATAACAAAAGGCAGGGGTTACCTGCCTTTTGTCTCTTTTCCTGTCTGTATTGATGGTGGGTCCCGAGGGAGTCGAACCCCCGACCTACTGGGTGTAAACCAGTCGCTCTAACCAACTGAGCTAGGAACCCGTGAACAGGGTGGAAAGTATAACACAATTCAGCGCCAAAAACAAAAAGAAATAATGACACTTTACACAGCGGCCACTATCGGCCATTTGTAAGCCTGCACGAAAAAGCATAACTTCAGGCCAATAATTTCCGTAACTCGATACCATTTTTTGTTCATCACTATGCGCTCACTCTCCATCCTCGGCAGTACCGGGTCAATCGGTGTCAGCACCCTTGATGTTGTCCGGCAGCATCCCGACAAATTTTCGGTGTCCGCTTTGGCTGCTGGCACAGATATCGCATTGCTGGCTGAGCAGATTAAAGAGTTCAGGCCTCTGGCCGTCTCCATCAGGGATGAAGAGTCCGTACAAAAGCTGCGGGAGCTCTGTGGAGAGTACAAACCTGACATCCTGTTCGGGGTTGAAGGCGCTTCTGCCATTGCGGAGAGTGATGGATCGGATATGGTTGTCTCCGCCATTGTCGGCGCAGCAGGCCTTGTGCCGACCGTTCGCGCCATCAAGGCGGGAAAACATATTGCCCTTGCAAACAAGGAGACCCTTGTCGTCGCCGGTCAGCTTGTCTCTGATCTTGTGAAGCAGCACAAAGTGCATCTGCTGCCTGTTGACAGCGAGCACTCGGCGGTCTTCCAGTCGCTTGCGGGCCATCGTGCTGAAGATGTGGAACGCATCATTCTCACCGCATCGGGTGGACCTTTCCGAAATACTCCGGCTGAAGAGCTTAAACTGGTAACGCTTGAGCAGGCGCTGAAACACCCGCAATGGAGCATGGGAGCAAAGATCACCATTGACTCTGCAACCATGATGAACAAAGGGCTTGAGGTCATTGAGGCACACTGGCTTTTTAACGTACCAGCCGAAAAAATCGGCATCGTGGTGCACCCGCAGAGCATCATTCACTCCATGGTTGAATATATTGACGGTTGCGTCATGGCACAGCTTGGCTCCCCCGACATGCGCGCACCAATTGCCTATGCCCTTGCCTGGCCGGAACGGTGCGAGAGCGGTATTCCCAAGCTTGATCTGGCGAAAATCGGCACACTCACTTTTGAAGAGCCGGACATGGTGCGCTTCCCTGCCCTCCGTCTGGCGTTTGAGGCGCTGAAAGCTGGCAGAACATATCCTGCGGTACTGAACGCGGCAAACGAAATCGCAGTCGCAGCTTTTCTCGGCAGGAAAATCGGCTTTACTGAGATTGCTGATACAGTAGATAAAACCTTACAGCTTCACGACGCTTATGCGCCGGTTGAGCTCGACGACTATCTCCAGGCCGACAAATGGGCCCGTGAAACTGCACAAAAACTTATTGCCTGACCACACCGTTCCAGAAAGCGGGCAAGTTGGTGTAACTCATATTTTATAGAGAAATAAAGGATTGTTATGGATGTTCTGAGTACCACATTTTTCTTCATTGTTGCCATTTTCATTCTGGTTACAACGCATGAACTTGGTCACTTTTTGACCGCAAAACTCTTCGGCATGAGGGTCGACAAATTCTACATCGGCTTCGACTTTTTTGATTTGAGAATCTGGAAAAAAAAGATTGGCGAAACAGAATACGGCCTCGGCCTCTTTCCGCTTGGGGGCTATGTCAAGATTGCCGGTATGGTCGATGAGAGCCTCGACACCAACTTTCAGGCCACGGAACCTCAACCTTGGGAGTTCAGGGCCAAACCGGTCTGGCAGCGTCTTATTGTGCTTGCCGGCGGTGTTGGAATGAACATTATCCTGGCCGCAACCATCTTTATCGGTATAACACTGGCACTGGGGGAATCAAGAACAACGGTGAAAAATCCTGCGTTTGTTGAAAAAGGCTCTATTTTTGAATCCATGGGGATCAAAACCGGTGACCAGCTTCAACTGGCAAACGGCAAACCACTCGACAGTTGGGAAGAGGCGCTTGACCCTGCACTCTTTACTGCTGGTTCACTCAAGTACACTCTGCTTCGTGATGGCAAAAGCATCACCGTTACGGCACCGTCAAACATCCTGTCGAGCATCAATGAAAAAAAGAGCCTTGGCATGAGGCCTGTTGTCCCCCCCGTCATTGATGAAGTGCTCAGCAAAATGCCGGCAAGCAACGCGGGAATGCAATCAGGCGCACTCATTACCGCCATCAACGGTCAAGCCGTCACAGACTGGAACGAGGTTGTGGGGATTATATCGACAAATGCAGGGAAACCAATCGCCATTACCTGGCTGCATCTGAAAACTGCACCTGGTACTCCTCAAGGCAAAAAAATCAGCGCAGAAGCCATTCGTGCCGAAGGCGAAACATTTGTTACAACCGTTATACCCAATCAGTCAGGCAAAATAGGTATATCACTGAAACAGACGATTGACAGCGAGCGCAGACAGCTTAATGGAGTTGAGTCGATAGTAAGCGGCATCAACCAGACCTGGAAAATGAGCGCCATGACGGTGCAGGGGTTTGCAAAGATCTTCACCGGCCAGGAGGATTTCCGTAAATCAGTTGGTGGCCCGATCAAGATTGCAAAAATTGCGAGTCAGAGCGCCGAGCAGGGACCTGTCAGCTTTCTCTATTTTCTCTCAATGCTCTCGATCTCCCTGGCAATCATCAACATACTGCCAGTCCCTGCGCTTGACGGTGGACAATTTGTGCTGAACGCCATTGAAGGCATCCTCCGTCGGGAGATTCCCTTTGAGCTTAAGATGCGTATCCAGCAAATCGGCATGATGCTGCTCCTCGGACTTTTCGCCTACATTCTGTTCAACGATATTTTCAACCCATAAGGCGAAACGCGGAAGCAATGCTCGATAAACTACAATCCATAAAAGAGAAGCATCTCGATCTTGAACAGTTGCTTGCCGATCCAAATGCGGCAAATGATCAGAATCGCTTCAGAAAACTCAATAAGGAGTACAGCGACCTCAAGGAGATTGTGCAGGCTTACGACCATTACGCCCAGAAAAAAGGGGAGCTTGAGGCCTCGCGCCAACTGCTGAAAGAGGAGAGCGATTCCGAGATGAAAGAGCTGGTGCAGACAGAGATCAATGAACTGCAAAAACAGCTTCCCGAACTTGAACAGTGCCTCAAGGTACTGCTTCTGCCAAAAGAGGAGGCTGACTCTCGCAACGTCATCATTGAGATTCGGGCTGGGACCGGAGGGGAGGAGGCGGCGCTCTTTACCGCTGATCTGACAAGAATGTACCAGCGATATGCTGAACAGCAGGGGTGGCAATACCACATCCTGCACTTCAACGAAAGCTCTGTGCCAGGAGGGTTCAGGGAGATGACGCTCGAAGTGAGCGGCAACGACGTCTATGGCACCATGAAGTATGAAAGCGGCGTGCACCGGGTACAGCGTGTCCCGGACACCGAAACACAGGGACGTATCCACACCTCTGCGGTCAGTGTTGCCGTACTACCAGAAGCCGAAGAGGTCGATGTCGAGATCCGACGGGAGGATCTCAGGTTCGATACCTACCGGAGTGGCGGTAAAGGGGGACAGAATGTCAACAAGGTTGAGACTGCCGTACGAATTACCCATATGCCAAGCGGCATCGTCTCCGCATGCCAGGAGGAGCGATCACAGCTCCAGAACAAGGAGCGGGCCATGCAGATGCTCCGTACAAAGCTCTACGACATCCAGCTTGCCGAGCAGCAGCAGCAACGGGCAGACCTTCGCCGATCCATGGTGACCACCGGAGACCGAAGCGCTAAAATCCGCACCTACAACTACCCGCAATCACGGGTGACTGATCACCGTATCGGCTTTACAAGCCACGCCCTCCCCCAGATACTGCAGGGGGAGATACAGGATATTATTAATGCGCTCAAAATGCATGACCAGGCTGAACGCCTGCAATCTGAACTCATGTAAACAAAACAGGGGAACCGCGACAACATGGAAATGGAAGCGACTGGAAAAAGCAGGGGTGACTGGATATT
>CAIWUU010000188.1 GCA_903915955.1 uncultured Chlorobiaceae bacterium | reverse complement strand
TCCCACCGTCGCAGCAATTCAGCCCTGATTCCTAAACTGTCGGCAGTCTCTATAATTGATTTATTATTTCGCTTCATGAGGTCAAATGCATCAACCTTAAACTCTTTGCTGTACTTCCTGCGACTCTCATTGCCTTTCTCTGTCATTTCCCATATCTCCTTTGGATTGAAGATATGACTTCTTACCCTGTCCACGAAAATATAGCAAGTTCAGTTCAGGATCTTCACCAATTTCAGACTTCATTTCGGCAATGGAACGCTGCGCCTCATCAAAATGAGCTTGATCAATGGCGGTATATATATCATGAAGCCTTGTGCTGATAATGTCGGGCCGGGTTGTGTCCAGCCCCATCAGGTCTTCGAGAATCCGGTCTACATTTTTCCCGTAAGACTCGGAAGGTTGTTCTGCCACTATTCCCTCATTAGTCTGCTTGAGCAGAAACAGGCTCTCCGGCTGCACATGTGTGATGACATGCGGTGAATGGGTAGAAATAAGAAACTGGGAATTTGGAAATACCTCAAGAAGCTTCGGAACAATCATCCGTTGCCACTTTGGATGAAGGTGCAGGTCAATTTCGTCAATCAGGATAATACCCTCGCCTTCCAGAGGATTGGGTCGCAAAGGGTTGGCAATGGCCATCCGGCGGGCAAGATCTCCTACCATAGCCATCAGGCACTTTTCGCCATCTGAAAGCTGGTTAACTGTCAGACGTTTACCTTTTTTTTCTACTTCCATACGAAGTGGATTCCGGCGAACGGTAAGATTGGTGAACTCAGGCATGAAGAGCATCAGGGCTGCACGTACAGCTTCGAGTTGCCGGTCAGGAAACTGATATCCTTCAGGCTTTACAGGTTGTTCCGCATATTTTCTGTTCTCGTTTTCAAGATCTTCACGCTCCCTGAACCACTCAAAAAAAGCTCTAAAATTTGCGCCGCCCGTTAACGAATCACTGTACGCCGAAAGAAGATCAAAACTATGCCGCTCTTTTATGCGAAGAGGAATGTCGAGTACCGCACGATTAACAGGGTAATAGGCAATCAGTGGCAGATTTGTCAAGCCATTGCTTTCCGAAATCTCAGATTGAACTTGCTTTGCAACCAAGGTGGTAGAGAGCAGAATTGAAACCGTATCTCTCTTGCTATACCCTTTACGTGTTTTTGCCAAATTCCAGGAAAAATAGTTTCCTCGAAAGTTGCAAGTAATATCAAGATTTGCAGATGCTTCACCGTTACGAATATCTGTCTCCTGAACAAGGCGACCTGAAGAACTTTCATGCTTGATCCGGTTAACAAACCAGGAGAGCAGAATAGCGGAAGCATCAAGAATGCTCGACTTTCCGGAACCATTTGTCCCGAAAAACACATTGAGTCGATCATGGAGTTCCAGCGGCAGCAACTTTACTCCACGGAAACCGGTCATTGTTAACTTATGGACATGCATATTCACTCCTCTTTTGCATCAAGGCCGGGGATCTTTTTGAGAGCCAAGCCGAATTTTTTTCATGTATTCTTTACACAACTCCTGCATAGCGCCATCAACTCGAAATTGTGGAGACAGTGACTCCACAATCTGCGGATAAACAAGATAGAGCTGGCGATAACGAAAAAGTTCCCGTTGATCACATCGGGATACTCCTTACATCGTCAAGCTTTCAGTCAGCCGGTCCATCAATTTATCGTCATATTCGGTACGGCCTGCCCCCCCTGACATTTATATTCTTCCACATAATCCATTATTCACTCCTCCTTTGCATCAAGGCCGGGGATCTTTTTGAGAGCCGGGCCGAATTTCTGGTAGTTCACTTTTACGCCGTCGTCGAGGTCGATGGCAATCTGCTCAGTGGCAAGGGGGTAGAGCACGTCGCGCTCATAGCTCTCAAGCTCTTCAATCATTTTCCTGAGGCTTTCAATCTCTTTCAGCGCTTTGGTTTTTTCGCCCGCTGAAGCGCTGGCGCTGATGCTGACCGCTTCGAGGTGGCTTTTGCGGGAGAGCAACTTGATGCGAAACTCGCGCAGATAGCCGTTGAGCACCACGCTCGCCGTATCGGGGCGGTAGCGGTGCATGTAGATGAGCGCGTTGAAGCTGCCTTTCGGGCTGCTGAAGAGCCAGTAAATCGGACGCTTTTTGTATCGACGCAGGTGATCGTTATAAAAATCCTTCAGGAAATATTTGCGGATATCCTTGCCAAGCGCAGCCTCGATAAACTTCAGGTTCTCCTCGTAATGCGCCTCGCCAAAGGTGACACGCAAGAACTTGCGAAACCGCTCGGTGATGTCGTCGGGGAACCAGTCGCCATCGAGAATGGGGATGACGTTGTCGGCATCGGGCGGGAAGCTGTCAGCCGTCAGTTGACAGCCGTCAGTAACAAACTCTTCTTCTTCCTGATTACTGATAACTGATAACTGATTACTACTAACAATTCGATAATAGTCCTCAAGCCCATCCCCTTGATTTGCAAGTATCAACCCTGGGGAACACAGACTATACCGACCAAACATGCAGCCTACTGCGTAGGAGATAAACTCCTTCATGGTGTCGGCAAGCAGCAGCGCTTCAAGCTCTTTGGCATTTTTGCTGTTGCTGTAGCGATAGTGAGGGTTGCAGGTCAGGGTGATTTCGCTCAGCGGGACTTTGGGTGTCAGTTCATCCTGCAGACCGTAGGCCTCGATGAAGATACGATTGTTCTCCTCTTCGAGGCGCTGCATTTCCAAGGTCATTTCTTGCCAGTGGGCTCGAAGTTTCGCGTACGATTCGCTAAGTTTAGTTGCCAGTGGATAGTGGGCAGTGAGTAGTTGTAACTTGGAGTTTTTTTCTTCAGTGGAGACTGAGGACTGAGCACTAACCACTTGAAGTAACGGTAGGCTGGTGAAGTCCCAGGAGGTTTCGTATGAGTCCCAATCCTCCTTAGCAAAAAAGATGTTCTTGCCTGTATTAATGAAAACCGAAGATAATGAGGCACTGACTTCATCAAAAGGGAGAGATGCGACATCCGCCACAACAAAGTTCAATGTTGGATTTAATAGTTTCAGGATTCTGTTTACTGTTTTAGAATTCAGAAAAGCCAATACACTATACAATGATTCGATTTTATTCGGTATGCAGGCCGTACCAGCTGCACCAAAAATAAACCCTGAAGGAGCAATTCTAGCAGCAAACTCTGCTGTCGTTATATTTGACCAAGTAATACAAGGCTTAAAATAATGAATAGTATTTTGGATTTGGCGAGATGCTGACCCATATAAATCCGCTGCATAGCCAATAATTTCATTACCGTCATTTTCCCAGTTAACTAGGAGCTCTGCATTTCCAAACCATTTACGATATGCTCCCCCTGCATTGATCGGGAACCATTTTCTCTTGGATTCATTAGCAGTTTCGCGAGAGTCATAATTCAAACCGACTTTTATAAAAGATACCTCATACCATTTTCTTAAAAATCTATTATTGTCACTGGTTACAAGGCCCTTTTTCGGGGAGGCAACACTGGTTAGATTGTTGAGGCTTTCAAACCTCTGCAACAATTGTCTATTTGCCCAATACGCAATCGGACTCCCAGGTATCTTCTTGAAATCGGCAGCAGAAGCGCAGAAGAAATACTGTTTCGTGTTTTGTGTTGAATTTGCTTGATTCTCACTCATGGGCGTAACTTCAGTTGATGCTGCAAATCGTTGATTGCAAGAAGTGACTGCATTTGAGTGATAGCCGCATTTTTTCTACCCATTGACCAACGCTTAACACAAAAGTTGGCAAACCTGCCTGCATTTTAAAGTGGTCAAATTCGACCACTTTAAAATCGGGATTGTTGAGTTGTTCCCATGTACCAATAAACTCCAAGGTACCTCGATTGCGTATCCAATTCTTTATTACATCTGCAGCGCGGGCATTTCCGGCTTTAGCGTTAGCAATGTCGGTTAAACTAATGTAATCGGCATCATCGTGCTTACACACAGTAATCAACGTCCCATTGACTTCAATTGACTTATTGTTGTTCATAGTCACTTCTTATCACTGCATAAATAAACGCTCACTGAATGGCCTCCTTCAGCATCTTATCTTTTTCAGCTTCACTCGTACCATCAACCAATCGAACAAAAGCTCCTTTATAATCAGGAATGAAAACGCTATTCAGCACAAACGCGGTCGTCGAAACCACTTCGCCTCCAATGCTGTCAAACGCTCGTGCACCGAGATGCGCCATTGACAGAATGGTCGAGTTATCGAGCAGTTTCGCCCGAAGCTTTTCAAAACTGGAAAGAAACATCCAGCTCTGCATGGTTATCATCCCTACAGCTCCATGCTTTCGAGCCAAATCAAGATTGCGCTCAATAAACATGGCAAAGAGGTCGGATTTGCTGTCGGGGTAGTTCTCTTTTACCCATGCGGCAAGCCTTGGATTCATCCCCTTCCCGCCCATATACGGCGGATTGGCAATCACAACATGATATTTCGGACTCAGGTAATCGGCCTGCTGCAAAGCTTGCAAAACCTTCTGATGGGTTGGCCCGAGAAAGAGTTGCCCTGAAACGTTCTTCTCCTCCAGTATCTTCAGCATGGCCGCAACGTCAGTCACCACAGGGCGAATCAGTGAACCAAAGTTGTCGGCCTCTTCAAATTGCTTGAGATTGGCCTGCAGCGGTGCGGTGAACAGGTCACGCCCGATGAAGTCCATGTAGCTTTCGAGTTCACTCTCATCAAACCGAATATTACGCAACACGCAGATGTTTGGCTGTATCGGCTTGCGAAAGAATCTGCGCTGTCGGGCACGCGCCTTCATGGTCAGGGCAAATGCCGCCAACTCCCCTGCCCGTTCATCGATCTCAATCCCATAAAGGTTATGCGTCAAAATCTTTTCCGGGATTTCCGAGGGTTCATATCCCTCCTCCTCATAGATTGCATAGAGCATATCGAAAGCGTAGGTGAGCATATGACCTGAGCCACAAGCCGGATCACAGATTCGAATATCTTCTGGTCTCAAGTAATCAGCCTTCTCTTCCTGATGACTGAATACTGATAACTGATGACTGACCACTGATAACTGATCACTTCTCTCCGGTCGAATATAGTACTCCATCACCTCAATCAGCTTCGAGTTGGGACGGTTGAGCATCCAGAGACGGCCAAGCGAGTTCTCAACCAGATAACGGACTATCCAGTGCGGCGTGAAAAGCTGGGTTGCTGCAGGAATATTTTCAGGCGTGATTTTCCTGTTCTTCTTTAGCCCATCGAACACCTCATCCTTCTTCTCAGAGATGTAGAACTGGTAGAGCCAGCCAATCACTTCTACGCCGCCTTTGGTGGCTGAGCTATCAGCCTTCAGCAAACAGCCGTCAGTATTTTCTTGCTGATTACTGATTACTGACAACTGATTACTTCCTGATCCGCAAACATCCGGGGTCATTATTTCACGAGTGTAAGCAAGAATTGAGTTGCCGGAGAGAAGGTCATCGGGCATCAACAGCTCGGTAAAATCGGCAATGCGCTCGAAGAGGTAAGGCATCACCCTATGGAAATCGTTACAGGCTGCAACCACAAGCAAGCGATAGGCCTCTGACTGCGGATCGCGACTTGGTAAGGTTCCGTTGAGCAGGGCAAAAATCTGCTGGCGGATCTTTTCGGGCACCATCTCTTCATCGATATGGCCCATCTTCGCCTCAGCCAGAATTTCAGGCTGAAACTGCCCTTCGGCAGGTGAAACAACACCAATCCGCGTATAGCGGTTTACATCCATGAAGCGCAAAGCGCAAAAGCGGTTGAACCATGTGTAGGCTATCCGCTCAACAACCTGCTCCCGGTCATGCTCATGAAGCTGCTTTTCAAGCTCGACAATTGCCTTCGGTTGTTCACGCCGCGCCGCACTGCCATCGGCCATCACCAGATTGAGTTTGGCAGAGACCTGCTCAATCAAGCTGCGACGGGCAAACTGTGCGAATTTTTTGAGTTTTGCTGTTTCCATTTACAAACCTTTTAAAACACAGATGACAACTGATTAACACCAACGAAATAATACGGTTCCAGACGCTTCGGTATGCGCATGAATGAGCGCTTTATGAGCCCGCTCATTTCTTTATGAGCCCGCTCATAACTTATGGATTGAAGTCATAGTAAGTCCCCCTTCGATCACCGTGTTTGTGAATCTTGTTTTCGTGAGCCAGTTGAGTCAGCAATTTTGCGGACTGGTCTTTTGTCAATCGACACAGTTCGATGACATCGGCACGTTTTATAGTGCCATGAGTTGTACCTAAACTGTGCGATAATCAAAGCCAAGTACCAAAGTAAGGTCAGAAACACAGCAAAGAAAAACAAGAAGGAAAATTTATAGCCAAGAAGCCGAAATAAACCTGATTTATACAAAGATACGAATATCCATGAAGGCCCTG
>CAIWUU010000187.1 GCA_903915955.1 uncultured Chlorobiaceae bacterium | reverse complement strand
GTAAACTCCTTTTTATCGTGTTTCCTTTATAATACATACGTACACGTTAAAAAGCAAGAAAAAAGCACGATTTTGCTTGAAAATCGTGCCTGCGCGGTGATGTTTTTCGTTAATGTGTTCGCTTTATCCTACTTTCAGGATACCAATAGCCAAACTATTGACCCTATAGCTAAGTCTTCTATAAATCGACACTCGAAACGACTTACGAAAATTGGGCAAAAAAAAGGGCAAAAAAAAGAGACAGAACAAAAGTTCTGTCTCTTTTTGATAAGATGCAGGGGAACTGCAAACTTATTTTCCGGCTGCAGGTGTTGCTGCTGCAGGTGCTGCTGGTGCCTCTGCTGCAGGTGCTGCTGGCGCTGCAGGTGCTTCGGCTGCAGGTGCTGCTGCTGGAGCTTCTACTGGAGCTTCAGTTTTTTTTGCACAGCCAACAAAAGAGACTGAACTTACAAGAAAGAGGAAAACAAAAAACTTTTTCATTGCTATGTTTATTTTGGTTGTTTGATAATTGACAGCTTCTTCAGCTCCCGAATAATAAAAAAAAACAGCGACTTTCCAAAAGCCTACTGTAAGGTGGAATGTGATAATAATTACCCACATCCCGCCTTAATAAATGATTTTTTTATTCAACAAGCAACTCTAATTCTGCTTTTTCGAGCTCATGGAAGTTAAGATACTGATAAATACTCTCCTCCTTCTCACCTGAAAGATGCCGACTAACAATAGCCAAGTATTCATCACTGTTCGGAAGATGACCAAGAAGTGCACATACAGCGGCCAGCTCGGCAGAACCCAAATAAACCTTGGCACCATTACCCATCCGGTTATCGAAGTTCCTTGTACTGGTTGAGAAGACCACGGCATTATCCGCCACTCTTGCCTGATTACCCATGCAGAGCGAGCAGCCAGGCTGCTCAATCCGGGCTCCAGATGCACCAAAAACGGAGTAATAACCCTCTTCTACAAGTTTTTTCATATCCATCTTTGTTGGAGGTACAATCCACAGCTTCACAGGCACAGCTCCCTTATCCCTTAAAATCTCGCCGAGGGCACGGAAGTGACCAATGTTGGTCATGCAACTTCCAACAAATACTTCATCAATAGCTTTGGGGGTCTTTTCATCACGAAGTACTTCACTAAGCGTCCTGACATCGTCAGGATCGTTGGGGCAGGCAATAATCGGCTCGGTAATACTACTCATATCAATCTCAAGAACCTCTTCATACTCCGCATCGGCATCTGGTTCAAGAAGAGTCGGGTTATCAAGCCAATCCTGCATTTTGCCGATACGACGTTGCAGTGTATCGGGATTACCGTAACCCTCTTCAATCATCTGAGCAAGCAATTTGATATTTGAGCTGAGATATTCAATAACCGGCTCTTTGTCGAGGCGAACAGTACATGCCGCTGCGCTTCGTTCAGCAGAAGCATCACTGAGTTCAAAAGCCTGCTCAACCTTGAGTTGAGGCAATCCCTCAATTTCAAGAATTCGACCTGCAAAAATATTCTTTTTACCTTTCTTTTCAACAGTCAGCATTCCACGTTTGATAGCCTCATAAGGGATTGCATTGACAAGATCACGCAAGGTAATTCCGGGCTGCAGCTTACCTGTAAAACGCACAAGCACCGATTCCGGGACGTTGAGCGGCATAGATCCGGTCACACCGGCAAATGCCACCAGTCCAGAGCCAGCAGGGAAAGAGATACCAATCGGGAAACGGGTATGAGAGTCACCACCGGTACCAAGCGTATCAGGCAGGACCATGCGGTTCAACCAGGTGTGAATAACGCCATCTCCAGGTTTCAGCGCAACTCCCCCTCTGCTCATGATAAAGTAAGGAAGACTTCTGTGCAGCTTGACATCAGATGGTTTTGGATAGGCTGATGTATGACAAAAGCTCTGCATCAGAAGATCCGCACTGAAACTCAGTGCAGCAAACTCCTTCACCTCATCACGGGTCATAGCCCCTGTTGTATCCTGAGAACCAACCGTCAGAGTCTCTGGCTCGACATACATTCCCGGACGCACACCTGGACGGCCGCAAGCCCTGCCAATCATCTTCTGCGCAAGCGTGTACCCTTTACCACTGTCCGCTGGCTGTTCAGGGCGCATGAAGATGGTATCTTCACCAAGAGCAAGCACCTTTCTTGCTTTTCTGGTCAGCGTCCTGCCGATAATCAGCGCAATACGTCCACCGGCACGTACCTCATCTTCGATCGTGTTCGGAGAGAGTTCAAAACGTGCTACAACCTCACCACTCTTCACAATCGTACCCTTCGCAAGATCAAGAACGATAACATCGCCCATCTCCAGCGCTGACACATCAGCCTGAATTGGCAAGGCACCGGAATCTTCCGCTGTATTGAAAAAAATCGGGGCAATGGTACTTCCAATCACCACCCCGGCAGTGCGTTTGTTCGGCACAGCAGGGATATCATTGCCGATATGCCACTGAACCGAGTTGATACCAGACTTCCGACTTGATCCAGTACCGACAACATCGCCAACATAAGCAAGTGGATGCCCCTTTGTTTTCAACTCTGCAATGGTCCCGATCGGATCATTGATCTTGGTACCAAGCATACAACGGGCATGGAGAGGAATATCACTGCGGGTAAAAGCCTCGCTTGCCGGAGAAAGATCATCCGTATTGGTCTCACCAGGCACCTTGAAGACCGTAAGCGTCATTTTCTCAGGAAGAAGGGGTTTGGAGGTGAACCATTCAGCCTCTGCCCATGACTTGAGCACCTCCGCCGCATAAGGGTTGTTTTTTGAGAGATCAACCACAACATCAAAGAGGTCATAGACCAGAAGGGTCTTTTTCAACATCTCAGCAGCTTCGCTGCATATCGTCGGCTCATGATGAGCAAGTGCATCAACAAGAGGCTTGACATTATAACCACCCAGCATGGTACCCAAAATTTGAACTGCATCTCTCTTGCTGATCACCCTGCATGATAACTCACCCTGCAGAATTCCATCAAGAAATGCAGCTTTTTCAAATGCGGCATCATCAACTCCGGGACTTATATGATCACGAAACAACTCAAGCAGATACTCTTTTTCTTCAACAACCTCCTGCTGGAGGAGCCCGACAAGCAGGCGAGTCTGTTCGGCGGTCAGCGGTAGAGGTGGAATACTCAGCTTCGCGCGTTCAGCAGTATGGGCGCGATATTGGACTACAAGACTCATAAAAGTCAATCTCCCTGGTTATGTGTGGTTGAAATGAATATACCTGTGCAAAAATGCGTGCAAAAAAGGCGCTCCGATAGCAAAGACCAAGTACCTTAAAAAAGGTAGTATGCCTGCCTTTTAAAAACAAGAATGTCACCCCCCTTACCTACAGAAAAACCTGATTCTTTAAGGAAAGAAACATAAAAAAACTATTTTTATTAGGTATAAAAAGAGATATACCGTGTACGGAAATTTAATAATCGCCGCAAATCAACATACTATCCCCATAACTGAGAAAATCGTATCCTTTCTCAAGCGCTTCCGCATAGGCATTGCGCAGATTATCCGGACCGGCAAAGGCTGCAGTAAGCATCAATACCGTTGAGCGAGGGGCATGAAAGTTGGTCAAAAGAGCATCGACACTACGAAATTGATACCCCGGATAGATAAAAATATCGGCTTCGCCTGTCAACACCGCAGCTCCCGAAAACTTCTCAACACGCTCCCATGCATGTTCGAGAGCTCTGGTAACCGTTGTGCCAACAGCAACAACTCTGCCGGTTGATGCCTTGACCTTTCTGATTTTTTCAAGACTCTCTGCCGGTATGGTATAAAACTCACGGTGCATGACATGCTCCTGAAAAGATTCCACCCTGACAGGAAGAAAGGTTCCAAGACCAACATGCAGCGTCAAGGTAACAATATCAACCCCCTTGCTGCGGAGCCTGTCAAGCAGCTCCTGCGTCATGTTCAGTGAGGCTGTGGGAGCCGCTACGGAGCCTGGTAATGCAGCAAAGACCGTCTGATATCGCTCCCGGTCAAAATCCTCGACATCCCGCTTGAGGTAGGGCGGAATGGGCACTTCTCCGAAAGAATCGAACAAATCGGTCAGTACTCCACCATCAAGCATCTCAATCCGGGCAACGCCATGATCGACAATATCGGTAACCCGCAGTTTATGGCCGTTTGTTTCAAGTTCATCATTTTTTTTTACTCTTCCCCGACAAAGCACCAGACGTTGATCATCATCATGCTTTTCAAGGAGCATCAGCTCAATATGTGCACCAGTTAACTTACGGGCAAACAACCTCGCCTTGACCACTCTGGTATCATTCAGCACAAGAAGATCGCCCGGCTGAAGAAAAGCATCGAGGTCGGCATACCGGGAGTGTTCAACCTCACCCGAGTGACGGTCAAGCACCAGAAGACGGGTTGAACCCCGTTCCTGAGGAGGATATTTTGCAATCTTCTCTTCGGGCAGGAGATAGTCAAAATCGGCGACTCTCATAATGCTCTCAATCTTGCCCGAACAGCCTCTGCATGAGCCTGAAGCCCTTCATGATCCGCAAAAGAGGCGATTTTTTCTCCGCACTTGTGAAGTTGCTGTTTTGAATAGGAGATAATCGAAGTATGCTTGACAAAGTCACGAACAGAAAGTGGCGAAAAAAAGCGTGCAGTGCCACTGGTCGGGAGGGTATGGTTGGGTCCGGCAAAATAGTCGCCAACCGTTTCACAAGAGTAACCTCCCATAAAAATCGCACCAGCATGATGAAGGAGCGGAAGAATCTCCCATGGATGCTCAACATGCAGCTCCAGATGCTCGGGCGCAATCATATCCGACACCACGCAGGCCTCTTCAAGCGACTCAACAAGCACAATTGCACCGTTCTTCTGGAGAGAGGAAGCAATAATCTCATGGCGGAGCATCTCAGGCAGACGCGCTTCGACGCACTGCTGCACCAAAGCCGCAAGCGATGCAGAGGGGGTAATCAGGACTGCAGATGCATCAGGATCATGCTCTGCCTGGGCAAACATGTCGAGAACGATAAATTCAGGGTTTGCAGATTCGTCGGCTATGATAACCACCTCAGAAGGACCGGCAATACTGTCGATAGAGACATGACCGAAAAGCTGTTTTTTTGCCAGCGCCACGTATTTATTTCCCGGACCGGTAATGATATCAACCTTTGGAAGTGTTTCTGTACCGTAGGCAAATGCCGCTATTGCCTGTGCACCGCCAAGCTTATACACAGAAGTGATGCCAGCCACCGAAGCTGCAGCAAGAATATTGGGGCTCACCTCTCCTGAAGCGTCACAGGGTGTTGTCACAAAAATATCCTTTACCCCCGCGACATTAGCCGGGGCAGCATTCATAAGCAGCGATGAAGGATAAGATGCCTTCCCGCCCGGCACATAGAGCAATGCCTTTTCCATGGGAGTCACCCGCTGACCAAGCAGCACGCCACCTTCGGATTCATAAAAAAAGCTCTTCTCCACCTCATGGTGATGAAATCGGACAATATTGGCATAAGCCTCTTCAAGCAGCTCAAGAAAGGCTGGATCGACACTCTTGCGAGCATCGTCAATGGCGTCGGGTGAAACACGCATAGCCGATAATCGAATACCCTGAAAGCACTCGGTATAGTCGAGCACTGCGCTATCTCCCCTCTGTTGAACCTGTTGCAAAATCTCATCAACAACAGACTGAACAGAAGCATCAACGGTAACACTTCGGTGCAATTGCTCTTTCAAGGCTGAACGCTCTTCAGCAAAACGATACAGGCGCAACACGATATTAATTGATTTTTTGGTTATCAGACTTCATGAATTTCAATATTCGATAATGTACAAGCAATGGTGCTCCTTTATCGAAAACCAGTGCCACAGGTTAAAAATCGGAAAAAATATAAAAAAGAGGCTCTGAAGCGGCTCTTTTCATTTGAAAAAAAAAATCCATTAACTACCTTACAACTTCAGTTGAAACCTTGGAATATAGCGTGAATCCGCTTCATTCCAAGCCACTATGAAAGACACACAGAACCATGTCAACATGAGCTTTTTCAGTAATCTGTTCAGAGATGTCGCCATTGATCTCGGAACAGCAAATACATTAATTTTTATCAGGGGCAAAGGTGTTGTTTTAAATGAGCCATCAATTGTCGCCCGAGAGCGTAATACGGGGAAAATTGTGGCGATTGGTCACGAAGCGCTCCTCATGCACGAAAAAACCCATCCTGGCATTGTCACCATACGGCCACTTGCCAATGGCGTCATTGCTGATTATGAGGCAACTGAAGAGCTGATCAAGGGACTGATCAATAAAACCAAGACCAAGTTTTCATTCGGCATACGACGCATGGTTATCGGTATCCCGTCGGGAATTACAGAAGTCGAAAAAAGGGCTGTACGCGACTCCGCTGAGCATGTTGGTGCCAGAGAGGTCTACCTGGTCACTGAACCCATGGCGGCGGCAATTGGTATCGGGCTTGACGTCAAAGAGCCAATGGGCAACATGATTGTCGATATCGGAGGCGGCACAACAGAAATTGCGGTTATCTCACTTGGAGGCATTGCATCAGGAGAGTCCCTTCGAGTTGCTGGAACAGATATCACCGATGAAATTGTCCGTCACTTCCGCAAAGCGTACAACCTTGCTATCGGCGAGCGTACGGCAGAAGATGTCAAGATAAAAATTGCCTCGGCCTACAAGCTGGATAAGGAATTAACCATGATGGTCAGAGGAAGAAACCTTGTTACTGCCCTTCCAGAAGAGCAGGAGGTTGACTCTGCTACAATCAGGGAGGCCATCGCCACACCGATCAGTCAGATCATCACATCGATCAAAAAGAGTCTTGAAGTAACCAAGCCGGAACTCTCTGCCGATATTTTCGATCGCGGCCTCTTTCTTGCTGGAGGTGGAGCGCTCATCAAAGGGCTTGACAAGAAAATCAATGTGGAGACAAAACTCGCCGTCCATATCAGCGAAGACCCTCTCACCGCCGTTGCCAGAGGCACAGGAGAGGTGCTCGAAAACCTTGACAAATACCGGAGTGTGCTGCTGACAAGCAAACAGTATTGATTCGTCAGTCGTTAGAGGAGTAAAATTACTGCTCCGCAAGCAGCCTCGAATAATAAGCCTCATACTGCTCGACAAGCAAAGTGGTTTCATAACACTTTGCTTGTTTGATGCACGCTTTTGAACACTCAAGCCAATGATCCTGATCTGCGAGCAGAAGAAGCGCCTTCTCGGTCATCCCCTCAACATCACCCGGTGAAAGCAGATAACCGTGTCGACCAGGCACAATAAATTCAGGAAACCCCCCGGCCATTGTGGCAACAACCGGTACACCACAAGCCATAGCCTCAAGCGCGGCAAGCCCGAATGACTCTGCATTGCTTGGCATCAACATCACATCTGCAATGGAAAGCAGCGGAACAATATCAACAAGTTTGCCAAGAAACTTTACCCGGTCAACAATCCCGAACTGGCGCACCAGAATTTCAGCTTCACTCCGTTCCGGACCATCACCCACAAGCAAAAGGGTTGCATTAACCTTCTGGCTCACTGCATAAAAAATGCGGATAATATCACCAATACATTTCACTGGTCTGAAATTGGAGATATGGATCAAAATTTTCTCCTTCCCGATACCAAGCTGTTCTCGAATCTCATTTTTGGGGGAGCGAAAAAAGAGAGAGGTATCGACAAAATTTGGAATAACTGTTATCTCCTTCCTGGGAGTAAACATTCTGACCGTTTCATCCTTCAGGTAAGCCGAAACTGTCGTCACGCCATCGGATTTGTTGATGGCAAGCCGGACAACATCCTGCATCCCCCGGTCAGCCCCGACAACGGTGATATCCGTACCATGCAGGGTGGTCGCAATCTTGAAACACTTTAAATCCGAGCACTTGTCCTCCAGCATCTGACGGGCAAGCATGGCGCTCAAGGCATGAGGAATCGCATAGTGGGCATGCACCACATCCAGCTTTTCGTAAAAGGCAACCTCGGCAATTTTGGCAGCCAAGGCGAGAGAATAGAAGGGTGCATCAAACATCGGATAGTGAATCACTTCAACCTCATGATAAAAAATATTGCGGGAAAACGCGCCAAGTCTAAAAGGTGCCGCCTGACCAAAAAAATGGACGCGATGTCCCCTCCCCGCAAGTGCCTTCCCAAGCTCAGCCGCAATTGCCCCGCTTCCGCCGTAGGTGTGATGACAGGATATACCGATGTTCATTGCTCTTATGATAATCTCATGATATATTGGAACGTATCCCGATTTTTTAACCGATCAGAACAGAGCACTTCCCGAATATAACCAAGGGTTTTGGAATTTGTGTAAAAATGACAATTGGCAAACAAAATACAATACTCAATGGAACACTCTCAACAAAAACAAAATGTTGCTTTCTCCTCAGTAATGGCAAGTCTCTTTCTTACTGCCATGAAGCTTGTTGCCGGTATCATGACAGGCAGCATCGGTATCATTTCCGAAGCAGCTCACTCTGCCCTTGACTTTGGCGCTGCAGCACTGACACTGTTTGCGGTCAAAATGAGCGATAAACCTGCCGACAGCAAACACCACTACGGTCACGCCAAGGTTGAAAGTGTCTCGGCACTTATTGAGACAGGTCTTCTGGTGATAACAAGTCTCTGGATCATCTACGCTGCAGCCGAACGGCTGATTGCCGGAACGACAGAGGTCGAAGTCACCTGGTATGCCATTGCCATCATGGTCATCTCCATCGTTGTTGATTTTTCCCGTTCCCGAGCATTAAAAAAAGTTGCAAAAGAGACAAACAGCCAAGCGCTCGAAGCTGATGCGCTCCACTTCAGCTCTGATATCCTCAGTTCGGCTGTGGTTCTGGTCGGGTTGGTGTTTGTCTCAACAGGCATTGCTTGGGCGGATGCTGTTGCAGGTATTGCGGTAGCTCTGCTTGTTGGGAAAGCGGCGTTCACCCTTGGAAAAAAAACCATTGATGTTCTGATTGATGCCGCTCCGGAAGGTATTGCTGAACGAATTGAGGAGCTATCCATGACGGTCGGCGGTGTTATCTCCGTTGACAAAATCAGGGTAAAACCAACCGGCCCGCAGGTGTTCATTGAAATGGCGGTTTGTGTCAACAGAACCCTCTCGGTTGAAAAAGTCCAGACAATCTGCTCACGCATTGAACAAAAAGTGCGCGAAGAGTTTCCTGTAGGCGATATCACCATCAACTCCAGGCCCATTGCTCTTAACAGCGAAACCATTGCTGAACGGGTACATGTCATCGGCCTGAACCACAACCTTCACGCCCATAACATTTCGACCAGCCTCAGCGAAGAGAAAAAACAGATCACCTTTGATGTCGAAATTGATCAGCGTCTGACTATCAAGCAAGCTCACGACACCGTCACAGAGCTTGAAGATGAGCTGCATCGCGAGTTCGATGGATCACTTGACATCTGCATTCATCTCGATCCGCTACGCTACGATGAACGTACAACAACTCCCCTGCCTGCCGCAGAGGAGGCACAAGTGCGAGAACTGATTTTTAATGCCTCAAAGAGGATCGACAAAATCCACGATGTACACGACATACATATCCGGAAAAACGAACAAGAGAAGCTCTGCATTACCCTGCACTGCTCATTTAATGACAACACCCTTCTCGAAGAGGTACATTCACTCACGAGTCAACTGGAGGGCACAATATACCACTGCCTGAGCAACGCTGGCCGGGTCATCATTCACGCTGAGCCACTTTTGGCATGATATCTGGAACGATGGCCATCAATTGAAATCCTCAGAAAATGATTGAGAAATCGGTGTCTATCAAGAAAGAGTTCGGCTTTCGGAAGTGGAATGGCCGGAACCCGACATCTCCTGATCGTTCTCCTTTTTTTGGGAACTGGTCACCAGCTTGTGCAGAATACCAATAATCAGCAAGGATGCAAGCAAAAGACCATAATGCCACGCATTAAAAATCTGCTCTGCATTTTGTCCTGCGGTGGCAATTTTGACTGGTTCTACAATCAGTTGCCGAAGAAAAGTGATCATGGCAACCTTGATGAATACAACCACATGAAAAAACCCAGTCTGCACATAGTGGATTTCGGCAGAAATCAAACTTGACAATGTCCATACAATAGGGTCTGCTGAAAAAGCGCTAAAGCTATATTTTATATTTGATTAAGTCTATATTTTTCATATATTTGTGCAGGGAAAATGGAGGAAATAGCCCAAAACCCTTGCACCTGAAAAATAATGTATAAGCGCAAGTTCAAGC
>CAIWUU010000186.1 GCA_903915955.1 uncultured Chlorobiaceae bacterium | reverse complement strand
CCCAGAGTGCGATTTTTGACCTTGCCATCTTCACGGTACGATTCACGAAAGAGGTACCGATGATAGGTTTTGCCGTTGATGGTGGTCTTGCTGGTATCGATATACATTGTGACTATATCAAGGTTTTCTTAATTATTTCAAAATAATAAAAAAACTATTGATATGCAAATATTTTAGTGACTACATTTTCCCCGCATTTTTGCCTTAAAAGTACTGCTTATAAGGAGTTAACAAAAAAGTCGGCTGGAACTTCCGTTGTAATTCCTTACGAAACCAGCTCGTATTTCTCATTTAATTTACAGGTGCCTCTGTTTACCGTTGAGCCTTTATTATAGAACAAATTATTGTGGAGTGCTTATTTATCGACAGGTATTATACCTTATAATCCTAATAACCCTCTGATGTATCCAAACTCGTAATTTTTAACTTTAGAAATAAATATATAATACAACAAAATACCTATTAACCACTCTAAAGAAACACATGCTAAAAACCATAAATTGCTTTTCTCAATCCACTCTTTTTTGAACCGAATACTTAGCAATACCGACATACTAAAAAACAGGACATGCCATATTTTAGCTAATTTCACAACAGGAATAACTATACTTCTCTTTTCAAATTGTTCTTTGGATAATTTAGGGTAACTATTGTCAACACAAGGCAAGACAAGATAATAGAATTTAACATACCAAAGAACAGCGAAGGGTATTGCAATAAAGAGAAACGCCAGAGTTAAAAAATTAAATGGTTTATACCCCCACCCCATTCCCAATCCATAAAGCACTTTTATAGGATTTTTTGATATATCACTTTCTTTTCTTGAAAATTCATACATCACGGAATCTGCTGATGATTTATCATTTTGTGCAAGGTAGTTATCGCGCAGATTTTCGTAAAAGATTTTATTGTTATTAATTTCATCGCTTAAACAATCAGTTTTATCCAAAATGAGCCGGTCTTTAATTTGATACCAGTATACTTGTAACTTGCCTTTTGGGAAATATGTTTTATGGTTAAAAATAATAATGGTATTATTTTGTTTAAGTTTTGTGCTTCTTAAGTCGACTCCTTGCATAAATTGTGTGTTTGTTATGATAAAATTTTTCTTAAATATGCTTTTATCAAAATCAACATTTTTTTCAAATCGACAGTATGTGAAATTTGTACTGTCTTTGCATTCGGTTGAACTAAAATCCGCAGAACCAGAAAATATAGTATGTGAAAAATTTGCCTTATTAAACTTAGTCTCTTTAAAACTTGCATTATTCTTAAAACTGGTTCCTATAAAATTTGCATTATTGAGAGTTGCTCCACTAAACTCGGCAATGCCAGTAAATGTTGAACTTGTGAAGTTCGTATTGTTTTTAACAGTCGCACTTGAAAAATCGATGGATGGTCCTTCAAATTTAGCTCCTGAAAAATCGATATTATTGATGGTTGCCGAATAAAAAAACGCACGTTGTTGAAAGTTCGCCTTTGAAAATAAAGCGTTTTTTTCAAATTTAGAAAGTGCAAAATTGGCGATATCCTTGAATCGTGCGTTATTAAATGCGGCACTATTCTTAAAAGTTGCGTTATTAAATGCTGCGCTATCAGAAAATACAAGAGAATCTCCTACTACAGTTCCCCCATAAGGCCTCTGAGTGGGATTAGCCAAAGCTGTTAACCCTGTTATACAGTAAATCATAATGCCTGAAATGAAGCAAAATAACTGAATATGTACTCGCATGTTTATGGCAGCGTTTTGTGTAAAAGGCTCTCCGCAGATTATAGTGGGAATAGAGTAATAAGGGTTTAGCTTAGCGTAATCTAAATTCACCATGATAATTACGAACCCAAGCATTTCATGCAAAGCTTAACGACAACCCATTATCAGCAGTTATTAGCATTACCAACAACATGGAAAGTAGAGGATGTACTGTTGCTCATGTTGGGAAAGCAGATAGAAATTCATCTTGAATACACCGGTAAAAAGGTTGACTGTCCGGACTGCGGTAAAAGTAGTAGCATCTATGACAAAGCGCCTGAACAAAGATGGCGATATCTCGATACGATGCAGTATGAAACGATTCTCATCGCTCGTGTACCTCGATGTGATTGTAAGCAATGTGGAGTCAAGACAGTCAAAGTCCCTTGGGCAGACCGTCATTCGCGCTATACGTTGATGTTTGAAGGCTTTGCTGTTGCGCTCCTCCAGCATTGTTCAAGCATTCAGGCGGCATCAAAGTTGTTGAAACTGAACTGGCATGCTACCAATGAGATCATGAACCGCGCTGTTAAACGAGGGTTAAGCCGTCGAAACACAGACGCAGTTGAGCATATTGGTATTGATGAAAAGAGTTTCAGAGCTGGCCACAGGTATGTAACCACCCTTAACGACCTCAAAGGTGGCAGGGTTCTTGATGTTGTCGAAACGCGAACCATAAAAGCGACGGTGAGGTTGCTGAACAGTCTCAAAAAATCGCAGCGAAAGCAGATAAAATCAGTTTCTCTTGATATGTGGAAGCCGTTTAAAAGTGCTGTTAACAGGCTGCTACCCAAGGCCGACATTGTGCATGACCGGTTTCATATCAGTAAGTATTTGAATGAAGCTGTCGATACAGTTCGCCGTCATGAATCCAGTCAGCTTAACAAAGCAGGAGACAGCACCCTGACTGGTTCAAGATTCGTATGGTTACGAAATCCCGAAAACATGACGAAGAAACAGCGAAAAAACTTTAATCAACTGATGGCCTGTGAACTGAAAACCGGCATAGCCTGGTCGTTAAAGAACATGTTCAGAGTGTTTTGGCAGTTTACCAACCACGACAGCGCCGAATTCTTTTTCAACTATTGGGTTGCTGCTGTAGAGAAGTCAGAACTGAAACCTCTGATAAAAGTAAAAGAGATGCTGGTATGCCATAAAGACAACATCTTCAACTACTTCAAGCACAAAATAACCAATGCTGTATCAGAGGGGCTAAACAGCAAAATCCAGCTTTACAAGGCATCGGCAAGAGGCTTTCACAGCTTCCTGAGCTACCGTACCAGAATATTGTTTTTCTGTGGGAAACTGAACTTGGATATCGCGTGATGAAGTAATGCGGTTTTACTTCAAACCATTAAAATCTTCGAAGAACCGTGTAAAAAAATTCCGTTAAGGCTCATTCAAAGATTACTGAATTCCGCTGCGGCAATTCCGGTTTATGGCGGGTTCAATTTTATTCGGTAACGGTAATCAAATAAAACTCTTCTGAAAAATCGGGACTACGGGGGCATATCCCCAGCTCTTGTTCACAGTAAGCAATAAAGCGACGGGCGATCTGGTAGAGGATGTGTGTCAGAGAGTGCAGGGTGTTGAAGTGGTCGGCAACGTCGCTGTAGCTGATTTCGTAGTCGTGAGCCGCCAGATTTCTTGCAGTTCGGGCCACTTGCCACTCTTCAACGGAATGAATGACCTGGTTTTTTTCGAAGATAGCCAGAACTTTGATGAAGCTGTCTGCCTGTTCGCCCGAGAGTAACAGGCTGTGGCGCATGGCTGAGCCCAGTGTGTCCTGGAGTTTGGCAAAGCGTTCATTGATTGCGGACAAGGCTTCGAAAAGGTCGTTGTCTTTTTTTTGCAGAGTCAGCACTGAGCCGGTGAGTGGCCATGCAATGCTTTTTTGTGATGCGTTGAGGAAGTAAACGCATCGCTGAATTGCTTCAAGCAGGTTGGCCAGATGCTGCTTTTCTGAAAATAATAATTCAGGTGTTGTTGTCGTCATGGCGTGATTTCCAGTGGTTTCGCGTGAGCGCGGACGATTGAGTGAAAGGGATTTTCGGGGGTATCAGGGTTTTTGACCATCACATCAACAGGGAGACTGAGCGTTTGTTCCAGCCGGGTTTTGATGCGTGCACGGAGCAGCAAATTGACTCTCTCTTCCGGTTCTATCAGCAGGTCAATATCGCCACCATGACGCGTGTCGTCGAGCCGTGAGCCATAGAGCCAGACGAGCGCACTCGCTCCCGCTACGGCGCGGCAGGTGGTGACGATGGTGTTGATTTGCTCTGTTGTCAGGCGCATGGTGTTGGGTTCTGTTGTGGTGTCTCTTAAGGGCGTGCGATATTAATGATTGATCAAAAAGCCTTTCGGATCAAGATAAAAGTTTTTTTGCTCTTTTGAGTCAATTTTGCCCCTCAGCTTACTTTGTACCCCGGCCCTCCGCCACCCTCTGGCACCGTCCAGGTAATCACTCCATAAGGGTCAGCAACTTCACAGGTTTTGCAGTGCAGGCAGTTCGACGGGTTGAGCCTGAGCGCAGGTGCTGGCTCGGTGATGATTTCGTACACCGCTGCGGGGCAGAAGTGCTGGCAGGGGTTGCCGAACTCAGTGGTGCACTTTTTGAGGCAGATCTCTATAATATCTTCAGCCTTGATGCGCAGGTGGCAGGGTTGGTTCTCTTCGTGCATGATGCCTGAATTGAAGAGAGTTCTCTCTTTGCTGAATGTTCTGATGCCATCTGCCCGAAACTCTGGTATTACAGTAGAAGCGCTTTTGTTTTTTTTCAGTCCAGGGTTTGGGAGAGGTGAAAAGCCGGGAAGGCTTATCTGGTTTTTTTTCATGGAGAGGCCGGGAAAGCTGAGCTGGAGGCCTGCCTGAATCAATCCGGGATAGAGCCCGTTGTCAAACGCTTTGCGGTAGTTTCGGGAGGCGTGCAGTTCGTCGTAAGCCCATGAATTTCTGAACCGCTTCTCGCAGCTTTTCAGCCGTTCAGTTGAAAAATCGTTGTGCAGCAGCGCTTCAAAGAGGGTTTCGGCGGCAATGATGCCCGATTTCATGGCGAGGTGTATTCCCTTGTGCCGCTGCATGTTCACCATTCCTGCCGATTCGCCGGTGAGGAGATAGCCCGGCCCGTAGAGCGGTGGCATGGCATCAAGGCCGCCAGAGCTTATGGTTCTTGCCCCTGCTTCAACCATTTGTCCAAATTTGAGGATATTGGCCATCAGCGGGTGGAGTTTGAAGCGCTGGAGGTTGAGATGGGGGTCGCATACTGGTGAATCGGGCCCCAACGAGGAGATACATCCAATAGAGACGAGTGTCGGAGAGAAGGCGTAGAGCCAGCCGCCGCCGTATACATCTGCCTCAAAAGGGAAGCCGAAGGTGTGGTGAACCTCTCCGGCAATGACACGCTCCTCGGGTAATCGCCATGTCTCTTTTACCCCGGTTTCGTACCGCTGAGGAGGGCTTCCGTTTGGAAAAAGTTTGCCAAGCTGCCGGGCAAGCGAGCCGTCGGACCCTTCGCCGATCACCGTTACCTTGCTTTTCAGAAGCAGTCCCGGTTCATAGCCGCTCTTTTTTTTGCCGTTTTTGTCGAGCCCCTTGTTGTCGGTTATGATGCCTGCAAGTCTGCCGTTTTCAATAAAGGGCGCTGAGGCGGCGGTGTTGTCGAAAAGCTGTATGCCCTCCTCCTCTGCCTTTTCAGCCATCCAGGTGCCGAGGCGGCTGAGGGAGACAAGCAGTGAGTTTTTGTTGCTGAATGTTTCAGGGATAAAAGGTAGCGGGAATTTCCTTTTACTTTGCAGAAACCAGAGTGATTCATTGCTGACGTTCGCTTCAATCGGGCAACCCTGCTGGCGGTAGTCGGGAAAAAATTCTTCAAGCGCTCTTGGGTCAAGCAGAGCACCAGAGAGCAGGTGCGCTCCTGCATACCTGCCTTTGTCAATCACTGCAATGGCCGGGTCAAGCAGGTTGGATGAACTGCTGGTATTGTGCTTTTTGATCAGGCGTTGCAGGTGGATTGCCGAGGCAAGGTTTGCAGGCCCTGCTCCGACAAACACGATGTCAAATTCCAGTGATTCCCGTTCCTGTTCCATGATTGTTATACGGCTTGGTCAGAGAAGAATACCCCCCAAAATAAGCGAGGCTACGCTGAAGTAAATCACAATACCGGTGACATCGACCAGTGTGGCCACAAACGGCGCTGAAGAGACTGCCGGATCAAGTCCCAGCCGCTTCAGCAGCAGAGGGAGCATGGCGCCGGTCAGCGTACCGAACAGCACAATTCCTACGAGAGAAAGACCGATGGTTGCACCGATGTAGAGTGTTTGTGTGCTGTACTTGCCAAATGCCATGCTCCACAGGATGACCCTGAATGCGCCAATAATGCCAAGAATACAGCCCAGCGCCAAGCCGGAAGCAAGTTCGCGGCGCATCACCTTCCACCAGTCGCTGATCGTTATCTCTCCAAGCGACAGTGAACGGATAATCAGTGATGCCGCCTGCGAGCCAGAGTTACCTCCGCTTGAAATGATGAGCGGAATAAAGGTTGCCAGCACAATTGCTTTTGCCAGTTCATCCTCAAAAAATGCCATTGCCGAAGCGGTCAGCATCTCTCCGACAAAGAGAATCACCAGCCAGACTGCACGTTTTCTGACCAGTTCCGGTATTGGCAAATCAATGTAGGGCTCTTCAAGCGCTTCAATACCGCCGAATTTCTGGATGTCTTCAGTCTCCTCCTCTTCTGCGACGTCAAGCATATCGTCAACAGTCACCACACCAATCAGATAGCCATTGGAGTCCACCACCGGCAGCGCAACAGTATCGTAGCGCTTGAAGGAGTCGAGGGCATCTTTCTGATCTTGTGCGGCGGTCAGGGTGATCATCTTGTCTTCGTCGATAATCTCACTCACCTTTTTTTCAGGGGAGGAGAGCAGGAGTTCTCTTGCCATTAATTCACCCTTGAGCTTGCCGATGTCATCTACGACATAGATAACGTTCAGGGTTTCACTCTCATGGCCGTAGGTGCGGATGTGGTCGAGCACCTGGTTAATATCCCAATCTTTTTTCACGCTGAGGTAGTCGGGTGACATGAGTCGTCCTACACTACCTTCAGCATACGCAAGCAGGGTTTTTGCAATCTTGAACTCTTTGAAGGAGAGCAGTTTCAGCAACTCCTGTACAACAGCGCCCGGCAGCTCTTCAAGGAGGGCCGTACGGTCATCCGCCGACATGCTGTTGAGAATGTGGGTAACATCCTTTTTGGTGAGCGCGGTCAGCAGGTTCTGTTGCGAGTCAAAATCAAGATATTCAAAGGTTTCCGTCGCAATATCTTTTTGAAGCAGTCGGAAGAGGATGCCCTGTTCACTTTCGGGAAGATCGGAGATAAGCTCTGCGAGGTCAACTGGAAGCCAGTCGTTGAAAATTCTCTGGAGAGCGCTGAAGTTGCGCTGTTCGATCAGCTCCCTGATTTCTGGCAAGAGTGGGTTTCCGATCATGACGGGAGGTCTTTAATTGGTTTTATCAACCGATTGCTTCAGCGTAATAAAAGATTTTTTTTCATTCCGGCAACCTGACTTTTGAGAGATATGGATTATCAAGAATGAATTTTCTCCAGGGAAGTTCACGGCTTCTTGAAATCCCTGCTCTGACACTGGTGCCAACCATGCTTTCCGGCATGGCGGGCGCATCTTCCACAAAGAACTCTTCACCAAAGATATTTTTTCCGTTGCTCTTGCCATCAATAGCGAGCGCTTTGGCAAGTTTTCCAGGGCCACTCATAAGATTGGCAAGAATTCTGGTATCTCTCTGTTCCTCCATAAATCTGATGCCTTCAACGGGCTCCATTGCTCGTATCAGTACTGCCCCGGCTCTGTTTTCAGGTTCGCTGACAATATTCAGCATGTAGTGGTTCCCGTAGGTAAAATAAACATAAAGTGTTCCAGGCGCATGATACATAATCTGGTTTCTTTTTGTTTTCCCTCTCCACGCGTGGCATGCTTCGTCATCCTCGCCGAGATAGGCCTCCGTTTCAACAATTCTGCCTTTCAGCTGAATATTGCCGGGCAATATGCGGACAAAGATTTTTCCCAGCAATGTTTCAGCAAGTTCAAGTGTTGGTATTTCAAAGAATTGCTTTTCCAGTTTGCTCATGAAACAAGATTAAAATTTGTAATCGTTGCTGTAAGTATTATAATGTACGGAGTCATGATGAAACTTCAACTGCTGTAAATTTCCCTGGTTAGTACATGGGCAGAGTTATTGCGATTGCAAACCAGAAGGGGGGGGTTGGAAAAACAACCACTTCCGTCAATATAGCCGCTTCGATTGCTATTTCTGAGTTCAGGACATTACTGATTGATATTGATCCCCAGGCTAATGCCACCTCGGGTTTTGGTCTCGAAATTGGTGATGAAATTGATAATACATTTTACCAGGTGATGGTAAAGGGTGGCGATATACAGGACGCCATCAAATCCTCCAGCATGGAGTATCTGGATGTTCTTCCTTCCAATGTCAATCTGGTCGGGATGGAGGTTGAACTGGTAAATATGAAGGAACGCGAGTATGTGATGCAGAAGGCGCTCAAAAGTATTCGCGATCGTTACGATTATATCATTATCGACTGTCCACCATCTCTTGGGCTGATTACCCTTAATTCGCTTACCGCTGCAGATTCTGTGCTTATCCCTGTTCAGGCGGAATATTATGCTCTGGAGGGTTTGGGCAAACTGCTCAATACGATCAGTATTGTCCGCAAGCATCTCAATCCGAAACTGGAGATTGAGGGGGTTTTGGTGACCATGTTTGATGCGCGGCTGCGTCTGGCTTCGCAGGTTTCTGAAGAGGTCAAGAAGTTTTTTAAGGATAAGGTGTACAAAACCCACATCCGCAGAAATGTAAAGCTTTCCGAGGCACCAAGCCATGGCAAGCCTGCGTTGCTTTATGATGCCCAGTGTATAGGGTCGAAAGACTACCTTGATCTGGTACAGGAGATTTTTGAAAGGGATGGCAATATTAAAAAATTTAAAGTTCGTCAGCCGTAGCTGACCGATAAGCTGATGGGTGATATTCCTAAAAATGCGTTGGGAAGAGGTCTGAAAGCGCTTCTTTCGGATGAAGGATTTGTTGCTATTGCTCAGGCTGAGGAGCAGGAGCTTCTCCGTGATGGAGGCGTAGGCACGTTGCCGATTGAGAAGATACGCGCAAATCCGTTTCAGCCTCGTAAGGAGTTTGATGAAGTGGCTCTCGAAGAGCTGAAGAATTCTATTGTTGAAAACGGAGTTATCCAGCCGGTGACGGTGTGCCGGGAGGGCGACAGCTATCAGCTCATCAGTGGTGAACGACGGCTCCGAGCGGTTACGCTGGCTGGCTTCAAGTTTATTCCCGCTTACATTATTGATGTGGCTGATGATTCGAGTAAGCTGGAGCTTGCTCTTATTGAGAATATTCAGCGCGAAGATCTGAATGCAATTGAGGTGGCGCTTGCCCTCAAAAGCCTGACGACGAAGTGTAATCTCTCGCAGGAGGAGATTGCCCGGAAGGTGGGCAAAAACCGCTCAACGGTCAGTAATTTTCTCCGTCTGCTCAAATTACCGTTGCAAATTCAGGACAGCATCAGGAACCGCGAGATTTCGTCAGGACATGCAAGGGCGCTTATTAATCTTCCAAGTGAGCAGCAACAGGTGAAGGTCTGGAAGCAGATTCTTGCCAATCAGCTCTCAGTGCGTCAGACTGAGGCGCTTGTGAACCGCATGTTCAGAGATCAGGCTTCGAAACCACAGGCAGCCACTTCGTCCGAGCGTTCGTCACACCTGGTCGAGTTGGAGTCTCTGTTGAGAAACAACCTGGCGACAAAGGTGCGTATTGTTGAAAAGAAAGAGGGCAAGGGAGAGATTCATATTCAATACTTTTCACACGATGATCTCGACCGGCTTCTTGACATCATGCGCCACGACTGATTTTTTGAGCTATACAAATGAAATATCATAACGTACGATGAGGTTTACCCTTGTAGGTAATGGGAGAATGGGCCAGCAGGTCGCGCTGGTTATAGCCCAATCGGGCTGTCATGAAACAGCGGCTACTCTTGATATTGATGCGGCAATTACTCCTGAAGTTTTTCGAGGAAGCGATGCCATAATAGATTTTACTGTCAGGGAGGCTTTTCTCGCCAACCTTCCGTCCATGCTTGCCTCCGGTCTGCCCGTTGTTGTCGGTACCACAGGTTGGGATGATGTGCAGGATGAGGTGAAACAGCAGGTAACAGCCGCTGGTGCTTCTCTGCTCTACTCGGCCAATTTTTCGCTTGGGGTCAACATATTTTTGCGCACCGTGCGTGAAGCTGCGAGGTTGATCTCTCCGTTTGCGCAGTTCGATATTGCCTTTGCAGAACAGCATCATACCGGCAAGGCGGATTTTCCAAGCGGGACCGCGTTGCGGGCGGCTGATATGATTCTCTCAGCCAACAGCCACAAGAAAACGGTTGTGCGGGAGTTGTCGGACGATAAAAAACTGGCAAAGGATGAACTGCAGGTTGCCTCGCTGAGGCTTGGCAGCGTTTTTGGCAAGCACTCCGCCTTTATTGATTCGGATGCCGATGAAATTGTGATCTCCCATACCGCCAAAAACCGGTCAGGTTTTGCCTCTGGCGCGGTTGAAGCTGCGGCGTGGCTTGCCTTGCGCCATAAAACTGCTCCTGGTTTTTATACGATGGAGGATTTTCTTGATGAGAAGTTTTCG
The DNA here is from genome assembly GCA_903915955.1 of uncultured Chlorobiaceae bacterium. Classification (GTDB taxonomy): domain Bacteria; phylum Bacteroidota; class Chlorobiia; order Chlorobiales; family Chlorobiaceae; genus Chlorobium. The sequence goes on along the minus strand of CAIWUU010000186.1, from coordinate 9,425 downwards.
GGGTAATTTCTGGCTATTGATGGCTTGATCTTTTTCCCATATTAAAAGGTTGGCAATGCAACAATTTTTATGCGAATTTATTTAGACATGTGCTGTTTGCAACGTCCCATGGACGATCAAACACACCTTCGCATTCACTTGGAAGCCGAGGCTATTCTTGGTGTATTGACTTGGTGTGAATCAGGGAGAGCTGAGTTGCTAAATTCTGTTGCTTTGAGCTATGAAATTGATCACAACCCCTATCCTGCAAGAAAAGCTTTTGTTCAAGAAACTTTATTCAAAACTAACCAGAATATTCAGACTTCAGATTCTGTACAACAACGTGCCAGAGGTTACTGCAATAATGGAATTAAAGTATTGGATGCCTTGCATCTTGCCTGTGCAGTAGAAGCGCAAGCAACTTATTTCTGCACTTGTGATGAACGTTTTTTTCGCCGGGCCAAACAAGTTGAAACCGAACAAACAACGGTTGTTTCTCCTTTGGAACTTATTGAGCTAATCGAACTATGAATATTCCTGCAAAGTCTTTAGCCGAGGTAACCAATCAGGCGCTTCATGTACTCACCAGAGAGATTGGTTCTGTTGACACCATGCGTTTTATCGGGCAATTTTCTACTGGAACTGGAAATTATACCGAGGAACGAGCGCTACTTTTCGATCATCTCTCTTTGGACGATCTTTTTGCTGAAATTCGAGAACAACAAAATGTGAAAAAGTAAGACTGATATGGAGGTACTTTCGATTTGTGCGAGCAAGCTTCGATGGTATTTTTTTGCTTGTGATGATGTTGTATAAAAAACCAGTGAAAACGTAAGGTGAAACCTATGACGAACTCTTATCTAATTTATCCGATGCGATAGAAGCTTGTCTCTCAATTGATTTGGAACACATTGAGCTGTCAGGAAAAGACAAAGTACTGGAGCTTGCGGTTTGAAATCCATATCGGGCAAATTTTTTGCTCGGTTGCGTGAAAGCCGGGGATGGAAACTGATCCGTGTGAGTGGTAGCCATCACGTCTATATGAAGACGGGAAATCCGGCAAGAATTTTGGTGCCCATTCATGGTAACAATGACCTGAAAATAGGCCTGCTCAGGCATTTTATGAAAGTAGCAGGCATTACCGAGAACGATTTTTAACATACATGACTGCTGAAAAACCGGTTGGATCTCTTTTGCCAGTTGAGGGTAAACTCTACGCTGTTATGCTTGGGGCTGCACTTATTCTTCTGACGACAACAGTTCCCTATCTGACACTGCTGAATGTTTTTCTGTTTGCCGGGATTTTTCTGGCCGGGGTGGTGGCGCTGCATCAGACTATTATGCGCTTTCAGGTGACGCTGACCTTCAGGGAGGCTTTTGTGCTGGGATGCATGGCTGGTTTTGCCGGAGGCGTTGTTTCAGAGGTGGTCACCTTTTTTCTTATGACTTTTTTGCACTACAGGCCGGGTACCGAGAGTCTTGCGCTGATTGTCGATTGGGCGCTGGAGATGGCAAAAAAGCAGCCCGAGCTTCAGGGTCAGGTGCAGGCGCTTGTTGCTGCCGAAAAACTGGCACTTGCTCCGGTGACGTTAACGTTTACCGAACTTCTGATGAATATGGCCTTTTCCGGGATTTTTTATGCCCCAATCGCTGGACTCGGTGGAGCGTATGCCGTGCGCAGGCTCAAGCGTCAGGCTTCCAGGGGTTGAGTTATGAAAAATCAGGATTGACCTGTTTTTTGTAAAATATCCGGTCTATTTTCTGCGATCCTGGCAATGTTGCCCATTCCTCTACACAATAGTAATGTATCGGGCTTTTCAGTTTTCCAGCCATGGAGTGCATGGCCTGAGTGATCGTGATCTCATCGGGTTTATTTTCCTCAATGGTTTTGATGAATGCTACTGGACGTTGGCCATATTCATCATCGTTCACAGGGACGACAAGCGCGTCAAGAACCCCGTCAATCATCATCAGCGCCTTTTCAATCTCTTCGGGATGGATATTTTCTCCCCCTGAAATGAACATGTTGTCTTTCCTGCCTGCCACAGTGACGGTACCGTCATCGGTAACACTTCCGATATCCGATGTATGGAACCAGCCGTCGTTATCGGTTTGAGGATGGATATTTCCCTCCCGGAGGTAGCCCTGAAAGAGGCAGGCTCCCTTTACCAGTAATTCTCCATCTTGTGAAACTTTGAGCTCGCGCCAGGGAAGCAGCTTGCCACTGTTCTCCTGAATTCCTTTTATTGGTGCCGGAGTAGTTGCAATCTGTGAACTCATTTCGGTTGATCCGTAGGTCAGGAAGAGCGGAATATGCAGACGAACAGCCTCCTCAATCAGCGATCTTGGCGCTGAACTGCCACCAAGCAGAACGGCTTTCATTGTTCGCAGCAGGGCAGTGCTCTCTTTGTCGGCAAGCAGACGGTAAAGTTGTGTCGGTACAACGGAGAGATGGGTCAGCGGAAAGTTGCGCAGTGACTGACCAAGAGACTCGTCCGGTTTGCCGATAGCAAGGGAGCCGCCGGTGATGAGTGATCTGAAGAGGAGAGAGTAGCCGCCGATGTGGTAGAGCGGCAGCGAAAGAAGCCAGCAATCGCCAGCGCCGAAGGGAATATTTTTATTGGAGCCGAGAGCGCTGTACCAGTGGTTGGCAAAACTGTGAACCGCCGCTTTTGCCTCGCCTGAGCTTGCGGAGGTGTGGATGATGGTGACAAGCCGATTCATCTCTTCCATGTTTTCAGCTATGTCAGGCATCGCCACGGTGTTGTTGTTCGTCAGTGTAGTTGTGGCTGCATGGAGCGCTGTGCCTAGCGAATCACTCTCAAGCAATTCAGCAATGTTGATAATGCCCGGTAACGATGTCGTGCTCGAGGTTATTATCAGACCGGGCTGAAGCTTTTCCAGCGTTTTACTGAGCATAGGTTCTGGAAAGCGGTAGTTGAGTGGTGCAGCAATTACGCCCTCTTTCAGCAAGGCGAGCAGCAGCATGACCATTTCCTGCGTGTTTGGCGACACTATCGCGACAATCTCGCCGGAACGAATGCCTCTGTTGCTGAAGCGGCTCCCAATACCTTTAGCCACAGTATTGCATTCGTTGAATGAGAGAGTTCTGTCGGCCATTCGCAGCGCTGGTGCGTTGCCGAAAAGTTGGGCTGCTCGGGCTATAATGTCCATAAGATTTTCTTCTGAACCGTGATTGTCAAGATGAACGGATGAGCATGATTGGCTCAAGGTACTACCAAACTCTCTGTTTTTGCAAAGTCGCTTCGATACGGCCTTCGGCCTACTCAGCGACCGAATGCGTAACAGGCGATAACTCTTCCCGCCACGATGTTCTCCGAAGGCTTCTCAGCCTGACCTTTACTCCATTCCGGTAGAGCTTCTGCGGATCAAGATGGGCGTTCTCGGCTTCGAATGGCGTTTCAAGGAGGTCATGCTGCAGGTAACGGTAGGTGTCGAGTCCACATGCGGCTGGTTTCGTGGCGGTTGATGCTGCCAGCAATGTGTAAAAGCTCAGGCTGATGCCGCTTTCAAAAGCAGAGCTGAATACCGCGAGCAGATTTTTTTCTCTTGCATATCGAGCGAAGTGCAGCGCTGCTGAAATACCTCCTAATCTGTTTGGTTTCAGTATCAGGGCAGCAAGGGATGCTTCTGGAATTGTGGCGAGCAGTTCAGGCTTTTGCCAGAGAGTTTCGTCGAGCGCGGAATAAATTCCTGTTTTTGCATAAAACTCACCGATACGTTCCGCCTGTTGCAGTGGCTCTTCGATATAGGCAACGCTTCCCGTAGGGATCTGTTTGGCAAACGAGATGGCTTCATCAAACGAGAGCGACTGATTCGCATCAAGCCGCAGTTCGACTGTGCCGCCGAAGGTACGGTGCAACTCCCTGATGCTGTTGATCGAGTTTGTGATGCTATTGGCGCTGACTTTAAGCTTAAAGGTGCGGTATCCAAGATCGAAATACTTTTCAGCCCGTTGCATGACCAGCGGTGTGTCACCGAAGAGTAGTGCATTGAGCGGAATTTGCTTGGCAACGTGCTCGTTCTCCGAAAACGATGGAAGTGTGCCTGAGATTGCCGCTTCACGGTTTATCATGGCCATTTCGAGTCCGGTACGGACTGACGGGTAGAGCTTCTTCGGCAACATGCCGGGAGTAAGAGCTTCCCGTTTTGAAAATAGTTCGACAAGCTGCGCTTCGGCTGATTGCAGTGTTTCCTGATGCAGCCTTGGAAGAGGTGCTATTTCGCCATAGGCAATATGTTTTCCATCTACACTTTTTAGTGCAAGGATAATGCCCTCCCTCAGCACAAGCCGTTGCCCCTTGACGGTGATTGGCTCAGTGAAAGGGATGGCATATCGGTAGAGAACAACATGCGAAGCGTTCAAGGTCTCTTTGGAAATTTGTTGAAATCGGGTTTCCGTTTTTCGACAAAGGCATTCCTTCCCTCTTGCCCTTCCTCACTCATATAATAGAGCATTGTGGCATTTCCTGCAAGCTCCTGCAGGCCGGATTGTCCATCGCAATCAGCATTGAGTGCCGATTTCAGGCAGCGAATGGCAAGTGGAGAGTTGGCCAGGATTTCGCGACACCACTGTACGGTCTCCTCTTCGAGGCGCTCAAGCGGCACAACGGTGTTCACCAGCCCCATGGCAAGCGCTTCAGCGGCATTGTACTGGCGGCAGAGAAACCATATTTCGCGAGCCTTTTTCTGGCCTACAAGGCGTGCCATATAGCTTGCGCCCCATCCTCCGTCAAAAGAGCCAACCTTTGGGCCGGTCTGGCCGAAAATGGCGTTTTCCGCTGCAATGGTGAGGTCGCAAAGCATGTGCAGAACATGACCGCCCCCGATGGAGTAACCGGCAACCATGGCAATAACTGGTTTAGGACAAGTACGGATATCACGCTGGAAGTCGAGAACATTCAAACGGTTAACCCCTTTGCCGTCGGCATAACCGGCGTTACCCCTGATTTTCTGGTCGCCTCCCGAGCAGAAGGCAAGATCGCCCTGACCGGTGAGAATGACAACACCAATTTTCTCATCATTTCTTGCATCCGACATGGCGGCAATCATCTCATCGACAGTCTGGGGACGGAATGCGTTCCTCACCTCCGGGCGGTTGATGGTGATCTTTGCAATACCTTCCGCTTTATGGTAGAGAATGTCCGTAAAATCACCTGCAGGTATCCAGTTCACAGTACTCATAGCTTCTTCTCTTCTTGCTTGTTGAAAAAAAATCGTAACCGCTCCAGAAACAAATCCCTGTTTTCAAGCTGCAGGGTATGGCCGCAATGCGGAAAGATTTCCAGATCGGATTCAGGACATAACTTAACCATTTGGTGACCAATCTCAACGTAGCGCTCATCATTTTCTCCCGTAAAAAAGCTCACCGGTACGCTGTTTTTCTTTAACGCGTCCCAAAATGACGGCTGTCGTCCTGTTCCCAAAAGCCTCAGCGCCAGAGCGAGATTCTGAGGGTCGTTGATTTTTCTTTCGCTCTCGACCTCTTTAAAGATCGGGTGACTTTTGAGAGTGGAAAAGAGCGGCTGCTCATACCATGCCTCTATAAAACCATCAAAGTTCCTCTCAATTTTCCGTGCCACTTTTTCGTCATGCTCCTGTCTGTCAATTCGCTCTTTTTCTGTTTTGAGGCCGGGTGAAGCGGAGATAATAATCGCCTTGCTGAAGAGTTCCGGATGACGAAGCAGCAACGCCAGCGCAATACGGCCACCCATCGAATAGCCCACCAGCGAGCAGGGAGGCGCGGCTGATTGGCGCAGCAAATCGGCAAGCGCATCAACGGTCTGGATAAAAAAATCATCTGGAGGCTGCGTTTGCAGGAGGTTGGCGCTCCCGTGACCGGGAAGATCAACCATCAGGCAGCAGTAGTCGTTCTGAAGCTCCCTCGTCACAGGAAGCCAGTCACTGCCAGAGCCGAGAAAGCCGTGCAGAAAGACGATGCGCGGCAGGGCTGGATTGCCGATGGTCGTGGTGTGGAAGGGGATGCTTCTCCTCGAGATGGTTGTTCCATCCATAATTTTTGACATACGTTGCAGTTAGAGAGAAAGTTTTTTTCGCGTAACTTGTCATCAAGTTTACTACTTTTTATTTGCAGGTTTGTGTGTGATGATAATGTATGAAACAAAGCAGCAGGTTGGTTGACGCGTTTGCAGATTTTTGGTCAGAAACAGTATATTGTATTGCATTTGCAACGCCAACATGAATATCGCAGGACGTATGAAAAGCGCATCATTACCGTCACTCCGCGTTGAGCCTGAGCTTCGCCAAGCGGCTGAACAGGCTCTGCAGCAGGGGGAAACCCTCTCTTCATTCATCGAGGCATCGCTTCGGGCAAACATCGAACGTCGGCTCAGTCAGAAGGAGTTCATTGCCCGCGGACTTGCTTCGCAGGAGCGTGCCCGCAGAACCGGAGAGTATGAGGATGCTCAGGTAGTCGTGGACCAGCTTCAGAAGATGCTTCTCGAAGAAAAAAAGAAGAGGCCGTGAAATTCACCGTCCGCTTTACCCCCGACGCGAAAGATGACCTTGTCCGCCTCTATACATTTATTCTTGAAAAAGATCTGAAGGCTGCGGAAGAGGCGCTTGATGCACTGTCAAAGGGGTTCGACTTTTTAAGGGAATTTCCTTTCAGTTGCCGCAAAGCCCTTCCTGAAAATCCGCTGCTTCGGGAACTGCTCGTTTCATTCGGAAACTCGGGTTATGTCGCCCTCTTAGAAATTGAGGATCAGGCGACTGTAACCATTCTTGCAATACGCCACCAGCGGGAGGATGACTATTATTGATTCCTGCAAGATCAAGAGAATGATTTGAAAACGGTTCTTGCGGCGTGAGAAGTGACCGGGATTAATTTTATTTTATTGACAAGTGTAAGCAGTTTATAACGTCCCCTCAATGTGATGCCAAACGATACATCCACTATGCCGCGTGATTTCAAGGGAGTTATGGTTTCGAGCACCTTTACTGACCTTAAGGAGCACCGTGCTGCGCTGATCAACATTATAAATGGTGCGGGGTTTAAAGCTGTGGCGATGGAGAATGATTCAGCAAAATCTGACGTGGATGTAATCAACTCTTCGCTTCAGATGGTGCAGGATAGCACTGCTTATGTCCTTCTGATCAGCCACAAATATGGGCAGACTCCGGTGTGCACGAATCGGAATCTCGGCAAACTCTCTATTACCGAGCTGGAGTTTAACGAAGCTGAGCGACTTGAAATACCAACTATGCTCTTCATTATGGGCGACGAACACGTGATAAAGAAGAGTGACATTGAAAAAGATCCGGAGAAGGAAGCCAGGTTGAACGCCTTCCGTGAGCGGGCAAAAAAGATGGGGCCTGATTCAGAGGTTCATCGTGTTTATGCCGAGTTCAACAGCCTTGAGGAGTTCAAGGAAAAAGCTGCTAAAGCCATATCTGATCTTCGCCTCGTTCTTCACAAACCCGATATCGAACTTCTTGGCGGCAAGGAAACTCCGCAACCCGCTGACAAAAAACAGAAAGAGGACGTAGAGCGCTACCAGACCATCCTTAAAGAGGAGTTGGGTTACATTCGTATGCTTGGGCTTCCGGGTGTTGAGAGTATCAAGGTCAACCTGAACAACGACACCTTTGTGCCCTTGCGCCTCTCCGACAGGCAGGAGAGAGGTGGCCTTGTTTCAAAAGAGAGCGACCAGCAAGGGAGTGACCATATTCTCTATCCCGACGAGATCATGAAGCAGGCATTCCACGACCGGAGAGGTCGCCGGATGCTGCTCGTTATCGGTGACCCTGGCGCTGGCAAAACAACGTTGCTCAAGTATTATGCCCTTTGTGCACTTGAGGATTACACGAAGCTTGGATTCAGCGCTCCAGTCAATGTCTTCTACCTGCCCTTGCGGGATCTTGTTCGCGAGGCGGGGCGTTGCACTGAAAATCTGCCAGCAGCCCTTGCCGGATGGTCAGCAAAGCATCATCAAACCATTGATGCAAAAGTTTTCAATGACTGGCTGAACCATGACAGCTCACTGGTGTTGCTTGACGGTCTTGATGAAATCAGCACTCTTGAAGAGCGAAAAGAGGTGTGCCGCTGGATCGACCACGCCTTCAGCGGCTTCGGCAAGGCATTTTTTGTGGTCACATCACGGGCGACAGGGTATCGCAAAGATGAAGGCATTGAGCTTGCGTCAGAGTACGAACGAGCCGATGTGCAGGACTTTACTGCGGAGCAGCAGGAACGGTTTTTGCGGAACTGGTTCATCGCAGCATTCCTGAAAGAGCCTTGTGAAAAAGGATTTGTCGAGGAGATGTGGCAGGAGAAGCAAAAAAAGGAGGCTGAAAAACGTACCACCACCATTGTTGCGCATCTCAAAGTCGAGAAGAACAAGGGGCTGCGTCAACTGGCTGCCATACCCATGATTCTGCAGATCATGGCTATTTTGTGGAAGGAGAGGGAGTACATCCCGGAAAGCCGTGTTGAACTCTACGATGCAGCGCTCAACTATCTGCTTGAATTTCGCGACAAACGCCGGGATATTAAACCGCTGCTCTCTGCAATTGATGCACGACAGGTGCTTGGGCCGGTTTCGCTCTGGATGCAGGAGACGCTCAAAAAAGATGAAGCTGCCAGAGCCAACATGCACACTCAAATGCAGGAATGGCTTGATACGCTTGATACCCCTCCAGCAGCAGAAGCTTTTTGCAATTATTTGGTCACACGAGCAGGTTTGCTGGTTGAGACAGGTGACAAAGAGTACCTCTTCCGGCATAAATCATTCCGTGAATATCTCGCAGGAGTTCAGCTCAAGGAAGATCGTCCATATCAGCATATCAAGACGCTGGTTGCGAATTTTGGTGATGACTGGTGGGAGGAACCACTCCGCTTTTTTATAGCATCAGTTGATGCCAAAGTCTTTGATGCCTTTATGCAAAAGCTGTTTGATTCATCAAAGAGTGACGATTTGACGCAAAAGCAGCAACTGTTGCTGAAAACAATCATCGAGGAGGCTAAAGGGAAAAAAATTGATGCACTGTGCAACAAGCTGCTTGAACCGGCGACAACTGCCAGTCGGCAGTGGGTGATTCTCGACTGCCTCAAAGCCATCAATAAACCGGCCTCTCTTGATGCGCTCCTTGAGTTCAGGGAGAAAAAACTTGCCAAAGAGAACAGGGACATTATCAACCGCACCGAGGAGGTGATTCTGGCGTTAGGAGGTCAGCCACTGCCTTCAAACGCTGAAAAAAGTGCTGACGGAAAACCGGCATCGTTCCGGAATCCTTATGAACAGAATGCAGAGTACATCCTGATTCCGGGTGGAAACTACCGGTATTCAGTGACAGACAAAATTGTGGATGTGCCGGATGCTTACTTTGCCAGGTATCCGGTAACCAACAAGCTTTACCGTCTCTTCATTGCATGGTTGCAGGCAAAAGAGTCACCAGTTTTGTAT
>CAIWUU010000185.1 GCA_903915955.1 uncultured Chlorobiaceae bacterium | reverse complement strand
TTAGACTCTATTCTACAGCTCCGTTTATCCTGAAATTGATTTTTTAATAATAAGTTATCAGATAACTCATTATTGATGGTGTTGGCGTATTTTGTTATAGTTGTTCTCTAACGATGACTTAGTGAAGCTGTTCCTGACCATAGTGTAACCCTGCAACGCCGATAATAATCAGCAGCAGGGAGATAAGTTTGATGGCATTGATACCCTCTCCGAACCAGAGGACACCGATAACGGTAATGGCCGCAGTTCCTGCCCCCGACCAGATAGCATAAGTCAAGGCGATGGGCAGTACCTTCAGCGCCAGCGAGAGAAAGGTAAAGCTCAACCCGTAGAAAATAAAGATAAAAAGCGTTGGCACAAGTTTGCTGAATCCTTCAGAAAACTTCATGCAGGTTGTGCCTGAGACCTCAAGCAGGATTGCGATAACAAGATAGAGCCAGTGCATGGAGGAATTTGTAAAAGGGTTTATTGGGATTGCGTCATTATGGAATTTCGAGCTGCCGGAGTTTCTCTTGACAAAAAGCATCTTACAGCAACAGTTGCGTGAACAAATCCGATAGTGAGACAATGGAAATCCCCGGTTTGAGAGGATAGCTTTGTGAAACAGGCGCCACCACAAAAGTATGTATGGGCGCCACATCCTCAATTGCCGAGTAAAAGCCTCGCGACAGTGTTGGCGCCATTGATGACTTGCACTCAATGGCAATCAGTTTTCCGGAGAGTTGCATCAGGATGTCGATCTCTGTTCCGTTGGATGTTCTGTAAAAGGAGAGTTCTGCACGCGGAAACATCCCTTTGAGATTGCTGATCACAAGGCTCTCCCATAATGAGCCGAAAGCAGGGTGGCCTGAAAGCTGGTTAAAATCACTCAATCCAAGGAGTGCGGCAATAATGCCAGTATCGGAGATATAGACTTTTGGCGTTTTGATCATCCGCTTGCCGCTATTGGAGAGATGTGGCGGCACGATGTGCACCATAAAGGTCTCTTGCAGCAGGTCAAGATAGTTCCTGACGCTGGTGTGGCTGACCCCAAGAGAGCCTCCGATGGATGAGAGGTTAAGCGTTTGACCGTTGTTATGGGCAAGCATCTGCCAGAGCCGTCTCATGGTCTGTGGTGAAAAACCGCTCCACTGCAGCAGGTCGCGCTCAAGAAAGGTTGCAATAAAATCCTCTCTCCACTGCAAGGAGAGTTTTGGATCTTTTTGCAGCAGGCTTCGGGGAAAACCGCCAGCCGCGAGGTAGCGCTCATAAGAGAGATGCACTTTAACCTCCTCCCATAAAAAGGGGGTCAACTGTTTATAGGTGATTCTCCCCGCGAGCGATTCGGAACTTTGCTTGAGGAGGTCGCGCGATGCTGAGCCGAGCACAAGAAAGTGGCCGTTTTCACCCCACTCATCAACCATGCTGCGGATCAACGGGAAGAGGTCAGGTTTTCGCTGTATCTCATCAATGCAGATCAGCTTCTCTTTCTGGGAGATAAAAAACCATTCAGGATCTTCGAGCTTTCGCAAGTCGGAAGGTTTTTCAAGGTCGAGATAGAGAAGAGGGCGAGGAGAGGTGAGGAGGTGTTTTGCTAATGTTGATTTTCCACATTGACGGGGCCCGAGGAGAGCGGTGACCGGTGAGTGTTTCAACCCCTCTTCAACCCCTTTTAGAATCACCCGTTTGAGATATTTCATCGGAATAAGTATGCTGATTGAATATATCGGTTTCAATATACATACTTATTCTGACGGTTCAAGGTTTATAATCCAACTGTTGAACGTTGTTCGTGTAAAACAAGGCAGTGTTAAACAGTGGGGCAAGAGTTGTTGTCCTGAGCATGTTTCCCATATTCTTGATCCTTTTCCCAGGTTGATTTTCCCTATAAAGATGGATAGAATGACTCCTTTTTATGACAAAATCACGTATAAATATCTCGCTTTTCAAGTTGAAAAAATTAAATAGGCACTTTTTACTTTGGTTCTTATATTCTCACAGCTTTCTTTTGTTTTGGAAAAGCCGTGTAATTTCAGATACCCCCTGAGGAGATTATTATGTTGCAGAGTTATGAAGCCATCTATGAACATGGAGCCATGAAATGGCTGGGCGATAAGCCGCCGATCAAGCAGGCATACGTCATTGTAACAATCCTTGCCGAAAAAGAGGCAACTGCGATTTCAGTACAGGCAAAACGCCACCCATCACCTCTCATTGCAGGAAAAGGCAAAATACTGGGCGACATTATTACGTCGGTGTTACCTGCAGAAGAGTGGAGTTGCCTCGAATGATCGTGCTTGATACGCATGTCTGGGTTACATGGATTATCATCACTTTCTGAAATAGTGGGAGATCTGAATAAATCTGTAAGTTGAGGAAAGTGTTCTCTCCATAGAGCAGGTAGTCTATCTGCTCTGACTCCTTAAAACGGGATAATCTTTGTTATGGATTCTTATGAAACACTATGAGATTGCTGTAATTGTCGGTAGCCTGAGAAAGGATTCGCTGAATCGCCAACTGGCACGTGCGCTTGTTCCCTTGGCGCCTCCAGAGTTTACTTTCAAGCAGGTAGAGATTGGCGACTTGCCGCTCTATAATCAGGATGACGAAGCAAATCCTTCGGAATCGGTTAAACGGCTGAGACGCGATATCAAGGCTGCTGACGGGCTGATTTTTTTGACACCTGAGTATAACCGCTCAATTCCAGGTGTGCTTAAGAATGCCATCGACCATGCTTCGCGTCCTTATGGCCAGGGTGCGTGGGCAGGGAAGCCTGCCGGTATTCTTGGTGTTTCAGTTGGGGTAATGGGCACCTCGCTGGCTCAACAGCATCTCCGCAACATCCTCTCTTGCCTTGATGTGCCGACTCTCTGCCAGCCGGAAGCGTATATTCATGCCAAAGATGGACTCTTTGATGAGGATGGTAACATCGGTTCTGGAAGCCGGGAGTTCCTCCAGAACTGGATGGATCGGTATGTTGCATGGGTTCAAAAAGTCGCTTTTGTGTCATAAAGATTATTAAACCAGAGAAGGCCCCTTATGTCTGATTTGATCCCCCCCTGCCCTTACGCCTCCAACGTTCCCCTTGCCTCCAAGGCATATTACGGGATTGGCGGCACGGCCCGATTTGTTGCCATGCCGGAGGCTCTTTCGGATTTGTCCAAGCTTCTCTTCTGGAATCGTACGCATTGTCTGCCGCTTGCGCTGATGGGCAGCGGGAGTAATATTCTCTTTTCCGACAGCGGCTTTCCCGGTATTGTGATTTTGCTGGAGAGGATGCTGCGCCTTTCGTGGCTCTCGGATGATGAGTTGCTCTGCGGAGCTGGTGTTGAGAATAGTGCCATTGCGGAGGAGCTTTTTGAGGCTGGCAAAGGTGGGGGAGAGTGGCTCTACAAGCTTCCCGGTCAGATTGGGGCGACGGTGCGCATGAATGCCCGCTGTTTTGGTGGTGAGGTTTCAGAGATTACTGCCGCTATTCTTACCATCTCGGTTGATGGCCGGTTGCAGTGGCGCTTGCCTGAGGAGGTTTTTCAGGGCTATAAGCATACGTCGCTGATGGAGCAGCCGGAAATTGTGGTGGCGGTGCTCTTGCGCTTTCCTGAAGGTCGCCCTGCGGAGGAGATCAGGAAAGTGATGGGTGGATATGAGGAGGAGCGCACGACAAAGCACCATTTTGATTTTCCGAGTTGCGGTTCCACCTTCAAAAATAATTACACGGTGGGCCGCCCGAGTGGCGTTATTTTTGAAGAGCTTGGCTTCAAGGGAGAGGTTGAGGGTGGCGCGATGGTGAGTGAGCACCATGCCAATTTCATCTACAACCGGGGAGGGGCAACGGCGGATGATGTGCTCAGGCTGGCAGCTCGGATGAGGGGAGCGGCTCTGGAGAGGGCCGGGGCAGAGCTTGATCTTGAAGTGCAATGTATCGGTCTCTTTGATGCAGAGCTGCTTGCATCGTGTGGAGTCAGCGCGGTTCCTGATCGCCATGATCCATCAAAGGGCTGGGTCGGGCTGTTGTGGTCGCCGGAGAGGGAGGAACAGTCTACACAACTCTTTCCCCGTCTGCTCATGGAGGGGCCGCTTGTCGGTTACTTTGGGCTTGATCGGGAGTTCCCTTCAGGCGTTCAGGTTTCGGTGGAGCAGTTGTGTTCGGTAGAGAGTGCCAAGGCTCACCCCGGAGCCCCTTTTCTTCTCTGGACAACACACAATCCAAGTCCAGCTCTTTTTTCGCTGCAAGCCACTTCTCCCGTAGCGTTTACTGATGCGTTATGGCGATACAGTGTTTCAGAACTCTTTATCGCAAGAGCTGCTGGTGCAGCGTATCTTGAGTTTGAGATGACACCCGAAGGCCATTGGGTAGCACTCCGCTTCGATGCTCCCCGAAAGCGGGCAGAAGGATATGAAACGCCTTCACCGGAGCCGTGGCGCGGCATGGTGACACTGGTGCAGGATGAGAAGAGTTTTGGAATGGAGCTCTGCTGGGAGTTGCTCAAACCGTTTGTAAGCGGTGATCAGGTTATCGCCCTGCAGTGCTGCGCCTCTTCAGGCAGGGGAGAGTTTGGATTGTTTCCCTGGTGGGAGGCTCCCGCTTCACCGGCTGATTTTCACCAGCCGGATCACTTTTTCAGGGTTCCGCTTCTGTAAGAGGAGTAGATGGCTACAGATCAGCCTGAGGCATACGCGACACTTCGGCGGCGGTAAAGACCGGCCCCTCTTTGCAGACATAGATTGATCCAACGTTACAGCGTCCGCACTTGCCGACGCCGCACTTCATGCGGTTTTCAAGGGTGGTATAGACGTTTGATTCATCGAAACCCAGCTTTTTAAGCGAGATCAGGGTGAACTTGATCATGATCGGCGGCCCGCAGATGACGGCAATGCAATTTTCGGGAGATGGAGCAGCCTGTTCCAGAACGGTGGGTACAAAGCCAATCCGGTGTTTCCAGTCAGGGGTTTCTCCTCCGGGATCAACGGTGAGCACAAGATCAATATCGTCCCGTTTGCCCCACTCTTCGAGCTCATGTTTATAGACGAGGTCGGCAACGGTTCGGGCTCCATACACAATAGTGATTTTGCCGAATTTTTCACGCTGGTCAAGGCACGACCAGATAACACTTCTCGTTGGCGGCAGCGCTATGCCGCCTGAAACAAAGATGAGGTTCTTGCCATAGAATTGCTCAATGGGAAAGCGGTTTCCGTATGGCCCCCGGAAGGTAATAACGTCTCCGATATCTGCATTTGCAAGAGCTGAGGTCACCCTGCCGGATTGACGAAAAGTGAATTCAATGTACTCATTGCGGGTTTCAGGACTTGCAACGCAGAAGGTGCTCTCTCCTTCGCCGTAGACCCCATAAAGCCCGAACATACCGGTACGGTAGCGCTGCTTGAACAGCTCAAGGTCGGTCGGGTTCTGAAACTCAACTCTCATGGTTTTCACGCCCGGCGCTTCGTCGTGGCGGGCGACGATTTTCATGATGGCTGGCTTGTAAATATTCTGCTGCACGCTTTGGCTGGTTTCTGTCACGGCTGTAATGTTGATATCGCTTGTAAAGTCTCGGTAATACCCATGTCAACCGGGCACTGGCGCGAGCATCGGCCGCATCCACTGCAACTGTTGACGTTGAACTTGCCGGGGAAATAGTTAAACTTGTGCATGATGCGCTGCCGCCAGCGTGCGGATTGTGTGGCACGGGGGTTATGGCCAGAGGTGTGCATGGTGAAGAGCGCAAATGAGCAACTGTCCCAGTTTTTTCTTCTGATGCCGCTGTAGGTATCGCCCTCATCCTGAAAATCAAAGCAGTGGCATGTTGGACAGAGGAAGGTGCAGGATGCGCAGCCGATACAGCGCATTGAGATCTCTCTCCAGAAGGTACTCTCAAAGTTTTCCGGCTTCTGCAGCCAGGCGACGCAGGTGTCAAGGTTGAATTTTTCAGCTACCACCGCTGTTGGTGCTGCCGGTTCTGATCCATCCTGAAGAAGATCGGCAATTTCGTTGAATGCGTCACGACCACGATCGGTAAGCTCCTCTACCTGCCACCCCTTGTTGTTCTGGAGAGGACGGAGCAAAACATCGGAGCCTTTTGTGCTGTCAGGCACCAGCTTGAGGGAGGTGCACATACAAAAATCATCCGCTTTGGTGCAGGCAATGGTGACAATCACGGTGGTATCGCGCCGCTGAAACCAGAAGTTATCCTTGTAGTCCCATCCGAAGAGAGGATCGTCAATTGCCAAGCCGGAAGCGTCGCAGGGTCGGGCGCCGAAGATGATTCTTTTTTCAGGGGGAGGAGTGAAATCGCTGGTGTCGATCCTCTGCTTTTTTATGGTGTACTGCAGCATCGGCTCCGTCTGAGGGAAAAAAAGCTCTTTAATTGAACGGTCGGGCATGATCAAACTGAAGTCAAATTCCGCAGCTTTTTCCACCGCAGCATAACTTGAGGAACTCTCATTTTTCACAGGCCCGATTACCGTAAGGCCAGCCTCACGCCATCGTGCAACACACTTATCAAGGTTATCGCTTTGAAGAATTCTTGTCATTGGCGTTGGTTGCTTAGAGAATGAATGTCTCGGAATCGTCCTTTTTGAAACTTGCAAGCACCGGTTCCTGTGTGTGGCTCATGCCAGCAAAATGGTCAAATGATCCGAGTACCTCCTGAGCCATTTTTGCGTTGATGAGGCGGAGCGGGATGTTGACCGGGCAGGCTCTGTCACAGTTGCCACATCCGACGCAGCGCCCTGAGAGGTGGAATGCCCGGACAATATTCCATTCGAAGTTTCCAAGGGTGTGTGATGAGGTGTTGACCCATTGTGGCTGATTGCAGTCCACAATACAGCGCCTGCAGTAGCACATCGGGCAGGCTTGACGACATGCGTAGCACTTGATGCAGCGTGAAAACTCTTTTTGCCAGAAGGTGAATCGCTCTTTTGGAGTCATCCCCTCAATCTTTTCCAGAAGGGGATTCTTCAGCGCGTCGGGAGCCTGCTCCTTGATGGACTCGATCAGAGTGGCAAACTCTTCAACCTTTTCTCCCTCGAGGGCAGTAACCTGGTTGTCATTGATATCAAATCCGAGAATCAGGATCTGGTCAATATTGAGCTGCGCCTCTGCGGCAAGAATGTTGATGGAGCGAATTCCGTCAGGTTTGAGAAAGATGGCGACAGCTTTTTCATCACTCAAGAGCCCTTCACTGACCAGATAGCCGGAAAGGTTGGTGATGCAGGCGCTGTCGAGAACAAGCTGGTCAGCCTCTTCGGGTGTGCGGATGAAGTGCGGACGACGACGGTCAGCGGTGGTGCCCGGTTTGTAGCCGATCACCATTTTCACCGTGCCATTTGAAAGGAGTTTTTTTACCCTGGCTTTATATGTCTCTTGTATCGTCATTGCTGATGGTTTTAAAATGTCGCCGGGGCTTCAGTTTCCTTGATCAACGCTTTGTACTGATCGAAAGGGCCGAGTTTGCGGATATCTTCGGTGATGCTGTTCATGAGGTCTGCAAACTTGCCACCTTCAGCCGCACTGATCCATGAGTATTTTACCCGTTCTGAGGGTATGCCTGTAAATTCAAGCAGGGCTCTAAAAACCATCCATCTCCGGCGAGCATGATAGTTTCCATGGGTAAAGTGGCAGTCACCGGGGTGGCAGCCGCTGATCAGAATTCCATCGGCGCCTTTCTGGAGCGCTTTAAGGATGAACATCGGGCTGATTCTTCCGGTACAGGGAAGGCGGACGATGCGCACGTTCGGCGCATATTTTAACCGGCTTGTTCCTGCAAGATCAGCGCCAGCGTAGGTGCAATAGGTGCAGACAAAAGCAACGATTTCTGGTTCAAAAAGTTCATTCATCAGCTTATTTCAGTAGCAAAGTTCAGTTTGTTGACGATAACAAGGGCTTTCATTACAGGCCCATTACTTCTGCAAAAATCTGTTTTTCTGTAAAACCTGCCAGGTCGAGGCTGTTCGAGCGGCAGAAGGTGACACAGGTGCCGCACCCCTGGCAGAGGCCGGGATTAACTGACGCGACCCGTTTAATGAGCTTTCCGGAACGATCAAGAATATCTTTTTTCTCAATGGCGTTGTATGGACAGGCGAGAACACAGCCCCAGCATCCAGCACAAGTGGCTTCGTTATTTGATGCTACAACCGGCTCTCGTTCAAGCGTTTGCTTGCTGAAGAGGGCAAGAACTTTGCTGGCTGAGGCCGATGCTTGCGAAACTGAGTCAGGAATATCTTTTGGCGACTGGCACGTTCCGGCAAGGAAGATGCCGGCTGTTGATGATTCGACCGGACGAAGCTTGAGATGGGCCTCGTTAAAGAAGCCATACTCGTCGTAAGCTATGCCAATGGTTTTTGCAAACTCTTTGGCATCTGGCTGAGGAACCATTGCAGTTGCAAGAACCACCATGTCAGCGGCAATGAGAACGGGTTTCCCAAGAAGTGTATCAACACCACGTACCATCAACTTGCTCATTTTCGGCCACACTTTACTCACTCTTCCACGAACATAAGAGGCTTCATCCTCCTCAATCGCCCTGCGGGTAAACTCGTCATATCCTTTGCCTGCAGCGCGAATATCCATGTAGAAGATATGCGATTTGCCCTCATGAACTTTGTGTGCGTAGAGCATGGCATGTTTTGCGGTGTACATGCAGCAAATTTTGGAGCAGTAGCGTACCCCTTTTGATGGGTCGCGAGATCCGGCGCACTGGATAAAGACAATGGTTTTTGGCTCTTTACCATCAGAGGGGCGAAGAATTTTACCGAATGTCGGACCGCTTGCAGAGGCAAGTCGTTCAAACTGCAAGCCGGTGATGACGTCGGGGTATTTCCCGTAACCATACTCTCCGTAAACGGCATTATTCTGTACCTGGAAGCCGGTGGCAACAACAATGGCGCCGATTTCAAGCTCTATAAACTCATCCTGCATATCAAAGTTGATGGCATTGATCTGACAGGATCTCATGCACACTTTGCACTTGCCGTTTTTGAAGTAGGTGCAGGTTGCCTTGTCGATGACTGGTTTATTTGGAACAGACTGGGCGAAGGGGGTGTAAATAGCCGTTCGTTTGCCAATGCCACAGTCAAATTCACTTGAAATCTTTTTTTGGGGACATTTGGTGATACAGTCGCCACATCCGGTACAGCTCTCCATGTCAACATAGCGGGCTTTCATTTTGACTTTGACATGGAAGTTGCCGATGTAGCCATCAACACTCACAACTTCAGCGTAGGTGAGCAGCCGGATTTTCGGGTGCTGGGCCGCTTCAACCATTCGCGGTGTCATAATGCACTGCGAGCAGTCAAGTGTCGGGAAGGTTTCTGACAATTGAGCCATGTGGCCACCAAGCGAAGGCTCACGCTCTACAAGGACAACCTCCTGCCCTGCGTTGGCAATATCAAGCGCTGCCTGGATGCCTGCAATTCCTCCTCCGATCACAAGTGCCCTGCGGGTTACCGGTACCTCTATAGGCTGCAACTTGTTGTTGCGTTTTACCTTTTCAATCATTGAACGGGTGATGTCGGCAGCTTTTTCGGTGGCCATATCCGGGTCGGTATGCACCCATGAACAATGCTCGCGAATGTTGGCTATTTCGCACATATAGGGGTTCAGGCCAGCTTCAGCACAGGCTTTGCGGAAGGTTGCTTCGTGCATTCTGGGGGAGCATGCCGCAACAACGACACCGG
Organism: uncultured Chlorobiaceae bacterium; assembly: GCA_903915955.1. Taxonomy (GTDB): domain Bacteria; phylum Bacteroidota; class Chlorobiia; order Chlorobiales; family Chlorobiaceae; genus Chlorobium. The sequence continues at coordinate 6,843 of CAIWUU010000185.1, read as the reverse complement.
TGAGGTTGTTGTCACGGATGGCCTTTTTGATGCTCTCCTGTCCGGGGTCAGCGCAGAAATATTTATACTCTACCGAGACTGCAACGCCTGGGTGTTCTCCTATAGTAGCAGCAAGTTTGTTGCAATCAATTTTGGCACCGATATTTTCACCGCAGTGACATATAAATACTCCAATTTTTGCCATGGTACAAATCTTTTAGTATGAAGCTGCTGACCAAATTATGCGGGTAGTACAGGATATTCCCATACGCATAATAACTTTGTTCAAATGCTTGAACGTCGTCTAAAATTTCGATACAAGATCGAGCGCTGAAACAAAATGCTCACCTACTGCAACCTCAGATGGGTCGGCGCCACAAGCTATGGCAACGAGCTCAGAGATATAGTAGACCGGCATCTCCTTGATATCTCCAAACCGTTTTCTCATGCTTCCCTGACGCATGTCGAGGTTGGCTTGGCAGAGTGGACAGGCAACAACAAAAGCTGCCGCTCCGTTTTCGGATGCATTTTTTGCAATGGAGTGTGTCAGCTCTTCGACAAGAGGCTGTTGTGCAAGTGTGAGGCCTGCGCCACAGCATTCAACCTTGAATGCCCACTCTACAGGCGTTGCTCCAAGAGCGCTCATGATTTCCTCCATTTTAAGAGGATTTTCAGGATCGTCAAAACCCATTTCATCCATTGGCCGCACCAGGAGACAGCCATAATAGCAGGCCAGGGAGAGGCCGGTGAGTGGTTTTATTACCCGTTTTTTGATCTCTTCTGGTTCCATGGCCCCAAGAAGCTGTGTAACTCCGATAAATTCAGCGTTACAGGTTGGTTCAATTCCGGTAATTGAACGAACTTGTTCCCGAAGCTCAGGAGAAGCCATAAGGGTTTTTCGTGTGGTAACCTGGCGGTTCTGGCAGGCCGCACAAGGTGCAAGCACCACATTCAGATCCTGTGAATCGGCAAGCGCCTGATTCCTTGCTGGCAGGAGTACGGCAAGCTTGTGATTGGTAGCGTGCGCTGATGTTGCGCCGCAGCAGTTCCAGTCGTCAATCTCCTGAAGGTTAATGCCGAGCAGGGAACACATTTTTTTTACTGAAATATCATACTCGCGGGCAGTGCCGCTCAAGGAGCATCCCGGATAGTATCCGATGGTCATGCCTGGCTTGATAGAGAGTTGAGCCTTTGGAGTAAATTCCTTTTTTATTGGATATCGTTTTGCTGCATCCAGATGTGGCTCCTGTTCCGAGGCTGCAAAAATTTTTTCGATCTGCTCTTTGCCCTTTACTCCACCTTTGCCGGTAAGAGTATGGAGCGGGTTAATTTTTCCGCTCCTGATCATTTTGATGCCTGACTGGGCATCCTGAAGAAATGATCGTGTCCGGAGTTTATAGCTGTTGACGAGAGAGAGCTCCTCCAGACGTCCGTGTTTACGCACGTTCTTGAGAAAAGAGACATGAAACGCTATAACCAACTTTTTAGCTTTGCTTTCTGACACCAGACCCTTTTCAAGAGCAAGAGCTCTGAGTGAGTCCATTGTTGCTGCGATATCCATATTCTGTGGACATCTGGCAGTGCAGGTCATACAACCCACACAGAACCAGAGAGCATCACTTTTCAGGGCCTCTTCAAAAGAGCCGGTCTGAACGAGACGCATGATTCGTGTGGGAGGGTTATCCATGAACGCTCCTGAAGGGCAACCGGCTGTACACTTACCGCATTGGTAGCAGCAATTGTAGTTATTGCCGGTGGATTTCTCAAGCTGATGCTTAAGTGCATCAGTTCCTGTCATCTTGATGTTTGACACGTGGTATATGCTTTAATCATGGAGCGGAAAGCGAAATGATGCCAACATAGAATGTTAATTAAAAAAGGATTAAAGTCAAAGAAATTTGGCCTGATTTTTTTTATGATCATGGAGGAATCTGCAGAAGAAGGGAATGCTCCTTTTGCTCTTTTTTTTCTCAGCTTCGCCAGATCTCCTTGGGAAAATATAGGGTAGGCCATTGATATGATATTATTTTTTCTTATGATGCAAAGACTATTCTTTTTTTGCATAATTGATTTTTTCGGGACCAACCTATGTTTGATGAAATAGAGTTTGACAAGATCAAGCGCCTGCCCAAATATGTCTTTGCAGCGGTTAATGAGCTGAAAATGGCTGAACGGCGTGCAGGTGAGGATGTTATAGATTTTTCCATGGGTAATCCTGATGGCCCGACACCTCAGCATATTGTTGATAAACTGGTTGAGTCTATAAATAAACCGCGAACACACGGTTACTCAGTGTCGAAAGGTATCTACAAGCTTCGCGGGGCTGTTGGTATCTGGTACAAGCGCAAGTACAATGTTGATCTCGATCTGGATCGTGAGGTTGTGGCAACGATGGGTTCCAAGGAGGGGTATGTTCATCTGGTTCAGGCTATCACCAACCCCGGTGATCTTGCCATGGTGCCGGATCCCTGTTATCCCATTCACTCCCAGGCATTTATCCTGGCTGGCGGGAATGTCCATCGCCTGAAGCTTGAGCTGAACGATGATTTGACGCTTGATGAGGAGGGCTTTTTCAAAAATATTGAAAAGGCGTTGCGTGAATCCTCTCCCAAGCCAAAATATCTGGTGGTTAATTTTCCCAACAACCCCACTACCGCGACGGTTGAGCTGCCGTTTTACGAAAAACTGGTTGATATTGCCCGCCAGGAGCGCTTCTACATTATCAGCGATATTGCCTATGCTGAATTGACCTATGACGGGTATGTTACCCCTTCAATTCTTCAGGTGCCCGGCGCAAAGGACGTTGCTGTTGAGAGTTATACGCTGTCAAAAACCTACAATATGGCCGGGTGGCGTGTCGGCTTTATGGTGGGCAATGCCAAGCTGATCGGCGCCCTCGAAAAGATCAAGAGCTGGCTTGATTATGGTACTTTCACCCCTATCCAGGTTGCATCAACCATTGCGTTGACGGAAGATCAGAGCTGTGTGCAGGAGATTTGCGAGGTCTATCGCAAACGGCGCGACGTTATGGTCAAAAGTTTTGCCAATGCGGGCTGGCCAGTGGTAACGCCACGGGCAAGCATGTTTGTGTGGGCTCAAATTCCTGAACCTTTTCGCCATCTCGGCAGCCTTGAGTTCAGCAAAAAGCTGCTGAGCGAGGCAAAGGTTGCCGTCAGTCCGGGTATCGGTTTCGGCGCTTATGGTGACGACTATGTTCGTGTGGCCATGATTGAGAATGAGGAGCGTATCCGGCAGGCTGCACGGAATATCAAGAAGTTTTTGAGGGAGTAACGTTTTTCTTTTTGGTTGGTTGTCAGATGAATTACCTGTTTTGAACCGCGATTTGCCTGATTATGCGATGGGCATGATTTTTTCTGCGGGGGCGTATCGCAATACGCCCCTACTCATTTTCCCTCTCAAAAATCTCCCCGATTGCCTGTGGAATGGCATCAACGACCATACCCGACGAGACGAGGCTTGCGACATCGCTTGCAAGGTCGCCAGCCCGGCCATGGAACCATGCGGCTGTAGCTGCGGCAGTGACGAGCGTCGCCCCTTTTGCTGCCAGGGCGGCAATCATCCCGGAGAGCACATCGCCTGATCCGGCGGTTGCAAGGGCTTCGGTGCCGCTGGTGTTGAGCAATGATGGCCCATCAGTTGCAGCAATAACCGTTGGATTGCCTTTCAGCAGAAGGGTTACGCCGTAGTCGCGGGCAAATTGTTGTGCGGTTTCAATTGGATCTGCGGCAATATCCTCAACCGGAATGTTGCAGAGACGGCTGAACTCTCCATAATGCGGGGTGAGGAGCAGCTCTTTGCATCTCAGCAGGGCATCCGACAGGCCGATGGATGAGAGCGCATAGAGGGCGTCGGCATCAAGAATCAGCTTTTTTTCGCTGATGTCGGTGCATTCGAGCAGCTCTCTGACAAGATTGATGGCCGCTTGGTCACGTCCAAGGCCGCATCCGATCAGGATCACATCGGCCCAGCCTGCTTTTTTAAGAATTGTGGCAATATCTCGTCCGATGACTACCGCTTCCGGGACTGCGAGGTGCATGGCAGCGGCAAGGGTGAGCGGAAGAGAGACGCAAACATAGCCTGCCCCGGTTTTGATGGCGGCCTTTGCTGAAAGAAGAGCGGCGCCAACCATTGAGGCATCTTCCGTTTGTGACCCGGCAATGATCAGCACTTTGCCGTTGGTATGTTTTGCGCTTGCCGGTTCCCTCAGGATGAAGTGTTCGGCGGCAAACTCCTGGTCAATCAGCAGGCTGGAGGATGGTTCGACCAGAAAACGGGGGATGGAGATCTCTGCCACCTGCACCTCTCCGCAGCAGTAAGGTCCGTCGTTCAGGTAAAATCCACGCTTCAGGAAGGCCATGGTTATGGTGACATCCGCCTGGATGGTGGGGCTGGAGGAGAAGCCGGTGGTTGCCTCAAGCCCTGAGGGAATATCAATGGCGAAGGTGATGGAGCCTCCCTCTTCGTGAATTGAGTTGATCAGTTCGATTCCATCCGAAAGGGGGGAAGCAAGCTCCACTCCTGGCTTGCCCAGCCGGAAGCCGGTACCGGTCATGGCATCAACAAGTGCGTCATAACGGCTCTCCTCCACAAATGGTCGTGCTTCATCAAGGCTTGTGAAGATGCGCAGGTTTGTCAGATGCTCTTCGTAGGCTTGCAGAATGGAAAATCCTTCGCGATTGACCCCTTGCAGCACACTTTGCGGGTAGAGCAGCACGAGATCGACAGAGGCTTCGAGGTTGAGAAGATGACGGGCAAGAACAAAGCCGTCACCACCATTGTTTCCCTTGCCGCAAACGACAAGGAAGGTAGTTCCGGCAAAAGAGTCCCTTTGGAGGCTCTCTTTGATCACACGAAGGCACTCACGACCGGCAAGCTCCATAAGCCTGCACTCCCCGATATGGAGCTGCTCAATTGCCGCCTGGTCGGCTCTTTGCATCTCTTGTGCGGTGACAACAGGCTGCATGATGGCTCCTTTTTTTCTCTTGTCGGTTTTGATTAAAGAAGTTCGTCAAGGTGCAGGGCATGCTCAAGTGCGTGGTAGTATGCCTCGGCAAGCTCATCAATGGTGAAGCTCACGATCTCCCTGCCGTTGATGGAGAGTGATGCCGCCCGTTCCACGACGGTGCCAATAGCCTGAAGAGGGATGTTGTGTTCAGCCGCCGCTGCTGCAACTTCCCTGATTCTATCTGGGGTAATGGTCAGAAGAACGCGGCCCTGTGCTTCAGAGAAGAGCTGCTGCTGCAAGCGGAGAGGAGAGTTCTCTGTATCCTCAAGATTGACAATAAAGCCAAGTGGAGCCTCTGCGTTCATGATACCCTTTTCTGCCAGCGCCACAAAAAGACCTCCATCCGATATGTCATGCGCGGAGTGGACAAGCTTCTGTTCAGCCAGCGATACAAGAAAGCGCTGAAGGTTTGTTTCGTGCTCAAGATCAACAGAAGGGCAGTCCTGACCGGGGGTGCCATACTGCATGACAAGGTACTCGGAGCCGTCAAGCGTCAGCCCGGGATTTCCTGCCAGAAGAATAAGATCACCGGCATTGGTGAAGGTTGAGCCGACGAGATTATCTATGTCGTCGAGCAGGCCGATCATGCCGATGGTTGGCGTTGGATAGATGGCTGTGCGGACACCAGCGATGAATGTTTCATTATAGAAGCTGACGTTGCCACCGGTGACCGGTGTGTTGAAGGCTCTGCATGCTTCGCCCATGCCTCTGACTGACTCCTTGAACTGGAAGTATACCTCCGGTTTAAGGGGATTGCCGAAATTGAGGCAGTTGGTGATGGCAAGAGGCTTTGCGCCCGAGCAGGCGATGTTTCGGGCACACTCGGCCACGGCTATTTTGCCGCCCGCCAGCGGGTTCAGATAGACGTAACGGGCGTTGCAGTCCGTTTTCATGGCAAGCCCTTTTTTGGTGCCCTTGATGCGGATGACGGCGGAATCGGTATGGCCGGTCGGCGTCACCGTATTGGTCTGCACCATCGAATCATACTGGCGATAGACCCACTGCTTGCTTGCAATGTTCGGGCGTGAGAGCAGTTCGAGAGCGATGGTGTTGAAGTCGAGGGTGTTGTCGTCGACAAGCTCTGCAACCGGAGTCTCAGGTTTTTTTTCGATGGCTTCACGGATATAGACCGGCGCTCCGCCTCCAAGCACCAGCGATTCGGCTGGAATTTCCACCACCACAGCTCCATGGTGCAGCACTCGCAGGTAGTTGTCGTCAGTGACCCGTCCGATGGTGACCGCCAGGACATCCCATTTTTCATACACTTCAATAATTTTTCCTTCAAATCCCTTTTTGGCGACAATAAGCATCCGCTCCTGCGATTCGGAGAGCATGATCTCATAAGCGCTCATGCCTGCCTCACGGATCGGCACAAGATCAAGGTCAATCTCTATGCCGCCTGAGCCGGTTTTCTCAATTCCTCTGGCGCTCATTTCCGAGGTTGAGCTGGTGATGCCAGCGGCGCCCATATCCTGCAAGCCAACCACATAGCCGGTGGCAATGGCTTCAAGGGTTGCTTCGAGCAGCAGTTTTTCCGCAAAGGGGTCGCCAACCTGCACGCTGGGACGTTTGTCTTCCGAGGCTTCACTGAGATCTTCCGAAGCGAAGGTTGCGCCATGAATGCCGTCCCTTCCGGTTGAGGAGCCGACAATCAGCACGGGATTGCCTTTGCCAAGCGCGGTGGCGCTGACGGTTTTGTGATGTTCGACAATGCCGACGGACATGGCATTGACCAGCGGGTTGCCGGTGTATCCCTCTTCAAAATAGATCTCTCCACCGACGGTCGGTACTCCGAAGGAGTTGCCGTAATCACCGATGCCGCGCACCACGCCGTCAAC
>CAIWUU010000184.1 GCA_903915955.1 uncultured Chlorobiaceae bacterium | reverse complement strand
CTTCACGATCAAGATCAATGCCCTTCACATCAACAAGCACATTGGCGTAACGTGCTGAGCGTGGATTCCTGCCGGTTGTTGACGCTACGTCTTTCGGAGTCGCGGTCAGTTCCAGAACAAAACAGGGGTTGAAGCCGTACAGCGTCGAAAAAGCCAGTTCCGAAACAGCCTTGTGCCCCTCATCCATCACCACCACCGGCCGGATCAGACGCAGAGCGTTACCCAGAGAGTCCTTGACCTGATGCCAGGGATAAGCTGATTCACCGAGGTCATAGCTGTCGAGATTAGGAGTTTGAGCCAGCGCCGCAACATGAGCATCCTGTTCACCTTCGGGGGGAAAAAATCCATGCACGTCGCCACGGTCACGGAACATTTTCAGGGTATCCTTGTTCTCCCGGTTTGACGATTGCAGCATCAACAGCATAATGCAGAGCTGGCTCTCCACATCGCGGGCATCCAACTGGTCGTTTTTCTCCAGAATCCGCACCGCGTTGCCGGAGAGCACGTCGAGCATCTGGCGATAGGGGTGCTGACGGTCAGTCAGTTGACGGCGAGTCTGGGCATAGATCGCCTCGTTGGGCACAATCCAGAGCACAAAGCCCTTGTTGCGGCCCAGATAGCGTCCCAAAATTTTCGAGAGCGAAGCCACAGCCAGAAACGTCTTGCCTCCACCGGTTGGTACCTTGAAGACAATATCCGGCACAGGACGTTTGACACCATCCAGAGGTGATGAGTAAGGGATATGTTGACGTGTATCCGGCAACTTGCCCGCCGCCCGCATGGCTTCCCAGGCCTTCAGGGGAAAATCAGGCACCGGTCGGATCAGATCCGGGTCAGTTTCACCGGCATTTGCCGCAGCAATCTTGTCGGCTTTTGCCTTCTGATGTACAAGTTCAGTCAGATAATCGTCAAGGCACGACAGCACGCGACCCTGATAATCGAGTTCACGCAATGCCATTATCGGCTCCGGTCAATGCGATAGAGCGCCCACGGCAACGGGGCAAACTCAACCGGCACCCTCTCCTCGTCGAGCACCTTCTGCGACACAAACTTTGCCGGTGCAAACACCAGATGCCGCTTGCCGGGCTTCTCCGCCGCAAAAGCCTTTGCCTTGGAGAGCGTCAGCGCTGAATCACGCGATTTCAGGAAGTCAAGTTCAGGCTTATAGATAAGCCAGACATGGAATGAGGAGGATTCGCCAAGGTAGCCGCACCCATCCTTCTCGACAATCATTGCCGGATCAATCACCTCGTTGGTGGCCATGTAGTAGAGCATCGCGCCCAACTGCTCAAAGCCCGGGAGATTCTCGCCGGTGAGCATCTTGTCCATGTCGATGGCCTCGCCCAAAGTACAGTAGGTGAAGCTTCCGCCAAGTCCTTCGACCCTGTCCGTGATGCTTTTGACACCTTCCACCAGCAGCTCGCCGTCCTTTACCTTTTTCTCGATTTTGTCGAACCGGTGGCTCTCCATATTCTCGATACCGGCAATCTGCTGCAGAAGCTTGTTGGAGTTTTTCAGATCGGTGAAGGTGAGCGATCTCTTCAGGAGCTCTTCGCGCTGTGTGCCCTGAAAATCGTAGCCTCCGATTACCCGGCGCACCCGTTCTGCGGTGAGGTTATAGGCGTAATCCTCGCACTCGACAAGGATAAACTTGCGGTTGCCTCCATCCTTTTGGTTGGCAGCAAGCACGGCATGGGCTGTTGTGCCGGAACCGGCGAAGGAGTCGAGGATAATGGAATGCTCGTTTGTTGCAAGATCAAGAACGCGCTTCAGGAGCAAGACTGGTTTAGGAGTAACAAAGACATCCCCGGAACTACCAAAGTTCAGAATAGAAATCAATTCTTTCTTTGCATCCTGTGTATGCCCAACTTCATCCCAATCCCAAAAGGTCTGTGGAACTCTGCCATCTTTCACCTCTGATAAAAAAATCTTTGGTGCAGGAATGTTGTTTCCATCCTCTCCCCACCAGATGCGACCATCTCGATCCATCTCCCAAAACTTTTCTTCCTTTACTCTCCAATATGAACCGGACGGTGGACCTTCTATTTTTCTTCCACCAGGACACGTAATTGAATATGTCCCTTTACTGTAATAGTTTCTTGCCGCAAGATTATTCGGCCTCCAAGCACCTCTTGGGTCGCCGGTATCTTGATATGCTGCGTTTTGCTCATCAGTTCGCGCAAGGAGATTTGGTGCCCAATTTGCCGCATCTTTGGCATAGACAAGAATGTAGTCATGATCTTCAGAGAAATGGCGTGCACTACTTTTCGGGGCATAGTTCTTTCGCCAAATGCAGGTTGCGACAAAGTTCTGTTCACCAAATATGACATCAAGCATTCCTCTTGCCCTGTGCATCTCATTGTCGTCAAGAGTAATCCAGATACTCCCTGCACCACCAAGCAGTTCATGCAAAAGCCGCAATCGCGGCCACATCATGGCACACCACTTGTCGTGACGAAGGCCATCCTCAATACCGACAGGATTCTCGTTCAGCCACTGCTGCATCATCGGGCTGTTCACATTGTCGTTGTAACACCACCCCTCATTGCCCGTGTTGTAGGGCGGATCGATAAAGATACAATCGACCTTGCCCGCATACATCGGCAGCAACGATTTCAGCGCATGAAGGTTATCACCGTGAATGATCAGATTCCCGTCGAGTCGAGGCTCCCCGACCGACTTCGCTGCATCCGGCACCAGCGGCCTGTGAGGAACAGCCAGATGATGATTGAAAACAAACTCCTTGCCCTTGAAACTCAGTTCAGGCATGACGGTTTTTTCCTTTATAACGTTGTGTTGAGCAATCATGCAGTCCGATACGCATTTTGATGAATATAGGCAACTGCAAGGGATGTCAATAATAACCGGCGGCAATAGCTGTCTGAACCGTGATTGTGCTTGATTTTCCTGATTTCTTGATTTATCCTCCACCTTGTTTCTTGTAATCAAGAAATCCCGTAATCCTTTAATCAAGGTTCAAGACTTTTTTTACACCAATAAGCTTCAACCTCAAATAAAAATTTCCATCCCACCCTGTACGTTTGCCTCTTTCCGAAGGTCTTTTTTTTCAGAGTTCCAGATATCAGATTGCCAGAGTTTCAGGAAGAGGACTGGAACGCACAACCCGAAAGCCGATAAAGACGCCCGCGTACGCCGGACCGTAGCTGACCCGGGCAGAGCAACGCAGGTTGACGGGAAGATAGTTCCAGGAGCCGCCGCGCAACGCGCGGGCAGAAACGTATTTTTCGTGTATATTCTCCATCCATTCATCAACATTGCCCGCCATATCATACAGCCCTTCCGGGGTAGCACCTTCAGGATAGTTCCCGACCGGTGTCGTTGTGCCTATATTTTTATTATAGTTCGCAAGTGTTGCGTTGGGCTCACCCTTCGCTTCCGACCACGGATAAGGACGTACTTTCTGACCCGTTGTCCCTTGCTTTCCACCCGCTGCCCATTCCCACTTCATTTCATCAGGAAGACTGTAAAGTGTGTTGTCACCTTCAAGCAACGAAAGCCAGAGGCAATAGGCTCTGGCAGCATACCAGGTAACCCCAATCATCGGCTTATCCTCTCCATCGTATTTGCGATCCTCATCAAATCGTGAACGAAAAAGCGCCGCAAGATTGTTTTTGCCCTTGTTGAGATAGTCGCCAAACTCATCTCCCCACCTGTTATCGTTGGCGATAGCATCCAGTTCAGAGGTGAATGCTGAATACAAAACTGGTGACTCTTTTGCCTGCAACCATGCAATGAAGAGACGGTAAAGCTTGTTGGTTACCGGATACCTGGCAAAGTAAGCATCCGGCACATCCACAATTTTG
>CAIWUU010000183.1 GCA_903915955.1 uncultured Chlorobiaceae bacterium | reverse complement strand
GTCGGCATAAAATTTGTCTCAAAAATTTTCAGATACATGCGCTGGCCGCACGATCCGCTCGATTATGTCCAGAAAATGGTACGCCTGCACCACCGCCCCATTCCCCTGTCGAAAGATGAGATCAGCGATTCGGCCATCCGGCGCCTCATGTTTGATGCAGGAGAGGATCTGCAAGATCTTATGAGCCTCTGCAAGGCCGACGTGACCAGCAAAAATCCGAAAAAGGTCTCACGAATCATGAGCAATTTCAACCTTGTTGAGGCTAAAATTGCTGAGGTTGGCGAAAAAGATCAGCTTGCCAAATGGCGCCCCCCGGTCAGTGGCGAAGATATCATGGAACTCCTCCAACTGCCGGAAGGAAAAACGGTAGGCATCATCAAAAAAAGGATGGAAAATGCCGTGATTGACGGGCTTATCCCCTATGATCGAGATGCCGCTCTCGACTATATCCGGCAGATCTATCAGGAGATGACAAATTCAGAAAAGCTGTAGGCAACTCCTGCCTGGAACTGTGGTTTTTCATGGTTCTGGTCGTTATATTGAGTATACTTTTGACAACGCACTAAACAGAACAAGCAAGTGATACCACGTTATTCACCCAAAGACATCTCTGCAATCTGGACCGACGAAGCGAAATTCGAACGTTGGCTCCAGCTTGAAATTGCCGCTGTAGAGGCACGCATGGAGGCGGGGATTGTGCCTGCTGAGGCGTGTGAGGTCATCAAAGAAAAAGCCACCTTCAACGTTGCAGAAATTCTTGAAATTGAGAAGGAGACAAAACACGACGTTATCGCCTTTTTGACCAACGTCGCCAATAATGTCGGGCCAGAATCGCGCTACATTCACGAAGGGCTCACCTCGTCAGACGTTGGGGATACGTCGCTCGCCATGCAGATGCGCGATGCCGGTAAAATTCTTGTGGCCGATATTGAGCGTCTCATTGAGGTGCTTGCAAAGCGGGCGGTAGAGTTTAAATACACCATTGAGATGGGCAGAACCCATGGTATTCATGCCGAGCCAACCACCTTCGGCCTGAAGCTGCTGCTCTGGCATCAGGAGATGCTCCGTAACCTTGAACGGATGAAAAAGGCTGTCGCCATAATCTCTGTCGGTAAAATCTCCGGAGCGGTCGGCACCTATCAGCACCTTTCGCCCGAAATCGAAGCCGCTGTATGCCAGAAACTTGGCCTGACCCCATCATCCATTTCGACCCAGATTCTCCAGCGCGACCGCCACGCAGAATATGCCACAACGCTTGCCATCATCGCCTCATCCATCGAAAAGTTCTCGGTTGAACTGCGCCACCTGCAAAGGACAGAGGTTCGTGAAGCTGAAGAGTTTTTCAGCAAGGGGCAGAAAGGAAGTTCAGCCATGCCTCACAAGCGCAACCCCATTACCTTCGAGCGCCTTACCGGCCTTGCCCGCGTCGTCCGCTCCAACTCCATCGCGGCAATGGAAAATGTGGCGCTCTGGCATGAACGAGATATCTCCCACTCCTCGGTTGAACGCATTATCATGCCCGACTCCACAACCGCCCTCTGCTACATGCTGCGCACCTTCAGCGAAGCCGTTGATACCCTGCTTGTCTATCCCGAGAGAATGGAGGAGAACTTCAACTCATCCTACGGCCTGACCACCTCACAAACCGTTCTGCTTGCCCTTACTGCGAAAGGGTTGACTCGTGAAGTGGCCTATAAGCTTGTGCAGCGCAACGCCATGGAGAGCTGGTCAAGCAAGGTGCACCTGCGTGATCTGCTGCTGAAAGATGAAGAGTTGCTGAACTATCTCAATGCTGACGATATCGCCCGACTCTTCAGCGCTGAAACAATTCTTGGGAAGTTGAAAAACAGTGTGGATATTATCTTCAAACGTAACGGACTATGAGTGAAGAAAAGAGACATCGTCTGACTGGAAAAATCGGGATAACCCTTTTTCTGCTTGGACGATATCTTTTTGCATCTTTTTTTCTGTATGGCTTCTGGCACAAGCTGGTGAAGGGGTGGTTGTGGAGTGACCTCATGGAGCGCTTTTTCATCAAAAGACTTGGTGAACTCCCTGCAGACTCATTTCAGGCGAGTTATCTGGAGCATTTTGCCATACCTTATGCCATGCCCATTGCCTGGATTGTCACCATTGGTGAGCTCATCATCGCCCTCTCTCTTCTGCTTGGCCTTGCCGTCCGAGTAAATGCTGCATTTGCCCTGTTTCTGCTGCTCAATTTTGCGGCTGGAGGGTATTACAACCTCTCTCTGCCTCCTTTTATACTCTTTGCCATTTTGATGATCATATTTCCGTCAAGCCATTGGCTCGGTTTTGACAAACAACTCCATCGCAAGTACCCGGATGCAATCTGGTTCAGATAACATAATGGCTACAACTCGACATCGACTCACCAGCAACGTTCTCATTATTTTCGCGATACTTGCCATTTCACTGACAGCTCTCTGCCCTGCTCATTCAGCCAATGCTGCCGAAAAAAAACAGCCCCATACTCTGATCAACCTTGCTGACCAGGAGTTATGGAAGATGAACTATCCGAAAGCTGATTCAATCTACACTCAGCTCCTTCGGAAAAGTCCTGATAATCCGGAGCTATACTGGAAACTGGCACGTTTGCAGATAAGCCTTGGTGAATCAATCCCTTCTGGAAAAAACGATATCCGACAGCAGCATTACCGCAAAGCAGAGGAGTATGCCCGCACCAGCATAAGCCTCGACAGCACCAATGGAAAAGGTCACACCTGGCTTGCTGCGTCAATCGGAATGCTGGCCGAAAATACCGGAACCAGGGAGAAGCTGAAACATGCAGCAAAAATAAAACGGGAACTCGACATTGCGCTGCAATTGAACCCGAATGACGAAACCGCTCTCTCCATGCTCGGTTCTTACTATCGTGAAGCCGCCACTATCGGATGGTTCAGAAGAATGATGGGCAACGCCTTTATCGGCGAGGTGCCAAAGGGGAATTATGAACTCGCTGAAAAAGCGTTCCGAAAAGCTATCAGTATTGATCCGGGCATTATCAGGAACTACCATGAGCTCGCCCTGATTTATAGTAAAACAGACAAGCTGCCGGAAGCCATCACGCTGATGAAAACCGCTCTCAATCAACCCATTCTTATAGAAAGCGACAGAAAACGTCTGGAGGAGATGCGAAAGCTCCTGAAACAACACTCTGAAGAGCAATAAAGACTACCGCAGAAATCGCCGTTGAAGGGAAATCATCCCAGCCAACTGCCATTAACATCTCCTTGGACAATACCGATCAGATGCAGCTCTTGATCCACGTCAAGTGTAACCGATATCTGGCTTTCCGGCCAGACAACGTGAGTTCGCGACATACTCTCACTGCCAACGCTCTCGGGCACAAACAACCACTCCTTTTCTGGAGCGGTGCTGAGTTTGACCGCCATTTTCAAAATGTTGAGTGCATCGGCAGCTTTCACCTGACCGTCGTGGTTGACATCGGCTGCAAGGTACTGGTAAGGCGACACTGCGCTGCCGTCAGCGTTGGGGTTCATGCCTACAGCTATCTTCAATGCTGCCAGAGCGTCATTGGCTTTGATCGCGTTGCTTTCGGCAGTTCCTGAAACTTTTTCACTGGTCAGGGTGTATGTGCCATCTTCCATGTCGAGGTGCTGATAGATGCCATCGGGACCAGTGGTCATGCTGTCCGAAGCAAAAGTGTTCGATACATCTGCAATGGCTGCGCCGGTTTTCCAGAAGGTCACTGAGCCGCTGATGTCATGTACAGAAGAGGCTGCTGCCGTCGTGAAGTCGTAGGTGTCTGTGCCTGGGTAGCTGTTACCAGCAAGGTCTTTGATTGAGCTGGCATCGAATGTGATGAAATAGTGCGTACCGTTTGCCAAGTCGGCGGTCGGGTTTATGGTGAGCGTGGTTTCGGCGATGGTAAGGTTCGTGCTTGTTGCCGTATCGTAACTTTCAACCACCGTGCCTGTTGCTGAACCGCTGTGAATGGCTATTGTGCCGGAGCCTTTTTGGATAGGTTCGTTAAAGGTTAGCAGAATATTGCTACCGATTACAACGCCAGTGGTTGCATTTGCGGGAGTGAATGTGGCGATTGTTGGGGCAACCGTGTCAGGAATAAAATCTAAAGCCGATTTTGTAACATCAGCAAACTTGAAGTTTTCAACTGCACTGATAACGTCCGCGCCGTCAAGATTTGCTACGTTGTCAGCAACTGTAACTATTTCAGTAGTAGAATTATAGCTGATACTGTACTCTGCGAAGTTGCCGGTGAACACTGCTGTGTCGAGGCCATCACCACCGTGTATTGTATCATTCCCGCCTCCTGCTTCAATCGTGTCATTGCCTGCTCCCGTATCTATGTAATCTGAAGTAGTAATTTTGGTATTGCGGATGCAATCATCTCCACTACCAGTAGCTATCAGCAATCGCTCCAATCCAGACAATTCTGCACCTTGTATCGTTACCG
>CAIWUU010000182.1 GCA_903915955.1 uncultured Chlorobiaceae bacterium | reverse complement strand
TTCGGAGCCTACGATACAGCGCTGGTGATCGTGAACCGCTCCTCGGGAGCCGTGACCAAAGTGAACCCTGCGCTCAGTGCACGGCAATTGTCTCCCTGTTCAACATTCAAGATCTATAATACCCTGATCGGCCTGCAGCTCGGACTGATCAAGGGAGCCGATGCCCCTTGGTATATCTGGGATGGCATGCATCGGGATATCAAAGAGTGGAATCACAACTTGACCCTCCGTGAGGCCTTTCGGGTTTCGGCGGTACCAGCGTATCAGGCGATGGCAAGAGAGATCGGGCCGAAACGGATGAAAACGTACATCGAGCAGATCGGCTATGGAAATCGGGATATCACGGCAGGGATCGATACCTTCTGGCTTCCCCGGCAAGGAAACGCCGGATTACTGATCAGCGCCGACGAGCAGGCTGCGCTTTTGAACAAACTGCTTGACGGCAAACTGCCGTTTTCCGGAAAGCAGTTGAAGACGCTTCGTGACGTTATGCTGGTTGCAGAAACCGAAAAAGGAAAGCTCTACGGCAAAACCGGATCAGGAAAAAATGCGGAAGGGAAAGAGGAACTCGGATGGTTCGTCGGCTTTCTCGAAAGCGGAGAGGTTGAGTACGTGTTCGCCTGCAACATCACCGGCGGCAATCATCCTTCCGGAAAAGTCGCCCGCGAAATCGTTGAAAAGCTCTTCAGGTCTCAGAATCTTCTGTAAAAACAGCGTTTTCAGAACATAGATAAAACAGACTCCGATTGAATAATGAAGCATAACGCTCCTCTGCTGGGACCTTGGGCAGGTTGAGATCACCTTCAAAAAAAAATCAGCCAGAGCGTAGCGATCATCTCTGAAATCCCTTCACCAACAGCCTTAACATTCCCAGAATATTCAATCAAACTGATTGATACAGATCACCATGCCGTAGAGTCCCCCTCATGATCTCGCGGATTGGCACATAAGTACCACCCTTTCATAACTGGTCGCAGGAACCCCTCCTCTACAAGAATCACACGCTGCACCTCCGTGATATCGCCAGACTCAATCACACCATTATACTTGCCCTGCAACCGCTTCAGCGCCCGCAGTGCGTCAGCCAGTTTTTCATTCGGCTTTGCCATCTGCACTTAAGAATTGGATTTACCATGCCATGCCACGTTACCTTCCTCCCGTAATTTAACTTTGTTATTCTCTAAAATTGCAAGCACAAATGACTGTAAAGAAATAAGATAAAAAACGAGTGAGAGCTATATTTCTATGCAAAGCAGAAGTGCAGTAATCAGAAAAAAAGGTTGACTCTGCAAGTGGCAACCTGAGGCAAAGCTCCACAGCAGAGGGTTAGCGGAGTCCGCTGGAGCGTTGCCTCAGGCTGTTATTTTATCTACCGTCAAGTGCTTCATTCTATCAATGCCAGAAAAAATATCATATAGCGTCATGGACTCAACCATTAGAGAATTGATTAAGAAAACGGATGGTATCAACCACTATGGTGTTAGTGAGCGTAATAGAGCGATAAGTCGAGTCACCCCGGGAAACTGCCCCCCAAGGTGCTCACAGATACGGACGTGAACGTCTCCGCTCATCCGGCTCCTCCTATCCCAGCCTGTCCATACAGTAAACGCCAGTGCGCGAACAATTGAGTGTTTTGCCGAGCT
>CAIWUU010000181.1 GCA_903915955.1 uncultured Chlorobiaceae bacterium | reverse complement strand
TTCAAATTTGCCAACGACAAGACTTGATTTGACTCCTGAATAGGGAATTGATGCACTATTGACTTTGTCGATGACCAAGGCCTGATGGGTCTCAGTAGCACACCCTGACACCAAAAATACCGCTATCACTGAAAAAAGCCTTATGAATTTTGTGCGCGATCCTTTGAGAGAAAAATGAGTCATTTTTGAAAATCCTCAGTTAGAAATTAACAAACCATTTACCGCTCCTGATGACAAACCAGCCCTGATGACTGATATCGGTTTCAACAATACACCGATCCCCACACCGTCACATGCTGATTCTTTTGCTCCGGTAGTTTAACACTTAATTTTTATCTTTCAAAGTATTACCCATGTTGTTTATACAAAAATGCTCCGCGATACGAAGCTATTCAGAAAAAATTGCTTGCACCAATGAGACTTTGACGCTATTCCAAGAGGGACGCTGTAATTGACCGGGAGAATCTTACTTTTCAGAGCATAATGGTTCCAGAACAAAGCGCCCGGCAAGAGATCCGTCGCCACAGCACTCTTTATGTGAACCGGACACGACTTATGAATATCAATTCTCTCGTCATAATGAAAAAAATAGCTGTTATCCTGGTCGCCCATGGAGAAGCTGAAACAGACCGTTTTGTTGAGAATTTCTCCATGATCCGCCACACCCTCGCACACGCTGGTGAGGTGATGAAGCTGCCCCGTCCCTTACAGCTCCTGGCATCGCTGGCTGGAGGAGTGAAAAACAAAGTGACCTTTCGTGCACAAAAATACTGTTCCCCGCAAAACAGAATCACCCGACAACAGGCTTCACTACTCCAGGAGAAACTCAACAGGGTGATAACACCGCACCAGACCGACGTTGAGGTCTATTCGGCATTCCACGCAACACCACCATTTGTCAAGGATATCGTCAAACAGACGAGCGGTCACGACCTTCTGCTCCTGCTCTCCATGTCTCCCATTGATAATCAGCTCACTTCCGGAAACCTGCTGCAGCTCTCCGCCCGATGTTCGCCTGCCAACGGTCAGCGACGACCTGTTGTGATACACGGCTTCTGGCAGGATGCGAAACTCAAAAAAGTCTACATCGACTACCTGTTCCCCCATGGGAAGACTGGGAACGGATCGGCTTTAGTACTGACCTTTCATGGCACTCTTGTCAAGGATACGAAAGGCGGTGTCCCGATGTTTCATACGGGCTTGAAAGAGATGCTGGAGATGGGCAATACTCTTCGTCATGCCATCCTTATGGATCCTCGCAACCGTTATGAAGCTGTCGAAATAGCATACCTCAACCATGATGTGGGAGGAACCTGGACAAAGCCATCCCTTGCCGAATCCTTAAACGCACTCTCTTCAAAGGGGATCCAAGATGTCGATATTTTCAGTTGTGGTTATTTTTCGGATGGAACGGAGACAATTCTGCATGCACAGAAAGAGGCCGCTGGAAGTTCTGTGAAAACGATCAGGTTTCTTCCTTGTATCAATGATTCGCAAGCCTTCGCTGATTTTCTTGCGGAAAAGGTTGCTTCAGTTGTGGCGGACGAACTGCCATAAGGATTATCTCTTTGAACAGTAAGTTTTTGAAAATCAATGACGGATTTACTATTCGGTAGAGGTGTTGTCAGAACAGAGAGGGAAAAGGCTCCTTTTGGGTCATGAAATATGAAGCCTGCGTCCAGCGCCTTGGATACCACCATAACCCGGGCAAAATCTCTTTTTTTCTTGTAACTTCTTTTTGGATGCGACGGACGCAATACCCGTCGCCTTGATTTAATTGTTAAGCATAAATATTTGGAGGTGTAAAATGCAAAAGATCATTTCCCTTTTTCAACGGAACTATGAAACGGATCATCTTGTCCGAGACCAACTGACACCTGGCGCAGAATGGGTAGTCGCCGGTGAAGGCGTGGCAACTCGAAAGTATGACGGAACGTGCTGCATGATTAAGGACGGCAACCTCTTCAAGCGGTACGAAGCCAAGAAAGAACCGCCAGTAGATTTTTTCCCGGCCCAAGACCCAGACACTATAACAGGCCATTGGGTAGGCTGGAGACCGTGCTACCGCGATGAACCATCTGACAAGTATCACTGGGAGGCTTTCGACCGATTGGAAGATAAGAATGATGGAACCTATGAACTATTGGGGCCAAAAATTCAAGGAAACCCCGAAAAGTATAAACTGCATGAATTGTTGCGCCACGCCGAGGCTGGCACGTTCCCGGATTGCCCGCGAGATTACAAAGGGCTGCGGGATTGGTTGCCGTTGCAGCATATCGAGGGAATTGTTTTTCATCATCCTGATGGGCGTATGGTTAAGATCAAAACAAAGGATTTTGGTATCCGTCGTTCTTAATGCAAACAATAATTACAACCAAATCGTAAAAATACCATCTTCATCAATCGAAATAAATTTCTTATCCAGCTTAACCCTCTTTACAGTGCTCCTTGCCGCCCGCCAGCAATCAGGCATGACGCAAGAGGCTGTAGCTCTGAAAATTGGTACCTCCAAAAGCGCCATCTCCAGACTTGAATCAGGCAACAAGCACACCCCCTCTGTTGCCACGCTGAGGAAATACGCCGATGCAGTTGGCTGCGAACTGGAAATCAAACTGACACCAAAAAAGGAACAGCAAACAAGCTGAGTAGCAAAACAGGCTGTTGTCGAATCATAACTCACGCCCTTCTTTGCCAAAACCCGTCTTTTGCCCGTAGTTTCGGAGAGATGGTGTGTATGAAATCCACTGCTGGCGGCAATCCTTCCGGAAAAGTCACCCGCGCAATCGTGGAAAATCTCTTCAGTTCTCAGAATCTTCTATCGCTGCACATGAAGCGCCATCCTGAAGCTCACTCAGTCCAATTAAAATTTGGCTTCCTGTGTGTTATTACACAATCTTTTAGATAGAGATTTATCAATGACTGGTAGGGAAGACCCATTTCAATAGAAAGTGACTTGAAGTAGTCAACAACATCTTCACCAAGTCTGATTGTTACAGGCTTTTTCAATTTTGCAGCGAACGGATTTTTTCTACGCTGCATCCTGGAGAGATCGTATTCGTCTTTCATCATTTACCCCTGTAGAATTTGGTTTCAGTTTTGGTTGCTTTGCGAGCTGAGATGATTCTGATGACTTCATCAGATTCTCTATAGCAGTGGCAGACCATCAAAATTCTGGCGTGAATACTTCTGCCAAGGAGAAGGAATCGATCCTCTTCGTAAGAATTTTCTTTATCAAAAAATTGATCAGCAAATTCGTTATAAAACACGGTTTTTGCTTCTTGAAAAGTTATGCCATGTTTCTCAGAATTGACCTTGGCTTTGTTGTCATCCCATTGAAATTCGATAGACATAATTGTAAATATAAATTATGTACAAAGGAAAAGCAAAGCGAAAGATTGAACGGTAAGTCTTTGAAAATCAATGATGGATATACTCTTCGGTAGAGGCTCGGGGGCCTTTTGCCTAACACCCACGATCAGCGCCCCACGAAACCAGGAAGCATCCGGTTGACCTCAATTTTGATCTTATCCCCGGCAAGTGAAAGCTCGTCAGTCACGTTCTTTTTCTCCTCGAGAATTATTGTGGTGGCGAACGCCCAGGTTAACCAGCAAAAAAGCGGAGCATTTTTATACGCAGTGAACCTACAGTCAGGCTGGTGGCAGATGCAAGAAAAGTTGAGCTACTCATGAGTTTTCACGTGCATGTTGATACTGGCATATCTGCTATCGCGCCCCCCGCAGGGTTCGCCTGACACAAAGCTCAGCAGCGGAGGGTTAGCGGGGTGCGCTGGAGCGTTGCGTCAGGCGGATTGAGGCTTCTGCGACCTCCAATAAATAACGAAGAGCTTTATTGACGGCTTCATCGTTAGGAAAAGCCTGTGCAACATCAGGCTCCAGGAAAACAACATTTGTTTCGTCTTTTATGCGATCTGCATATTTGCCGCGTACAATTTCACCTAAATCTGACCTTTTATATTCTGGTCTCGGCTCATCTGACATATCAAAATTACCCTTCTTCATAAATTTTCCTTTCAGTCTTTGTTGCTAATCGTGCAGATATGATGCGAATTGCATTTCCTCTTTCAGTATGTGAAGTGGCTTATTCTTTTTTTCCGGTCACACGGTTGACGCTATCGAGAAAGGAATGGTATAAGTGACCTCGAAGCAGAAAGCATGAAGAGAGCCTCGAAACCTGCCAATGCTTCTCATCCTGAAAAGCGCTGAGTCATTGTTGTCTGTGGGGAACAGTTTGCCAGAACCTACTGAAAACTGACGTGTGGCTTTACTCCCAAAACAGCTCCCACTCGACGCAAAAAAGACAAACTGACGTTTCGGTATGTTCCTGACTCCAACCGGGAAATCGCAGCTTGTGACGTATGTGCCTGGCGAGCAAGCTCTTTTTGAGTCATACCGGCAGTCAAGCGAAGGTGGATAATCTTTTTGGCGACATCAAACTCTTCTTCAAGAGCGTCATACTCTTTTTTGAAATCTTCCTCTTTGAGATTTTCTGCAAGCAGGTCATCAAAATTAGTTGTCTTCATTGCAACATCTCCTCTATAAAAATCTTGCGTAATTTTTGAGCCTTCTCAATTTCACCATGATCTGTTTTCATCTCTTTTTTTGGCTCTTGGAATATTATAGTGGAAAGGTGGAAGAAAAGCGTATCATGATGCATTTGAATTTATGCAGAAGTTAACCACTCATTACCACAGCCTTTTACGTCTTCCCTTGACTTGGTCGGTCGATGCTGTCGATTTTTCTGCTGATAGCAAGCGGATAGAAATTCATGCTCGTTTT
>CAIWUU010000180.1 GCA_903915955.1 uncultured Chlorobiaceae bacterium | reverse complement strand
ACCCGGTGCAGAAACCCGGCCACCAGCGGCGCATGCTGGGCGCACAAGAGGCGCCAGGCAGGGTGGTTCTGACGGAGCAGGTTCAGGGTGGAGTAGTCGAGAGCCAAAGGTGCAGCATTGATTGTGGTGGAAGAAGCGCCGCCGGATGCGGGCTGTATTTGGGGGGAAGTTAAAGATTTTTCTGCGGTTTTCTGTGGGTTTTGACATGACGTGAAGAATCCTTTATTCATATAAGGGATCGAAATAAGGCATCGAATCCACCTGATACCTCTTTTTGTATTGCTGATGGTTGCGCTGTTGTGATGGTCTCTTTCTTGAGGGAGAAGAAAGAATATCAGATATTGTCTCTCCCGGAAAGAAAGGCCTCGCAATTTTTGCAAAAGTTACATGAGGTGGTTGTGCGTTGCCAACTGATTCGCAGGCAAAGATGACGAGTGGCTCGTGCGCCAGTGCACTGGCAACGGATATTCTTTGCTGCTGCCAAATTTTATGGTAATTTCGTGAAATTACCGTTGCTAAAACTCGTCAAGATTATACCTATAACCTGTTAAAAAAAATATGAAACGCATTTTTTACTTTCTTGTGACCAACCTTGCCATTATGCTGGTGCTCTCTCTGACCATGAGCATTCTGGGCGTACAACCCTATCTGAATGCCAGTGGTCTTGATCTCGGCAACCTGCTGGTTTTTTCCTTTATCATTGGTTTTGGTGGTGCCTTTCTCTCACTGGCGCTTTCAAAGTGGTCGGCCAAGCGCATGTCGGGCGCAGTTGTCATTAAAAACCCCACCACAGCAACGGAGCAGTGGCTGGTCAATACCGTGAGAAACCAGTCGCAGAGGGTTGGTATCACTATGCCAGAAGTTGCCATATTCAACTCGCCGGAGGTCAATGCTTTTGCCACCGGCATGACAAAAAACCGTTCATTGGTAGCGGTCTCCGCCGGACTTTTGAATGCCATGACCCGCGACGAGGCCGAGGGGGTGCTGGCGCATGAGATGTCGCATATCTCCAATGGCGACATGGTGACGCTGACCCTGATTCAAGGTGTTCTGAACACCTTCGTTGTTTTTCTCTCACGCGTTATCGGCTATGCGGTCGACAAATTTGTTTTCGACACCAGACGGGGTACTGGTCCTGCATCTTTTCTTGTCCGGATCGTTGCAGAGATCTTGCTTGGTATAGCGGCCTCCGTTGTGGTGATGTGGTTCTCGCGCCAGCGGGAGTTCCGTGCTGATGCCGGAGCGGCCGGGCTGGCTGGCAAAGAAAAGATGATTGCAGCACTTGAAAAGCTGAAGATTCAGCAACTCCCTTCCGCTTTGCCCAAGCAGATTGCCGCCTTTGGAATTTCAGGCAGAGAGAGCCATGGATTGAGGAGGTTATTCTCGACACACCCAACGCTGGATGAGCGCATTGCAAGGCTGCGCGGGCAGCAGGCTTGAGCAATTGAATGCTGCGTTAGCAACACATAAAAAACGAGAGACAATATGATACCGGAAGTACTGCCAGAGCTGATGAAGAAGGATGGAGTGGTTGCCATTGCGACCTTGGGAGAAGATGGGCCTCATATGGTCAACACTTGGAATGCCTATTTGGCAATGTCCGAGGATGGCCGCTTGTTGATACCTGCCGGTTACAGGAACAAGACAGAGGCCAACGTGGCGTATAACCCCAATGTGCTCATCACATTAGCAAGCAGCAAGGTAGGGACTACACGGTCAGGGCGCAGGCTGTTTGATCAAAGGCAAGGCGAAGTTCATCACATCCGGACCAGAGTTTGATGTGCTGAAGAGACTGTTCGATTGGTTGCGCGCAACAATGGCCATAACAATCGAGTCTGCGACCCAAACATGGTGATTCTCGTTCATCGTCTCAATATTATGCCCACAACGCAAAAACTTCGCAACCGTCTTCTTAAAAAGCTTTTGGAGCTGTTTCAGCTTGATGACGAGAAGTGGAAGGTCCGCCTCATTGAGGAAGAGTTTATGAAACGGATGTGGGAGGTGGAAGGATGAGCAAGGACAAGAAACCGGAGATTCCCGAAAAAAAAGATGTATCCATTGTCCGTTCATCTGCAGCCGAATACCTGACCTTTGTCGCGGCAAGTGGCAAGGGCGGCGTTGAAGCGGTGTACGCTGATGAAAATATCTGGCTTACGCAGAAAATGACGGGGTTGCTCTATGATGTGGATACTCAGTATGCCCCGCACCAAGCGCATCACCGATGCACCGGATAATCTCCTCTGTAATCTTCGCTGCCAGCATCGCATACCCTTTTTTTACTGAAAAAAGGGGAAAATAGAGAAAGAACTATCCATCTTTTCCGCCCGCCCATCTTCTTGTTTATCCTTATCATTCATTCCCTTTGGTACTATTTGTTTGCTTTTATTCTCGGAATAAGATATGATTATCTATCAAAGGTAAGCAAAATAATGGATTAAATGTAGATATATGCCTGTATCAGGGGGGTACACCGACGAAGCAAAACGACTCAGGGGAGAGATAAAGAAGAAATTCAAAACCCAGGTAGCACTCTGCCAGGCAATCGGCGCCAAAGACGCATCCTACATCACCGCCTACGTCACTGGTAAAAACCGCATCGGCAACATTCTCCGCGAAAAACTCGAAGCCGTCGGCATCGATGTCAACTACATTCTTTATGGTAAAAAAGGAACCCCGGAGCTGCCACCACCGCCGCCCGACCCGGCCCTGACCGTCATGCTCACCCAGTGCACCGAAAAAATCAAGCAGCTCCAAACTGCCACCATCGACATGAGCAAAGAGCTTCTTGAACTCAACAAACTTGTCGACACCATCAAAAAAAGAGTTTTTACGCACTCATCATAGCAATTATTACGGTTCAACATTTTCCCGTTTTTCTTTTTGGCCGGTTGCGAGTAATATTGGGTAAGTTTTGTTTAGCTCATGAAGCCCTTGTTCCCGTTTTCCATAACGTTTCAAATCAGGAGTAACTATCATGTCCGTAGATCAGGCAAAAGCATTCATTGAAAAGATGATGTCAGACGTGGCGTTCAGAGAACGTCTCATGGCAATAAAGGATCTCAATGCACGTATGGCGGCCGCTAACGGCGAAGGGTTTGCGTGTACTGCTGACGAGATCAAGCGTGTGCAGGGAGAGTTATCTTTTGTGGAGAGACGCATTGGCCGGGGTGCAGGTATACGGGAGGAGGCAGGGGATAATATAGGGGTCTGATTCCGACCATACCTCCAACCCCAAGGCTGTTGACAAGCATCAGGGAAGAGAGCGTTGTTACTGGCAGGTAAAACTTGCTATTCAAACTTCTTCATCTTCTCCATCAGGCTTTTCAGATGCTCTTTCTGCTCGCTTCCCAGAGGTTTCTGATTGTTGGTAATCTTCTGATATCTTGCCGGCACGCTGAAGAGCGATGGAAGAACTTTTTTTTCTGAGATACTGGTGAGCCGCATAATGTAGGGGCCGTTATTGTTATGCTGCACAAGCTTTACGGGGAATCCCTCAATGCCGGCATTACTGAGCGTTTTGGCAAGCTGAGTGTTGGAGAGACGGGGATTCTGTGTCTGCAAAATTCGGAAGGTCGAGAAATCGCCGAGATCGCGTGTTACCCAGAGCTCCAGTTTTTCGGTGGTGCTGGAGAGGATAATGTGTTCGCAATTGTATCCTTTTATAGTTTCCCTGCCAGCCCTGGCGAGGGTGTAGTTGCTGTCGAAATCAAGCAACAGGGCATTTTCGGCAGCAGTTCTAAGATTTACAATGGTGTAACTTTTTGCCTGATGGTCGATGATATAGGCGATGTCTGGCTGTGTTGCTTTCGTTATGACTGTTGTTTTGAGGATATCGGGTATCTTCTCAATCCGCATGGCCATATCCATCCTCTGCGTCTTCTCTCCAAAGAGATAGGTGATTGTGGCGGTACCATTCGGCATGATCAGCGCCATATCCATGGTTCCCGTAAATTTTGAGGCGGCTGAGGCACAATTGCCGCTGGTTAAAGCTATGAGCAGCAGAAGAAGAGTGAAGAGGACTTTGTTCATCGTAAGATCGTGCAGGTTGTAATTGTTCACTGTTGTGCAGCCGATAGAGTATTGTATTTACTGATGCAATGTACTCTTTGCAACGTTACTTGACCATGATTTTTTTTAAAAGCCCCATCCAGTGTATATTCCCCGCTTATCGCCCCTTAATCAGAGGGGGTGTCAATAGCTGGAATTTAATGGAGAGGGATGGAAGAGCTGAAAGAGTGGCATGTTGTTGATCTGCTCAAGACAACGGCTGAATATTTTGTGGCAAAACATGTTGATGAGCCTCGCATCAGTTCGGAACTTCTTTTAGGGCATGTTCTCTCCCTGAGCAGGCTTCAGCTCTATCTTCAGCATGATCGCCCGGTCTCTCGTGAAGAGCTTGATCGTTTCAGAGACCTTTGCCGCCAGAGGCTGGAGGGGCGTCCGGTACAGTATATAACTGGTGAACAGTTTTTTTATGGATTGCAGTTTTGTGTGGATGAACGGGTTCTTATTCCCCGTCCGGAAACCGAACTCCTTGTAGAACAGGCCCTTGAATCTCTCGGCATGGCAGCTCACGGAGGCACAGCAAAGGCGACGGTGCTTGATATCGGGACAGGGAGTGGCTGTATTGCCGTTACCATGGCAAAGCTCTGTCCATCGCTTCGGGTGGTGGCTGTGGACTCCTCACCTGACGCGCTCGTCGTTGCGCGCATGAACGCTGAACGGCATGGTGTGGCATCGCAGGTGACCTTCATTCAGGCTGATCTGTTCGAGCCTTACTTTACCGCCAAACTGCCATTTGCGCCATATTCGCTGATTATCTCCAATCCGCCCTATATTCCCCGGTCTGAATGGGAGTCTCTTCAGCGAGAGGTGCAGCAGTTCGAACCGGAAGTGGCGCTGACCACCCCTCAGGGAACAGAGTGTTACCGGGCGATTGCAGCATTGGCCCCTTCACTGCTGGTTTCAGGAGGCATGCTCATGTTTGAACTGCACGCTGACGGAGCGGCAGTTGTTTCAGAACTTATGGCTCTTCAAGGGTTTACAGAGATAAGGGTGTCGAAGGATTATTCGGCGCATGACCGCATTATATCCGGGGTTGCCGGTTGAGAAGAGGTTGCCGTTTTTCTTGTGCGAACGGTATTAAAACGCTTTATTGTTGTATCGTTTACCGTGTGTAAAAACGATTGATTTATCTTAAATTCACCACTGATGGCTATTACTATTTTCAGGATTGTACGTTGATGGAGTCTCGTGAACTCAATATCAGGGAGCGTCAGGTACTGGGTATCATTATCCAGTCTTATTTGGTGACCGCCACTCCGGTGGCTTCCAAGTCTATTGCCCATAATTACAATCTTGGTTTGTCTGATGCCACGATCCGCAATGTCATGGCGGAACTTGAAGATCAGGGCTATATCAGTCAGCCGCATACCTCAGCGGGGAGAGTTCCGACCGATAAGGGGTATCGTTACTATGTTGATTTGATTATGATTTTTCAGTGTCTCGATGAGAGTGAGAAAAAGAGAATTGAGGAGAGTGTTGGTCAGATCACTATTGATCGCAAAGGGACATCCTCTGACGTTCTTCTTTCGGCGGTAAAAGTTCTTGGAACCATTTCACGCCAACTGAGCGTTGTGTTGTCGCCAACTCTCTCCAATGCTCTCTTTGAAAAACTTGATCTGGTCTTGCTGAGTTCAACACGGATGATGGTTATCCTCTCTATCCAGTCGTTGTTTGTCAAGACCATTGTCATGGAACTCGACATGGAGGTCTCCCGTCAAACTCTTGATGAGGTTGTTGATGTGCTGAACCAGCGGCTTTCGGGGTTGACCCTTGCCGAAATTCGCCGTTCGATCAGCCAGCGTCTTTCAGACTGCGGCTGCGACAGTGCGCTGAAAAATCTTATTGTCAGCTCCGCCGGAACTCTTTTCGACGAGACGCCGCTCTTTGAACGACTCTATATTTCCGGTACGGAGTATATTGTTGACCAGCCGGAGTTCAAACAGCCTGAAAAGGTTCGTGAGCTGATTACCATGATTGAGGACAAGTTCAGTGTTGCAAAGCTTGTTGAAAATAATGGCCCGTCGCGTATGGATATTACCATCAGCATAGGGAAGGAGAATAGTGGATGTCATGCGCAAGATCTGACTATTGTTTCAGCCCCCTATTATGTTGGCAATATGGTTGGAAAACTTGGAATTCTCGGGCCTAAAAGAATGGATTATGAATACGCAGTCCGTGTTCTCAACTATATGGCGGACAGCCTTTCTGCGACCCTATCGGGCGTTAACTAATAAAGTAACAGGTTTTATGACAAAGAAAGTGGACGAGAATCAGGATGCGGTGCCGGATATGGGCGATCTTCTTGATATGACAGCGCTGGAAGGGGAGTGGTCGCAGGGCAACTCTTTACCGGGTGTGGAGCCATCTGCTGCCAGAATTGCCGAGCTCGAAGCTGAGCTGGAGGTGCAGAAGGAGCAGGTCAGCAAATATCGCGATGAAGTGCTGCGTAAAGCCGCAGATTTTGAGAATTTTCGCCGCCAGAAAGAGCGTGAGGCAATGATGGCATCATCAAGGTCTCTTGAAAATAGTATCCGCGAGCTGCTGCCAGTTGTTGATGATATTAAACGGCTTTTGCAGCACGCTCCGGAGAGTTCCGAACTTTCAAATGAGGTGCGCCCCTATATTGAGGGTGCGGAGCTGGTGAAGAAAAATCTTGAAAAATGGTTTGCCGAAAAGGGAGTTAACGCCATAGAGTCAATTGGCGCGAAGCTTGATGTTAACTTTCATGAGGCTATTTCTCAGGTCGATCATCCCGAAGCGGAGCCGGACACCATCATCGAAGAGTACCAGACTGGCTATCTGCTGGGGGAGAAGGTTATCAGGCATGCGAAGGTGATTGTCGCCAGATAGCAGGGAGCTTTTTTTACTATTGAACGGATATCAAAATATGAAGAAAGAGTACTATGAGGTTCTTGGTGTGAGCCGCTCGGCAACCAAGGATGATATAAAAAAGGCATACAGGAAGCTGGCCTTGCAGTTTCATCCTGATAAAAATCCTGATAACAAGGATGCGGAGGAGCACTTCAAGGAGGTGAATGAAGCCTATGAGGTGTTAAGTAATGATGACAAGCGACGTCGCTACGACCAGTTTGGTCATGCGGGGGTGGGCTCTTCTGCGGCTTCAGGTGGCGGACAGCAGGCGGGCGGTGCGGATATCAATGATATTTTCAGCGCATTCAGTGACATGTTCTCCGGCAACAGAAGGGGAGGCGGCTCGCCTTTCGGATTTGAAGATGCTGTTGGTGGTGGCGGCGGAAGAAGAGGCCGTGCTTCCGTTGGTATTCAAGGAACCGATCTGAAAATCCGTCTCAAATTGACCCTTGAGGAGATTGCAAAGGGCGTTGAGAAGACCCTCAAGATTAAAAAACAGGTAACCTGTACGGTTTGTAACGGCACCGGTTCAAAAACAGGAGTAACGGAGAGTTGCCCGACCTGCCACGGAGCTGGTGAAGTTCGTCAGGTCTCCAAAACGATGTTTGGTCAGTTTGTCAATATTGCCGCATGTCCGACCTGTGGCGGTGAAGGCAGGACGATAAAGGAGCGTTGTACAGCATGTTATGGAGAAGGGATAAAACTTGGTGAGGTTACAGTCAAGGTCACAGTTCCTTCTGGTGTTGAGGATGGAAATTATATCACCTTGCGTGCCCAGGGAAATGCCGGTCCAAGAGGTGGCGAAGCAGGCAATCTGATTGTTGTGCTTGAGGAGGTGCCGCACGAACTCTTCTCCCGTAATGGTCACGATGTGGTCTATGCGCTTGCGGTCAGTTTTGCAGATCTTGTCCTTGGTACCAAAGTTGAGGTTCCGACGCTGGAGGGGGCGGTCAAGCTCACCATTCCTCCCTCAACGCAGCCAGAGACCATGCTTCGGATTCCGGGTCTTGGCATAGGCCACCTGAAAGGAGGAGGAAAGGGCGACCAGTATGTGAAGGTCAATGTTTATGTGCCGAAAGATATTTCGCACCACGACAAGGAGCTGCTGAAAGATATCCAAAAATCACCGGGGCTTTCACCGACAGCCCACAACGATAAAGAGGCAAAAGGCTTTTTTGAAAAAGCGCGTGGTATTTTCAGTTGACGATTGATAACAGGAAGAGGGGCTGGTTGATTACCAGCCCTCTTTTTGCATCATGCGGTTCCTTTGTTACTCCACCAATCCAGCAAGCATCTCTTCAAGCTCACACTCATCCCCGATACAGTGTTCGCCCTTGGCTGTTTTAGCAATCACATTCACGATATTGTGGACAACATCCTTGTTGAACATGGTTGGCATCAGCTTGTCGCGGGTTGGTTCAATTGAATAAGCAATTGAGACTGCCACAGCCATTTTGATCTCTGCGGTTACCTTTGTGATTCCACTGGTAAAGATTCCCCTGAACAAGCCAGGAAAAACAAGGGCATTGTTCACCTGGTTTGGCATATCCGAGCGCCCTGTGCCGACAATACTGGCACCAGCTTTATAGGCGAGATCCGGCATAATTTCAGGAGTCGGGTTAGCCATGGCAAAGATGAAAGGAGCGCTGTTCATCCCCTCAACCATCTCTGTTGTTACAATATTTCCGACAGAGACGCCGACAAAGACATCAGTGCCTGCCATCGTACTTTGCAGATCACCCTTTCGCATTGCCCTGTTACTCAGTTCAGCGATCTTCTGTTTCATCGGATTCATCCCCGGGCGCCCCTCATAAATAGCCCCCTGTGTATCAACCAACACCACCTCTTTGACCTTTGCATGAATCAGCAGTCTGGCAATGGCAATACCGGCAGCTCCGGCTCCATTGATCACAACTGATAAATCCTGAAGATTTCGCCCGGTAACACGACAAGCATTGATGATGGCAGCCAGCGTGACAATTGCGGTGCCATCCTGGTCATCATGAAAGACTGGTATGGAGAGCTCATTTTCGAGACGCTCAAAAATTTCAAAACATCTTGGAGCTGAAATATCTTCGAGGTTTATTCCTGCAAAACTTGGCTCAATCATCTTGCAGAATTTGATGATATCCTCAACATCGGTAGAGTTGATACAGAGCGGAATGGCATCAATATCTGCAAACTCCTTGAAAATTATTGATTTACCCTCCATAACCGGCATTGCGGCTTCAGGGCCGAGGTCACCGAGTCCCAGAATGGCTGTGCCATCAGAGACAATGGCCACCTGATTGGCCCGATTGGTCAAGGTGTAGGATTTCTCTTTGTCAAGGCCTATTTCCAGGCAAACGGCGGCTACTCCTGGAGTATATGCCAGTGACAAATCATTTCTACTGGCTACATCAACTTTTGATTTAATTTCAATTTTTCCGCGTGTGCTGAGATGTAATTCTATTGATTTTTTTGAATAATCCATGGATAGTAATACTGATGCTTTTGTCGATGATTTCGACCGTTAACGTATTAAATTAGCTTGTCATACGGCATTTTTTCTGAACATTTTTTTATTCATAAAAAGTGCAATAACAGTACAAGGTGATTAAAGAACGCCCGAATATAAGCTTTTTTAGCTTCCATGCTTGTAAAAGCAAATAATTTATGGCGATACAAGCTAATCGGCAGTAATTTATTACGTCGCCGGTGTGTTCAGAGTCAATGGCAGTCAGTCAGTTGACGTATAATTACGACTCTTTTTTATACGCGACAATCAGCTCATCGACATAGTTTGCAATGATGGACTGGTCAGTCAGTTGGTTTGGCGCAAAGATTTTTTCAACAAGAATTGTGCTGCCAATCAGGTTAAGTTTCAACTGAGGCAGATAGAGCATGTTGGCCATCAATTCCGGGCTGCCACAGGAGAGGAAGAGCGCAATTTTTTTCCCCTGTAAACAGTTTTTCAGGTTGCTTTGCAGGAGTGATCCCATAAGTTCCGATGAAACCATCAAATAATAAATCGGGGCGCCCATGATCACGATGTCAAAATCTTTGACAAAGCTGTAATCACCTCTGCTTTTGCATCTTGCTTTTTCGACATAAGCCCCTGCTTCGGCAAGTTTGAGGCCTATAGAGTCAATAAGTTTATCGGTTGATCCCCCGAAGCTTTTGCTGTCGAAGAGGATCAAGGCTCTCATTGGTGTGGCGGCAGAGTGTGTCATAAGGTGAAGAGTTGGGTTGAAAGATCGGACTGGAGCTGTTGCAATGATAAAGTATAAAAAAAAGGCGCCCTGTCAGAGCGCCTTTTTTGATAAACCTCTCTGGAGAGTGGTTTTTATACAAACTTCGAGTAGATATCAAGAAGATCGGTTACTCGTGTTGAGTAGCCAAGCTCGTTATCATACCAGCCGACGACCTTAACCATGTTGCCTGAGCTCATGGTCAGGAGTGAATCAAAGATACAGGAGTGAGGGTTACCGACGATATCCTGTGAAACGATAGGATCTTCACAATATTCGAGGAATCCCTTCATTGGGCCATCTGCAGCAATCTTCATTGCGGCATTGATCTCTGCCTTGGTTGCAGGTTTGGTGAGAATGGCGGTAACATCAGTGACGGAGCCATCTGATACCGGAACTCTCATGGCAAAACCATCAAGCTTGCCGACAAGTTCAGGAATAACCTCGCCGATAGCTTTTGCAGCACCGGTGCTGGTCGGGATGATTGACATTGCGGCTGAACGTGCACGGCGAAGATCGGAGTGTGGAAGATCAAGGATGTTCTGGTCATTGGTGTAGGCATGAACCGTGGTCATGAACCCTTTTTCAATGCCAAAATTATCCTGCAAAACCTTCATCATGGGAGCAAGACAGTTGGTGGTGCAGCTTGCGTTTGAGACAATCTCCTCTTTACCGGTGATGCTGTCACCATTAACGCCAAGAACGATGGTTGCATCAATTTTATCTTTTGCCGGAGCAGAGATGATCACTTTTTTTGCACCTGCTGCCAGATGCTTGGAGGCGCCTTCACGCGAGGTGAAGATACCGGTTGACTCAACAACCAGATCACATCCGAGCTCTTTCCATGGCAGAGCTGCTGGGTCACGCTGTGCTGTAATGGTGATAACTTTGCCGTTGACAACAAGATTGCTGCCATCAACACTGACATCACCTTTGAATTTTTTGTGAGTAGAGTCGTACTTGAGAAGGTGAGCGAGGGTCTTTGGGTCACATAAATCGTTGATAGCAACAATTTCGTAATTCGGGTTGTTCATTGCCTGGCGAAAAACCAGACGTCCGATGCGGCCAAATCCATTAATGCCGACTTTCACTTTTGCCATAATGTCGTTCCGGTGTTGTAATGAGTTAGTGTTGATGTCGTAAAAAAACTTTCGCAAACTGCTTGGTTTCAAGTTTGAAAATACTACTTAAAAAGATAATATAAAACTCCAATTCTTCAGAGCTGGCATAATTCCACCAAACCCGGTCGCCGAGTAGCGCGAAGCGCGTATCGAGCGCCCGCAGTTACCCCAAGCTCTCTATCAACAACTGCTTCAACCCTCCGAAGCTCCCGTTGCTGAGCAGGGCAATCACATCGCCCTTTTGCAGGTGCGATTGCAGAAACTCTACAATATCAGCAGGATAGTTTGCCCCATCCTGACCGGCAAGAAAGAGGTTTTTTCCCTGTTTTTCAAGCTCATCTTTCAGGAGTGCGGTGTTGAGCGATTTGTCTGGGGCGTAGCGATCAGGGCGGTGCACCTTGCCCATAACAACAATGGAGGCAGGGCCGAAGCATTCCGACAGCTCCTGCTGAAAGATGTTCCTGGTAGTGGTATTTGAACGGGGCTCAAAGCAGGCGATAATTCTTCGTCCTGCGTAAAGCTGCCCAAGGGCCTCAAGCGTTACTTTGACAGCGGTGGGGTGATGGGCAAAATCTTCGATAAGGGTGATGTTTGGAGCGTAGGTGCCGACAATCTCCATACGGCGTTTTGGGCGCTTGAAGAGTGGCATCGCATGCTTGACAGCATCAAAAGAGAGGCCGCTCCGGGTTGCTGCGGCTACGGCTGCAAGCGCATTCATGATATTGTAGTTCCCGAAGAGCGGAACGCGTATCGTACCCATCTCCTTGCCATGGTGGTGCAGTTCAAAAGTTGATGCGTCACCGTCTGAGCGTATGTTGGTGGCGCTCCATTCGCACGCACTGTTCAGGCCGAACCGTTCAACCTTGCAGTATGCACGTGAGGCAATGTCGAGGGCAACGGGATCGTCACCGTTGACAAGCAGCAGGCCGTTACGGGGGATAAGGTTGACAAAGAGCCGAAAACTGCGTTTGATATCCTCAAGGGAGTCGAAAATATCGGCATGGTCGAACTCGATATTGTTGATAATGGCGATGTCGGGGCGATAAAGGAGGAACTTGCTGCGCTTGTCAAAAAAGGCGGTATCGTACTCATCGCCCTCAGTGACAAAGAAGCCCTCCTCGCTTCGTCCTGAGGCACGGCAGCCAAGAGCAAAGTTTTCAGGAATTCCGCCCACCAGAAATCCGGGCTTGAGGCCGCCATCTTCAAGGATCCATGCAACCAGCGATGTTGTGGTTGTTTTGCCGTGGGTGCCGGCAACCACAATTGAACTGTTTTTGCCGATCAGGTGGTGTCGAACAAGGTCGGGCATAGCCACCAGCTCAAGGCGCTGTTCAAGGGCATATTCGAGTTCCACATTTCCCCTGCTTATGGCATTGCCGACAACGATGGCGGTGTCGGGCGAAACGTTTTTCAGGTTTTTCTCCGAAAACCCGTTGCAGTAGCGAATATTATGATCGTCAAGAAAGTTGCTCATGGGCGGATAGAGCTGGCTGTCCGAGCCGGTAACGGCATGACCGGAATATGAAAGCGCTACGGCAACCGAAGCCATGGCGGTACCACCGATACCAAGAAAGTAAAAGGAGCTCATCGTTCTGTGATTATCTTTTTCAGGAGTACGCCATCTGGAATGTTGATGCTTATAGTACATAAAAAAGAGGGAGTGAGCAAAAGAGCAGATTGTTCAGGGTGCGCTCTCTCTTTGGAGCAAAAGAATCGGCATGATGCTGTAAAAGAATGAAATGAATCTGTATTTTGACGGCTACAGTTTTTATGGATTATAACGGTGATCAATTATGCAATTTATCGATCTTCTTTCACAGAAAGAGCGGATACGGGCATCGCTTCTCAAGCGTATGGAGCGGATTCTGGACAGTGGCCAGTTTATTATGGGGCCAGAGGTGATTGAACTTGAATTGCGCCTTGCAGCGTATGTCGGCACTCGCCACTGCGTCTCCTGCTCTTCAGGAACGGATGCTCTGCTCATGCCTTTGATGGCCAAGGGGATTGGCCCTGGTGATGCGATTTTTACCACTCCATTTACCTTTGTCGCTACCGCCGAAGTGATCAGCCTTGTTGGCGCAACCCCGGTGTTTGTGGATGTCTCTCCCGACACCTTCAATATTAATCCCGATCTTGTTGGTCATGCTGTTGATCAGGCAGTGCAGCAAGGGCTGAAGCCCAGGGCAATTATTCCGGTTGACCTGTTTGGTCTGCCTGCCGACTATGACCGCCTTGATGCCGTTGCCAGCGATTACCGACTCTGGATGCTTGAAGATGCGGCGCAGAGTTTTGGCGGCAGCCTTAACGGAAAGAGGGCAGGCAGTTTTGGTCTTGTCGGTGCCACCTCGTTTTTTCCCGCCAAACCGCTTGGCGCTTATGGCGACGGGGGAGCGATATTTACCGATGATGATGAGCTTGACGCACTGCTCCGGTCAATAAGGGTGCATGGCAGCGGGGTCGATAAATACAGCAATGACCGTATCGGCATCAATGGTCGCCTCGACTCTTTTCAGGCGGCAGTGCTGCTCGAAAAGCTTACTCTTTTTGATGAGGAGCTCGCCACTCGTCAGCGCATTGCTGAAGCCTACAGCTCAAGGCTTGAGGGGAAGCTTGTTGTTCCCCGGATTCCCGAGGGATATCGCTCGGCATGGGCGCAATACTCGGTGCTTGCCGCGTCAACCGAAGAGCGCGATCAACTTATGCAGGCGTTGCAGCAGGCTGGTATTCCCTCAATGATCTATTACAAAATTCCGCTTCATCTTCAGAAAGCCTATAACAACCTTGGATACACCGTGGGCGATTTTCCGGTGTCGGAGGATCTGAGCGGACGGATTTTTGCGCTTCCCATGCATCCTTACCTCAAGGAGGAGGAGATTGAGCAGATATGTGCCGTTTTATTGCGGTAAGCGTACAGTGCAACATCACTCTTTTTAATTCGTGCATATTCTTTTTGTCCATCAGAATTTTCCGGGGCAGTTCAAGTTTCTTGCTCCGGCCCTGGCCGCTGAGCCGGCAAACAGGGTTGTAGCCATGACCTTGAAGCAGGTGCAGGTCAACGAATGGCAGGGCGTCAAACTACTCTCCTATGCGGCCACCCGTGGCACAACAAAGGGTGTGCATCCGTGGGTAAGCGATTTTGAGACCAAGACCATTCGGGGGGAGGCCTGTTTTCGTGCGGCGCAACAGTTGAAAGCGGGAGGGTTTACTCCGGATGTTATTGTTGCCCACCCCGGGTGGGGAGAAAGCCTCTTTCTTAAAGATGTTTGGCCAACGGCAGCACTGGGTATCTACTGCGAGTTTTACTATCATGCGAAGGGCGCTGATGTGGGTTTTGATCCGGAGTTTCCTTCGGTAGACGAGGGGGGAGATGCCTGTCGTCTGCGCCTGAAAAACCTCAATAACCTGTTGCACTTCCAGATAGCCGATGCAGGACTTTCGCCAACAGAGTGGCAGGCAAGCACCTTTCCTGAACCGTTTCGCTCAAAGATTACGGTGGCGCACGATGGCATTGGCACAGCAGTTGTTGCACCAAACCCGACCATCACCCTTTCCCTCAATGGCAAGGTGACGCTGACAAAGCAGGATGAGGTGATCACCTTTGTGAACCGCAACCTTGAGCCATATCGCGGGTATCACATTTTCATGCGCACGCTGCCAGAGATGCTGAGGCGCAGGCCAAAAGCACGGGTGCTTATTGTTGGTGGCGACAAGGTGAGCTACGGTGCCAGGCCAGCGGATGGCCAGACGTGGAAAGAGATTTTTGCCGCCGAAGTGCGCCCGAAAATCAGCGATGCGGACTGGGCAAGGGTCCATTTTTTGGGTACCATTCCCTATTCACAGTTTATCAAGCTTCTGCAACTTTCAACGGTTCATGTTTATCTGACCTATCCGTTTGTACTTTCATGGAGTCTCCTTGAGGCCATGAGCGTCGGGTGCGCCATCGTGGCCAGCGATACCAGACCGTTGCACGAGGCAATTCTGCACGATGAGACCGGGCGATTGGTGAATTTTTTTGATGTTGCAGCCCTGACCGATGAGGTTTGCTCACTGCTCGACGACCCTGCCGGGCGGGCACGGCTGGGAGCCAACGCCCGTGCCTTTGCACAAAGCCATTATGATCTTAAAACGGTCTGTTTACCCCGTCAGCTTGAGTGGGTGAACACACTTGTACGGTAACGGTTATTTCTGATTTGCGTCATTTATCAACAGTCTATCCATCGGTTAAGCGCCTTGCAGAGTAGCGTTCGATGCTCTCGGCGATTATCGCCGTAGCTCCTGTTCGCTCCTGAACAAATGCACTCGCAGCCCTCCCTCTTTCGACTCTTTGTGCGGTATTGCCCGTCAGCCTCTTCAGTTCGGTGGCAAGTTCTCTCTGATCATGAATCACTGTCGCTCCACCTGCGGCAACAAGTCCTTCGGCTTCGGGGGAGTTGTGGTAGCGGGGGCCGAAGAGTACAGGAATGTTGTAGACTGCCGGTTCGAGGGTGTTGTGTACATTAACACCGAAGCCCCCCCCGACATAAGCAAACGATGCAATGGAGTACAGTTCTAAAAGGTACCCTGTCTGGTCGATCACCAATATCTCTTGTTCAGGGTTGAAATTGTCATTCAGGGCTGATACCGGTAGATAAGCGAGGGAGCGGTTGTGCAGCTCCTGGTAGAGGCGAGCCATGTTTTCGGGGTTTACCTGATGCGGGACGAGCACAAGAGATGGCCGCTCTTCAAGCTCACTCCACGCGGGCAGCAGCAGCATCTCATCACGATCCCAGACACTTCCCGCAACCAGTACTGTTCGGTTTTTATAGAACGGCTTGAGGTGATCAACTTTCGACGTGTCACTGCTCCTCAGCAAGACTTGGTCAAACCTGGGGTCGCCAGCGGTTTCTGCCCGCTCGCACCTGAATATCTGC
Source organism: uncultured Chlorobiaceae bacterium (assembly GCA_903915955.1). Classification (GTDB taxonomy): domain Bacteria; phylum Bacteroidota; class Chlorobiia; order Chlorobiales; family Chlorobiaceae; genus Chlorobium. The sequence continues at coordinate 3,151 of CAIWUU010000180.1, read as the reverse complement.
CTGAATGCAACAGTATCCTTTGATGAAACGGTGTAGATGTTATCAAAAAGGTGAAAGAGGCTTTGGTAAAAGCCTTTCAGGAGGGGGTTGAAGTAGGAAGCGTTTTTTTGAAGTACCGCTGCCGCAAGGATCAGTTTTGTTCCCCTTTTTTTTGCTTCCACGAGATGGTTGGGCCAGAAGTCATAGCGCATGAGAAGAAGCATATCAGGCTTGAGCAGCGAGATCAGTTTTCTGGCATTGCCGCGCGTGTCAGTTGGCAGATAGAAAACTGCGGCGGCATCGGGGAAGTTTTTTCGGGCGTTGTAGCCGGAATCGGAGAGAAATGAGACAAAAAAAGTGATCTCCGGGTGGCTCGCTTTCAGGGCGGCAATGATCGGGCGGGCCTGTTCAAATTCACCGACTGAGGCCGCATGAACCCATACCCTGAAGGAAGAGAAGGGGGGTGTGTCAATTTTTTGTTTCAGCTCTTCGAACACACCTTTTCGTACCCTGAAAAATGTCTTGAGTTTGGGATGCAGAGGGCTGAAGAGTCTTGTAATTCCGAGAAAAACCGGGAGAAAAATTGTATAGAGAACAACAGCGAAATTGTTCATAAAAGCCTTTTTCTTTTTTCATAACGGGTTGATAAGTGCTGAAAGGTAAGAAAAAAGCTTGAAGTATAACCAGAGAGGTCGTGTCCTCACCTTCCGTAAGCGGCTTTAAAAAATAAATTCTTCTTTTGCAAAGAAAAATAGTACTATAAGTTCGTTTTAATGCGTGGTGAATATGCTAAGAAAGGACGCTGAAAAAATTTATGGTTATCCCAATTGTAAGTTTTAAGCGTTTGTGACGATACGATGGCACCCGGCTTTGCCGGAAGTTGCCCCGATGTTTTCGGTTGATGAGAACTCTTCTTCATGTTTTTCTTTCCTGCATTGCTGCCACTCGCGCCTCACGCGAGGCTTTTTATCAATGATCCGGAAAGGAAACATACACTATGAAAGAACAGCAACTTTTGCCGAAGGATTTTAACGACCTTCAGCTTATTGAACCGTTAATGAGAGCGCTTCAGGAGGTTGGGTACGAAAATCCGACGCCAATTCAGGCTCAGACAATTCCTCTTATTCTCGAAGGACGTGACGTTCTTGGTCAGGCACAGACCGGCACCGGAAAAACCGCCGCGTTTGCCCTGCCCATACTCTCTAATATCGACCTTGAATTAGCCGAACCCCAGGCGCTTGTGCTTGCCCCTACACGGGAGCTTGCCATACAGGTTGCCGAGGCGTTTCAGCGTTATGCCGAATATCTCAAGGGTTTTCATGTCGTTCCGATTTATGGCGGGCAGGATTACGGAATTCAGCTTCGCATGCTGAGACGGGGAGTGCATGTTATTGTTGGAACTCCCGGTCGTGTCATGGATCATATCCGTCGCGGCACACTGAATCTCAATACCCTCAAATGCCTGGTGCTTGACGAGGCTGATGAGATGCTTCGCATGGGATTTATTGACGATGTCGAGTGGATTCTTGAGCAGACTCCCAAAGGACGTCAGGTAGCCCTCTTCTCGGCAACCATGCCGCAACCGATTCGTCGTATTGCGCAAAAATATCTGAACAACCCTGCTGAGGTTACCATACAGACCAAAACCACCACGGTTGACACTATTCGTCAGCGCTACTGGATTGTTGGTGGCAGCCACAAGATTGATATTCTCACGAGAATTCTGGAAGTTGAGCCATTTGACGGGATGCTCATTTTTGTGCGAACCAAAACCATGACGATTGAGCTTGCCGAAAAACTTCAGGCAAGGGGATATGGCGCTGCTGCTCTGAATGGCGATATGCCACAGAGCCAGCGTGAACGTACCGTCGAGCAGCTCAAGAGTGGAGTATTGCATATCGTTATTGCAACAGATGTTGCAGCTCGCGGTCTCGACGTTGAGCGCATCAGTCATGTTATCAATTACGATATTCCCTCTGATACAGAGTCCTATGTTCACCGTATTGGCCGCACCGGTCGAGCCGGACGTTCAGGTGATGCCATTTTGTTTGTCTCACCTCGTGAGAAAAACATGCTCAACTCCATCGAGCGTGCAACGCATAGCCGTATTGAGTTGATGGTGCTTCCCACAACAGAGGTGATCAACAACAAGCGGATTGCAAAGTTCAACCAGCGCATCACCGACAGGATTGCGGCAGAGGAGCTTGGCTTTTTCACCAATCTTATTGAACAGTATTGTCAGGAGCACGATGTCCCTGTGCTTGATGCTGCGGCTGCACTTGCCGCGATTGTGCAGGGTGAAACACCGCTTCTCTTGTCCAACAAACCAGAAAAATCAAGATTTCAGGAGGAGAGAGAGGGTTCTGGAAGCAGGGATCGTGGTTTCGACAGAGATCGCGGTTCAGATCGGGATCGTGCGCCTGTGAAAAGGAGAGGCAAAGGTGAATCCTATGGCGACGAAGGCAAGGAGAGGTATCGCCTTGAGGTTGGCAGTGAGCACGGTGTCAAGGCGGGCAATATTCTTGGAGCTATCCTGAACGAAGTTGGTCTTGATCCCGAGTCGGTGGGTCATATCTCAATCAATGAAGCCTACAGCACGGTTGAACTTCCCCAGGGATTGCCGGATAATGTCTTTCATGAGTTACGAAAGGTGAGGGTCTGTGGCCGTCAGTTGCGGCTCACCAAAATGGAAGATCAGGAGCGTGAGTCACCTTATGGCGCCAAAAAAAGTTTTAAAAAGCCTTATAAACCAGCAGGTAAAGAGACATCATTCTTTACAGGCAACAAAAAGAAAAGAAAGGGTTAAGGTTGTTGCCCGTCTATTATGTCAGTTACATCATTCAGGGAGCTTGTCCCTATTCTGCAAACAGCGATTGGCCCGATGATTTTGATATCGGGCCTTGGTCTTCTTCTCCTCACCATGACCAACAGGCTTGGACGAATTATTGACCGTTCACGCTCCCTTCTGGATGATCTGGAGTCTTATCCAGAATCGTATATCATCAGAATCAATAAAGAGGTGGCCATTCTGTGGAAACGGGCTCGCTACATAAGAATTGCTATTCTTCTGGCCTGTGTCACCTGTTTTGGAGCGAGCTGGCTTATTCTCCTGCTCTTTCTCAGTTCGCTGGTTAATCTTGATTTGCCCCTTCTCTTGTCGGGAATATTTATT
>CAIWUU010000179.1 GCA_903915955.1 uncultured Chlorobiaceae bacterium | reverse complement strand
GTTATATCCACCAGGCATCAAAGTGAGTGATGCTGAATTTGAAAAAATCCACATCATACGAAATGAATTTCATGGTGAATGGAACTACAAAATCGAACCAAATTCTGGGTAAATTGTTATAGTTATTTATTAACGATTACTAAGTCGATATTTCCGTATGCCACCACATTACCAGAATAATCGCAGTAACCAATTATTCAGAAACAATCCAGCCTGTCAGTAATACCTTGAACGTCGTATCAACTATTGTTTTTGTTCATCTTTTTGATAGAGTGGAGACCTTGGCCCATATAACAGACCATTATATTTTGGTGTTAAAAGTCTTGAACTCGTCATTCGAGAAATGTCATGACCCTGATCAACAGCACTGCTGACAATTTGTTTGGCAATAGCTTTAACAAGAAGACCAGCTAATCCAAGATTATTATTGCTGTCAGTTTCAGCACTGGATGCTGTGGCAAATCCAGACCATAAAAGCACTCCGGTTTTTGCATCAATTAATTTGGCATTTGCACTAACGACGACATCACTGCTTATGACTTTGTATACAGGGCCATAATTTTCAATAGTGATATAAAGAACTGCATCCGCCCCAAAAATCTCTTTTAACTTATTCAGAGGTGCCTGATGCATTTCGGGTGGATTTTGCAGACCATTTTCCTTAAAAGCCTGATCCACTAAAGAAACTGGAAAGACATAATAACCACCTTCAGCAAGGGGCTCTGTTGAGGTGGATAAAAATCCATAGGTAGCCTTCGTATCAGGCGAATTATTTACAGGGGGTAATACTAAAATTGATGCCGGGTTTGATTTTCGATAATTCGTATAATCCAACTGTGCAACAGGAGTCGCGCACGCACCCAATAATGATAAAACTGACAAAGAAAAGGTAATCTTCAACAATTTCATAAAGCTCCCCCATTTTTTGTTTTAGCAATGAGTCTATCCATAAATTGCTTTGATTCCGGAAATAATTCTCCCTCGGTGATAAAAGCTTGCCTGGCTTGATCTAACTTTCCAGTCTGGAAATATAAAACGCCAATTTGAGCATTAAATCCTGGAGGCAGAGCCTTATTTTTTGATTTGGCAATTTGAACATCAGCTTCAAGTTTTAAAACTTGCTCTTCAGGTGAAATTTTTCCAGGATTTGCATAACTCTGGTAAATTAATTGTTCGTAACTTCCCCAACTATATAAACTTGGCTTATTAGTAGCGCAGCCTTGCATAAATATAATTATCAATAAAACCGGAAATATTTTTTTCATTTTTAATTTAATTTTTTGGTTTCCAGGAACCTTGATCTACTCCATCAACTAATCTGTTCACAGCCTCTTTTATAGCAAGGTCAAGAACTTTGCCATTAAGAGTTGAATCATATTCTGCAGTGCCTCCGAAACCAATAATTTCTCTATTAGAAAGAGCATATTCACCCGCGCCCTGGGCTGAAAACACTATTTCTGATGTAAGGGCATCAACCACATTTAGAGTGACTTTTGCATAAGCAACTTGTGATTTTCCTCGTCCGAGAATTCCAAAAAGCTGCTGGTCACCAGTCTCTTTCCTTCCAAACTCTGTAACATCACCAGTAATCAAAAATGCCGCACTCTTAATAGACTGGGTCTTTCCTCCTAAATTGGCTTCTAACTTTGCCTCACTCATATTGTCTCTCTCCATGACATTGAAGTGATTAGTTTGCTGTAAATGAGACAAAAGAATAGTCTTGGCTTGACTTCCAAGCCGGTCAACCCCGTCAGAAAAAAGCCCGCGCATGAAACTTGATTTGTTTTCAAATTTGCCAACAACAAGACTTGATTTGACTCCTGAATAGGGCATTGATGCACTATTGACTTTGTCAACAACCAAGGCCTGATGGGTCTCAGTTGCACAACCTGATACTAATAACACCGCCATCACTGAAAAAAGTCGCGTAAATTTTGTTCGCGAACCTTTGGAAAAAAAATGATTCATTTTTGAAAATCCTCGATTAGAAATTAACAAGCCATTTACAGTCGTTGGTTACAACCCTGCCGTGATGACTGATATCTGTTCTGCCGTTCATATACTGTTTTGAAAGGAGTTCCCGCCCGGTTCGGGTTCAACAGAATCGCCAGGTTGCTCAGCATCACACATCCTCAAAATACGGTTCTCCGCATATTTTAGTGAAACCGCTTTTTTTTAATACGCCATCAGGCTATACCCATATCGAGTTTGCCACAGTAAAATAGGATCCTTGTTCGGTAACTTTCGAATTTATGAAATCCTCTTGCTGAGGCTTTTATCGT
>CAIWUU010000178.1 GCA_903915955.1 uncultured Chlorobiaceae bacterium | reverse complement strand
ATTAAAGAATGGCGAAAATATCCGACTCACGCATGATGAGGTAATCCTCACCTTCCACGCTCACTTCGGTGCCGGAATATTTACCATAAAGCACTTTGTCGCCAGCCTTCACCTGCATTTCAAGCAGTTGACCGCTATCAGCAACTTTACCTGCACCTACGGCAATAACTTCACCATACTGCGGTTTTTCTTTCCCGGTATCAGGAATATAAAGACCGCCCTTGGTTTTTTCTTCCGCCGCTGCAGGCTTAACAATAACTCGATCAGCTAAGGGTTTCAAGTTCATTGTCTTATCTCGTTTGGGTTTTTCATTTAATAGTAAGATACTACGGTAAACAATTTATATCTTTTTTAGCACTCGAACACATAGAGTGCTAAAACGATTCAATATTAATAAAAACTTCATCTCTTCCAAACAATTTTTGTACAGAAGAACAGGGATTTTTCACTTTAGCCACAAAACCATGAATCAGGCACTCTATAACACCATCGGTAAAGTCACCGTAGAAAAACTAACCAGCATCCTCTCAAAAATGAAGGACGATACCGCCACTTCTGACGATCGTATCCTCGCTGCTCTTCTGGAGGAGATCACCGCACTTGCCAAAAACCGCATCTCGGTTGCTTCGAACGAAACCGAACTCAGCAAGGGTCGTGACGTGTGGGTTGAACGCACCCAAGAGCACTTCCCGCACATCAGGCTGCATGGCGGCGCACTTGAGGATAATCCAATTGCCTGAATTTGCTCCTGATTAAACGAATATCTTTCTGTGGCCGCTGAAGACACAAATCCTGACGTCTTCATTGCTGCGCTTGGTGACGTCGCAAAGGCTCGTGGCATGGCACAAATTGCGAAAGATGCGGGTCTACCAACTTTTCACTTGCAACTACTTTCTCAAGACCGATGAGAACACGGTGATTTTTGTCAATAAAAACAAAGTTTCATCTAAAAAAAAGTCGGTTATCATCTCCGCAACACCAAACATCGAGATATACACTCGCCTGTATAAGGACGACTTAAAGGTTTACAGTGTCGAAAATGTCATTTCGAAAGGCAGAATTGTTCAGGATTCTGAAAGAAGTTACACACGGCAGTCAATTAAAAATAAAGAAAGCGGAAATTGAACATATTATTCCCCAAAATCCAGTGCCCGGCCAATGGACATCAATTTCCTTTGATGATCATGAGAAATATCTTCATACATTAGGAAATTTAACTTTAACGTTTGATAATCAAAGTCTTAGCAATAAGGTTTTTGCTGACAAAAAGAAAATTCTAATTGAACGATCGCGGATTAAGCTGAATAATGATCTTTTGAAATACGATGATTTCAATGTTAAAGCTATTGAAAGTAGAGCGGAATCTATGCTAAGGTCTTTTTTGCTTGAGTTTTTAGATATACAAACTCTATAAAATAAAATAATTGATAGTTTAGGGAAATTTTTTTGATGTTTGTGATAGTTCATTTACAATTAATTATAATGCCATATCGAATGTCATAATTGGTTGATATGGATATGCTATAAGATGATATATCGGAAATAACAAACATCTTCCAGTATCTTTAGCTTAAAATATCATTATGAGCTTTTTCTGGGATGAAGAAAAAAACAGGTCATTGAAAGAGGAACGTGGCGTTTCTTTCGAAAGAATTGTTGTTGCAATTGAAGAAGGGCATTTGATTGATGTGGTTGAACATCCAAATGAAGCAGAACATGAAAACCAACTCATATTGATCATTGAAATTGATGGCTATGCGATATGTGTTCCATGTGTTCCTGAAAAAGATGGTGACTTTTTTTTGAAAACATTGTATCGAAGCAGAAAGTATACAAAGCATTATGATTTAGGAGGGATATTATGAATGAAAATAATGAACAAGAACTTATTGATTCAATTGAATCCGGTGAGTGGACATCCGTTAAGGATTTTAATGCTATTAAAAGTCAATTAATGAAGGCGGCAGCCGAAACCGCATTAAAAGATCACCGAATCAATGTCCGTGTTTCTAAAAGAGATGTAGAAGCCTTAAAAACGAAGGCACTGGAAGAAGGAATTCCATACCAGACACTCGTTACAAGTATTTTACATAAATATGTCATCGGAAAACTGACAGATTCGAGTAACAGAAATTATGCTTGATGCTTTGGTTCTCCGCATATTTTAGTGAAACCGCTTTTTTTAATACGCCATCAGGCTATACCCATATCGAGTTTGCCACAGTAAAATAGGATCCTTGTTCGGTAACTTTCGAATTTATGAAATCCTCTTGCTGAGGCTTTTATCGT
>CAIWUU010000177.1 GCA_903915955.1 uncultured Chlorobiaceae bacterium | reverse complement strand
TTGAGTATAGTTCATTGCGATAAGTATGCAGATTGAATTTCTGAGTTTCAGTTTACATACTTATTGGGACAAGGCAAACAAGTTGATTCTCATTGTTGACGTTATGCAGAGGCCACGATATCCCTGATTTTCTCCAGCGCAAGCTCCATATCTTCGGGCAATGGGGCGGTAAACGAGAGTTGTTCACGGCTGGTGGGCTGCTGAAAAGAGAGGGTTTCGGCGTGCAGTGCCTGGCGCGGCAGCAGTTCAAGCAGGTTGCGGACGAAGCCCTCGCTTTTGCTGAAGGGGAGTGTGCGCAGGGAGGCGCCTCCGTATGTTTCGTCTCCGAGGATCTGGTGGCCAAGGTGTTGGAGGTGTGCCCTTATCTGGTGGGTGCGCCCGGTATGCAAAGTGAGCGAGAGCAGGGAAAACCAGTGGAGGTTTTCGGTGATGCTGTAGTCGGTAATGGCCGTTTTTCCATCCTTTCCTTCGTAGGGGAAATTTGCCATCACCTTCCGGTCTCTTTTCGACCGTCCAATATTGGTTGTAATGGTGCCTGAGGGAGGGGTGGGAACTCCCCAGACCATTGCCTTGTAGATCTTTATCACTTTGCGATCGGCGAACTGGCGGGCAAGACGGTGAAGAGCCACGGGATTTTTTGCGACGATGATAAGCCCTGAGGTGTTTTTGTCGAGCCGGTGTACAATACCCGGTCGCAGTTCAGACTTGTCGAGCTCCTCGGCATCCTTGCCGATGTGATGCAGAATGGCGTTGGCAAGGGTGCCCGTCCAGTTGCCAAATGCCGGATGAACAACCATGCCCGGCTTTTTGTTGATCACCATCAGATCATTGTCCTCATATATGATGTCAATCGGAATATCTTCAGGCGCCAGCTCCGGGGCGGGTGGGCGAAGAAAAGTCATCTGAATCACATCGCAGGATTTGATGCGGTAATTCGATTTGATGATTTTTTCATTGACCAGCACCCGTCCCTCCTCAATCGCCTCCTGCACCTTGTTGCGCGTGGCGTTTTCGACCTGACGTGTCAGATATTGGTCAATGCGCATCGGGGTCTGCACTCGGCTGACTTGAAGGGTGAGTTTTTTTGGTTCAAGAGGAGTCTCTTCCACCGATTCCGATTCGTTTTTTATCAACTGATTTTGCATTTTCCGAAACTTGAACACTACCGCCAGAACACTTGCGGAGTCAGTATAACAAAACCATACCATATCTGCTATGCTTTCCACGCAACACTCCTCTGATCTGCCCGTTCGTTCCTTTGATCTTGCTGTTATTGGCTCTGGCCCCGGTGGCTATGAGGCTGCGCTTCGGGCTGCCAAAGCAGGAATGAAGGTTTGCCTTATTGAAAAAGGGGCGTTGGGCGGAGTTTGCGTGAATTGGGGCTGTATTCCAACAAAAGCTCTTTTGAGGAGTGCGGAGCTGTTCGATCTGGTTAATAAAGCGGGAAGCTTTGGTCTCAAGGTGGAGTCAAGCGGGATAGACTTGGCGGAAGCGGTCAAGCGCAGCCGCAATGTGGCGCTGAAACTCTCGAAAGGGATCGGTTTCATGTTGCGCCGTGCAGGAGTTGAGGTTATCCAGGGCGAGGCTCTTTTTACCAGCGCTCATGATCTCGATGTTGTTCGTGACGGAGCTCGAATGGAAACCGTTGCGGCCAACTCTATTATTATTGCTTCTGGTGCTCGCTCTCGCCAATTGCCCGGGATGGAGCCTGACGGAAAACGCATTATTACTAGTCGGGAGGCTCTTGCCCTCAAGTCGCTTCCTCAGTCGATGATTGTGGTTGGCGGCGGCGCTATCGGCGTTGAAATGGCCTGGTTTTATGCCATGGCGGGTACTGCAGTGACCCTGGTTGAGCTGATGCCACGACTGTTGCCGCTTGAAGATGCTGAAATTTCGGATGGCTTGAAGCGTTCGTTTCAGAAAGCGGGGATTACGGTTGTTACCGGTGCAAAGCTTGAGAGTGTTGTTGTGGGGGGAAAGGTGAGCGCTACGCTGGTGGTTGAGGGAGAAGAGTCGCAACCGGTCAGTGGGGACTATCTTCTTGTTGCTGTAGGTGTAACGGGTAACAGTGACGGGCTTGGCCTGGAGCGTACTGGTGTCGAGGTCGAACGTGGTTTTATTGTGGCAGACCCCTTTTGCCGAACCGCGGTCAACCATATTTTTGCCATTGGTGATGTTCGTGGTGGTATGCTGCTTGCCCACAAGGCATCGGCTGAAGCTTCCATTGCTGTTGAGAGCATTGCAGGCAAAACTCCAGCGCTCCTTGATGAGAGCATGATTCCCCGGTGCGTCTATGCTGAGCCTTCGGTTGCAAGTATAGGGCTGAGTGAGGAACAGGCGATTGAGAGGGGGTATAAGGTAACGGTGGGGCGCTCCATGTTTGCTGCTTCGGGCAAGGCTAATGCCTATGGAAATCTTGACGGGTTTGTCAAACTTGTTTTTAATGCTGCGGATGGTCGATTGCTTGGGGGCCATATTCTGGGACATGGCGCAGTTGAGCTGATCGGTGAATTGACCCTTGCTCGCCGGTTCGAGGTAACCGCAGAGCTGCTTGCCGGGACGATACATGCCCATCCAACTCTCTCTGAAAGTATTAAAGAGGCCGCAGAAAATGCCCTGCACAGGTGACTTTTTGAAAACCATTTTCTATTGTCTTTTCAAAAGCATAAATTGGGGCTCTATTATTGTACTTTTAAACAGTAAGCCTTTTCCGGTGAATGAGTTCACGGGGTGGAGGTATCAACCAAACGACCAATTATGACTCAGACTGAACCAGTTGCAAAAAAAAGTGCTGCAAAAAAAACGGTTGCGGCAAAGGCGAAGGCGGAATCAGAAGTGAAGTCGGTGAAGCCATCTTCAAAAAAGAAGTCTGGCTGGGCATTTCCTTTTACAGCAATTGTTGGTCAGGAGGAGATGAAACTCAGTCTGATTCTCAATATTATAGACCCGAAAATTGGCGGTGTGCTGGTAATGGGGCACAGGGGAACAGGAAAAAGTACCATTGTCAGGGCGCTTGCTGAAGTACTTCCCTTTATTGATAGAGTTGAGGGTGATACCTATAACCGTACTCTTGAGCAGTATATCGAAGGTGAAGAGGGTAAAAAGGGACGCAAGAGCATTGATCCGACATCTCTCAGTATCGAAAAAATTCCTATTCCGGTTGTTGATCTTCCCCTTGGCGCTACTGAAGATCGTGTTTGCGGTACTATTGATATCGAACAGGCGCTCACCAGCGGTGTGAAAGCGTTTGAGCCCGGCCTTCTTGCCCAGGCGAACCGCGGATTCCTCTATATTGA
>CAIWUU010000176.1 GCA_903915955.1 uncultured Chlorobiaceae bacterium | reverse complement strand
TTGAATACATTGAAGTATTTTATAACAGAAAACGGAAACACTCAACGTTAGGCTATAAATCGCCTGTTGAGTTTTTACGCAATAAACAACAAATAATAGTTATGGCTTCTTAATGTGTCCATTTTTCTGTTGCAAGTTCACTGATGGCATTGAAGGGAGGAGCGCGTGAAGGTTCTTTTTGCAGGCGGAGGAACTGGCGGTCATTTATATCCCGGTATTGCCATGGCTGGAGAGCTCAGGAAGCTATTGCCGAATGTGGAGATCTCTTTCGCTGGTACAACCAGCGGCATTGAGGCGTCTGAGGTACCCAGGCTTGGTTATCAGCTTCATCTTATTCCAGTCAGAGGTCTGAAGCGGGGACTCTCGCTTGCAACCATCGCCGCTAATTTTGGCGTTCTTGCTGATTTTGCCGCTGCTCTGATTCGAGCCATTGCTCTGGTTCATCGCGAGGCTCCCGATGTTGTTGTAGGTACTGGCGGATTTGTGAGTGCGCCACTGCTCCTTGCTGCCCAGCTTATGCGGAAAAAAACACTTATCCAGGAGCAGAATGCCTTTCCGGGTGTGACGACAAAACTGCTTGCTGCGCTTGCCAGTGAGGTGCATCTCTCTTTTGAGGATGCACGCCGATTTCTTCCAAAAACCCGGCGGATTTTTGTCACCGGTAATCCAGCGAGATCGTTTGAGGTCGAAGAGCGGTCTCGTGCGCGTGCTCGTTTTGGCTTGCGTGAAGAGCGCCCTACACTGCTGGTCTTTGGAGGGAGTAGAGGTGCCCGTGCAATCAACAACGCCGTGCTTCAGCACCTTGGCAAGATTACTGCTTCAGCAAATCTTCTCTGGCAGACAGGAGCCCTTGATTATGAGCGCATCAAGGGGTTGGCGAAGCCTTCCCCCCATCTCTGGATTGCGCCTTACATTGAAGAGATGGGGGCAGCATACAGCGCAGCCGATCTTGTGCTCTGCCGTGCCGGTGCCTCATCCATTGCCGAACTGACCAATTTGGGCAAGCCGTCGGTTCTTGTTCCCTATCCGTTTGCAACGGGTGACCATCAGCGTCATAATGCAAAAGCGCTGGTAACGGGAGGCGCTGCTCTTGTGGTTGAAGATGACTCGCTTGCCGGTGAGAGTGCGGTAAATACTATTCTTGCATTATTGAATAATTCTGAAAATTTGCGGAACATGGGTGAAGCCTCCCGAAAATTGGCCTATCCTGATGCTGCTCATCAGCTTGCGGTGCGGATTATTGCGCTTGCTCAAAAACATTAAAGAATCGGACTCATGGAACTGGGAAGAACAAAAAGTGTTCATATTGTAGGTATAGGCGGAGCTGGCATGAGCGCCATTGCGGAGTTGCTCCTCAAGTCAGGTTTCGGGGTAACTGGTTCTGATCTATTGTCAGGGGAGGTGACCGACAAGCTGGTTGAACATGGTGCAATAATTTATCGTGGTCACCGGGCCGAGCAGGTCACCTCGTGTGATGTGGTGGTCTACTCCTCTGCGATCAGGCCGGAGGAGAATATTGAAATCATTGCCGCCCGAAAAGCGGGTATTCCGGTGGTCAAACGGGACGAGATGCTTGGCGAGCTTATGCGCTATAAATATGGAATATGTATCTCCGGGACGCACGGCAAGACGACCACGACAGCGATGATTGCCACCATGCTTATCGAATCAGGGGAGTTGCCGACCGTCATGATTGGAGGTATATCGGACTATCTTAAAGGGAGCACTGTGGTTGGTGAGGGTAAATATATGGTTATTGAGGCTGATGAGTATGATCGCGCTTTTCTGAGGCTTACCCCGACCATTGCCATTGTCAACAGCCTTGAATCAGAGCACATGGATACCTATGGAACGCTGGATGAGCTGAAACAGGCCTTTATTGCCTTCGCGAATAAAGTGCCTTTTTACGGCAGGGTTATCTGTTGTGTTGATTGGCCGGAGATCAGAAAGATTATCCCGTTGATGAACCGCCTCTATACGACATTCGGTATTGATGAGCCTGCGGATGTTATGGCTTCTGATCTGCTTCTTGAAAAAGAGCGTGCCATCTTCACGGTAAAGGCTTACGGTCATGAGTACCGCAATGTCTGTATCAATGTTCCTGGGCGCCACAATGTGCTCAATGCCCTGGCGGCTTTTTCCGCAGGAGTGGAGTTGGGAATTCTGCCTGAAAAACTTATTGCAGGATTAGGTCGATACACCGGCATGAGAAGAAGGTTCCAGGTGAAATACAGTAATAATTCGGGACTGATGGTGGTGGACGATTACGCTCATCATCCTTCAGAGGTCAAGGCGACGGTCAGAGCGGCAAAAGGTGGATGGCTTGACTCCAGGGTCGTCGCAATTTTTCAGCCACACCTCTTTTCCCGTACGAGGGAGTTTGCCGATGAATATGGTTGGGCGCTCTCACGGGCAGATATGGTCTATGTGGCAGATATCTATCCTTCACGTGAGAAGGCGGCTGATTATCCCGGTGTCGGGGCTGAACTGGTTGCTGCGGCTGTTCGAAAGGCAGGAGGAAAGCATGTTGAGTATATTGCTGATCAAGAGGCTCTGTTTTCGGCAATCATGGAGCAGGCAGCCAACGGAAATATGCTCCTTTTTATGGGAGCCGGAGATATTACCCATCTTGCATCAAGAGTCGCCGAATCCTGCAAGTCACTCTGATGGGTTGGACAGATCAAGCAGTGTTTGTTATGAAAGAAAAAAGATTGTGTTATGCCTGATTCCGAATCGAGGGACTATCCTGATTATCTTACGGAGCCTACGCCCACGGAATCACCGCTCAATGCAGTTCCTGGCCCTGCTGGCCGCAGGTTTGTGCTGTTATTTATTATCATCGCTGTCGTTGTTGCTCTGGCGGCCTTGGCCACCTCTGCGTCACGATGGAAAAAAGAGGTGGTAGTTCGTGGGTTTGTTGTGTATGGGGAGTCGATTATTCCTGAACCTGAACTACTGTCACGCATGGCAGAGTATAAAGGGGCAAATCTTCAGGGGCTTGATACAAATGAGATAAAGCTGCGGATTATGGTTCTTCCCTATCTCAGGGATGCGGTAATTAATAAGGAGCTGAACGGCATCGTTCGTGTCAAGGTTATAGAGCGGGAGCCTGTTGCGCTGGCACTTCTTGGGCGCAGTACCATGGTTATCGATCGTGAAGGATTTCTTCTTCCCTTGAGAAAAGAGGTTGGCGCCCGTTTCCCTGATCTGTTTTTAATTGGTGGAGTAAACCGTTTGACCATGAACGAGAATGGTCTCCAGCAACTTGACCGGAGGGATGTTGTCTTGATCCTCCAATTTCTTGATGCTCTTTCAAAGACAGATTACGCCCGCCTGCTTATCAGGGAATTGCATCTTGCTGCGAACAATTTGAGTTGGTGTATTGCCGTTCAGGAACCCACCCGGTTTATTATTGGTAATGATGGCAACTTTAAGGAAAAGTTGAAAAAATTTGAGATATTCTGGCAAAAGGTTGTTTCGAAAAAAGGGTTTGGCTTTTATGACACGGTTGATCTGCGGTTCGGAGAGAGGATCTTTACAACGCGACCTCCTTCTCCAGAGATCCAACCGGGTATTACCCAGTGATAATAAGGTAAGAGTAGAACAATGCTGAAAAGCAATATTGCGGTTGGTCTTGATATAGGAACGACGAAGGTGTGCGTTGTGGTGGCCGAAAAGGATGAGATCGGCAAGCTTAATGTTCTTGGCAAAGGTCGTTCTAATTCTGATGGTCTCCAACGGGCTACGGTTGTCAATATCAATAAGACGGTGGCGGCTATCAGGGCGGCAGTTGCTGATGCTGAGCGAGAATCCTCTATTCGTATTCACGGTGTTGATGTCGGGATCTCCGGTGCGCATGTTCACTGTATTCACAGTAACTCGGAAATCAGTATCAACCAGACTGGAATTGTCAATGAGTCGGATGTGAAGCGGTTTTTGGAGAAGGCGAAGACCAATATTCGATATCTGGATATAGATCATGAAATTATTCATGTCATTCCACAGGAATTTATTGTTGACGACCAGGAGGGACTTCTTGACCCGATAGGTATGGCCGGGACGACCATGAGAGGCAGTGCCTATATTGTTGTGGGTTTGAGAACTAAAATTCGCAATATCAGGCAGTGTGTCGAAAAGGCGGGTCTGGAGATCAGCGCCATTACCTTTGAGCCTGTTGCTTCGGGTATAGCGGTCATGAAAGAGCGTGAGAAGAAAAGTGGTGTGGTTGTCATTGATATTGGTGGCGGCACAACAGAAGTCGCGATCTATATTGATGGAGCTATTCGCTATTCGGAGGTTATCAAGGTGGCCGCCAATGACGTTACTCATGATATTGCCCATGGCGTCAGAGCACTCTACGAGGTCGCAGAAGATCTCAAAATAAAGCATGGATGTGCATACAGCAAGCTGAGTGGAGAGGATGAGGAGCTTCTTATTGAGGGAATAGAAGGGCGTCCACAGAAGTCCGTGCCAAAGAGTTCGTTGACAATGATCATCGAGGCGAGGATGATGGAGATTTTGGAACTTGTCCGTGACTCTGTTAAACGTTCAGGCTATTACGAGTATCTTAATGCTGGCGCTATTATAACGGGAGGTGGGTCACTTCTGCCAGGCACAGAGGAGCTGACTCATGATATTCTTGGCCTTGATGTTCGAATAGGTTACCCGGAAGGGGTTTCCGGCGGGATCAAGGGCTCGGTTAATAACCCTATGTATGCAACGGTTATGGGTCTTGTTGCTCATGCCTTTCAGAATAACCTCGCGGTGAATCAAAGTTTTGCTGCGACAGCTGAGGTTCTTCCGAGTGATGTTCTCTCAGGCTCAGAGGAGCAGTCAGAAGCGCATGAACAGACTCCTGCGGGGAAAAAGATTGTAGACCGTGTGAAGAAATTTTGGGATAATCTCTGATGAGTGAAAGAGAATAAGTGCGTTTTAACGTGGAGATGAACGATGGCATTTGAACTGGATCCTGGTCTGTTTGACAATGATCAAGGCAAAGGTGTGACGATAAGGATTGTCGGGGTCGGCGGTTGTGGCGGTAATGCGGTAAACAATATGATCGACCGGAAAATAAGTGGTGTTGAATATATAGTCTTTAATACGGACCGTCAGGCGCTTCTGAATTCTAAAGCTCCTCTCAGGGTGCAGATAGGAAAAAAGGCGACAAGTGGACTTGGAGCTGGAGCAGATCCTGCCAAAGGTCGTCAGGCAGCCGAAGACGACAGAGAGATTATTGCGGCTCAGCTCCGTGGAGCTGACCTGGTTTTTATTGCGGCAGGCATGGGCAAGGGGACGGGGACGGGCGCAGCGCCGGTGATTGCCTCTATTGCAAGGAATATGGGGATACTTACCATTGGCGTTGTTACGCGGCCGTTTAACTTTGAGGGGCAGGTCAAGTCGAAAATTGCAGATGGAGGAATAGCCGAACTTCGCAAATATATTGATACACTTATTCTTGTCGAAAATGAGAAAATTCTCAGTATTGCCGAAGAGGGAGTAAGCGCCACTGAGGCATTCAATATGGCCAACGACGTTCTTTACCGGGCCGCCAAGGGGATTGCAGACATTATTACCCGGCACGGGCATGTCAATGTTGACTTTGCTGATGTCCGGAGCATTATGTCCGGAGCAGGTGATGCCGTTATGGGCTCTGCGGCTGCCGCAGGTGAACGCCGCGCGCTGAAGGCATCATCCGACGCGATCAACAGCCCTCTTCTTGAAGGAGTGTCAATAAAAGGCGCGAAAGGGGTTCTGGTCAACATTACTGGACAGGTCACCATGCGTGACATGTCGGATGCCATGAACTATATTGAAGAGCAGGTTGGCAGTGAAGCAAAGATTATTAACGGATATGTTGATGAGCCGCAGGTATCGGGTGAGATCAGGGTTACCGTTATCGTTACGGGTTTCAAGCGAAAAGATCAGGACGACGGGAAGGTACCAACGGCTCGACGTCCTGTTGCCGCAGTGCCTGGAATGAGATCCGGGCAGGTTTCAGCCGCAGGGCGAAAGCCAGTTTCTCACTATGCTGAACGGCAGGAAGAGGATTTGCGGATTCCAGCCTATATTCGCAGGCAGTTGTCGATCAGTGACCCGCACGATGTGGGTCTGAGGAGCAATCATGTTCAGGAGACAGATCAAAGTTCGTTGCTTGCAGGGGAAAGAGGAGAGCGCGAAAATATAATTCAGAAAGGTTTATCCGACACTCCTGCATATCTTCGTCGGAAAAATAACGGAAATTAAAAAGGGTTTATGCGCTATTGTACGCTTTCCGCAGAAGATGCGGTAGCAAAAATCAAGTCAGGGGACAGGGTATTCTTGCATACTGCGGCAGCAACGCCGCAACGTTTGATTGACGCGATGGTTCGGAGAGCCTCCGAGTTAAAAAATGTTGAAATTGTCAGTCTTCATACTGAGGGCGAGGCTGCATACGCAAGGCCGGAGTACCGGGAAAGCTTCAGGCTCAACGCGTTGTTTGTTGGAAAAAATGTAAGACAATCTGTTCAGCAAGGGGACGGTGATTCCATTCCTGTGTTTTTGAGCGATGTTCCTTCCCTTTTTTACGACAGAGTTCTTCCGCTTGATGTAGCTCTTGTTCATGTCTCTCCACCTGATCGACATGGTTACTGTTCGCTTGGGGTTTCGGTTGATGCCACTTTGGCGGCAGTGCAGTCTGCCAGACTCGTCATTGCACAGGTGAACCCCCAAATGCCTCGTACGCACGGTGAGGGTTTGCTGCATGCCAGTAAAATTCATGCGATGGTAGAGGTGGATGATCCTCTTCCAGAGACTCCTCGTCATGTTCTCGAAGATGTTGAGATTCGTATCGGCCGTCATATAGCCTCCATTGTTGAGGATGGCGCTACCTTGCAGATGGGTATCGGTGCAATTCCAGATGCCACCCTTGCAGCGCTTTCCGGACACAGGGATCTGGGTATTCATTCTGAAATGTTCTCGGATGGAGTGATTGATCTTGTTGAAAAAGGCGTGATAAATGGCAGTCAGAAGCGGAGTCATCGGGAGATAATTGTCGCCAGTTTTCTCGTGGGCACGCGGCGGCTCTACGACTTTGTTGACGATAATCCGCTCGTTGAAATGCTTCCTTCCGATTTTGTCAACGATACCAGGGAGATAAGAAGAAATCCTCGCGTGACAGCCATTAACAGCGCTCTTGAAATTGATATGTCCGGCCAGGTATGTGCCGATTCAATCGGGCAGAAATACTATTCCGGTGTCGGTGGCCAGATGGACTTTATTCGCGGGGCCGCCCTGTCCAGGGGAGGCAAGCCGATTATTGCTTTACCATCCACCACAAAACATGGACTCTCCAGAATTGTTCCGATGCTCAAGCCAGGGGCAGGGGTGGTTACTACAAGAGCGCATGTGCGGTATGTTGTTACAGAGTTTGGTATTGTTAATCTCCATGGCAAAAATCTCCGTCAGAGAGCCGAGGCGCTTGCAAGTATAGCTCATCCCGATTTCAGGGAGGAGATATCTCGTCAGGCCCATGAACTTTATGGCTCTTACGGCAGGCGTTTTATGTAACTGTCGTTTTGGAGCTGACACCGATAAGGCTCACCATTCGGCCGGTTGTTCCTTTATCGCGGCGGTATGAGAAGAAAAGGTTGCTGTCGCGATATGAGCAAAAGGAAGAGCGCTCAATATTCGATATCTGAATTCCTGCGTCAAGCAGTTGCCGGAAGTTTACCTGCCGAAGGTCGAGCAGGTATTTATCCTTTTTCATCGAGAAGGTTGAAGGCCTGCTTTCATCCGTCCGAAATACGTTTGCTACCTCTTGATTAACTTCATAGGCTTCGGCTGAAATACCTGTCCCTATGCAGGCAATTAATTCTGCCGGTATAGAGGCAAAGTTTTTTTTCATCGCGTCAATGGTTTTGATCACGATCTCACCTGCGGCCCCTTTCCAGCCAGCATGAACTGCTCCTGATGCGTTGTGTCGGGGGTCAAAAAGAAGTATGGGGTAGCAGTCTGCGGTAAAGATAGAGAGGAAGAGATTCTCTTTGTTCGTAATGAATGCGTCGTAGCCGCAGTATTGTCCTGGTTTTTCGGCAACAAGCACCTCTGTGCCGTGGACCTGTTCCGAACGCACCATTTTTTTCCGATCAATACTGACTGCTGCGCACAGGCGCTGCGTGTTTTCATAAACTCTTTCTTCTCTATCTCCGGTATTGCTTCCGAGGTTCAATGATGCGTACACTCCCTCGCTCACTCCCCCGGCTCTCGTGCTTTGCAGTGCGACAAGTCCCGTGTATTTACTGAATATGGCCGGTATGAGATAACCGCAAGGATTTACGTTGTTAGCCTCCTGTTTTGCTGCTAAATCAGTCATCATTCTTTATTATTGGCACTTGCATGGAAAAAGTTTTTCATTCCTGTGATTGGTACTTCCGGGAAAAATATGATTTTTATCAATCTCTTTTTTAATGGAGAGAGAATTTGCGGTAAAGCATTCATTATTTAAGGAAGTAGTCGTATCTTCACCCAGAACTTGGCTTTTCATGCTTATAGCCGGTTTTGTTTTTTGCTGTACGGTGTTGCTTGTCTGAATGAACATGATTAAGGAGCTTGACGATGGCAATGCCTGATGAGGAGAGGTTCCCTGAAAAATTTGGGCGTTCAGTTCGTGCGGTCTCTGATTATATGGGAATTGGTTTACAGATAGCAGCGAGCTTTGCTTTTTTTGTCTTTCTGGGATATTGGGCAGATACTCAGCTTGGTACGTCGCCATTACTGCTTTTGGCGGGAGTCGTGGTTGGCATGGTTGGAATGGCGCTTGTGCTCATGAAGGTTGTTCGAACAGCTAACGCAAAAAAATAGTGATTTTCGTGGTTGTTGGACTTGTTTATCAAGAAAGAGACGGTTGTTATGAAGCCATTGTTTGAATTTTTTATTAAGTTGTTTATCTTATCCGTCATTTTAGGGGGGGCCGTTTATTTCGGGTTTGAATCAGCCAGTACTGATTATTATTCGGTTTTCCTTGCTTGGGTGATGGTAGTCTGTAATACCGTTGTCGGTTATCTGCTCTTTGAGTATGCAATTGATAAAAGCCCATCAGAGTTCACCAAGTTTGTTTTTGGCGGACTTACGGTTCGGTTACTTCTTATGATGGGGCTCATTGCTTTGGTTCTTATCAGGAATCTTGTCGTTGTCAATGATTTCGTCTTTTCATTTTTTGCTTTTTACTGTATCTATGTGATTGTTGAAATCCTCGGTTATCAAAAGAAAAACAAACAGAAAAAGAATAGTGCATGAAACGGTTAAACGTCTTACATCCTAAGGCTCTTCTCAAGGTGATGGCGATCCTTGTTCCTCTTCTTGTCAGTGTTGGTGGTGTTTCCGGTCTGTCGTATGCGCAGTCGCCCAGCGTCTCTGCAGAGGTTGTTTCCGCTACTGCTGCTGAGTCTGGACATGCAGTTCCCGCAGCTCATGAAGAGGAAAAAGCTGGCGATGTGATCATGCATCATATTTTTGACAGTAATATTTTTGCTTTTCACCCATTTGGTGAGATAGAGCTTCCCAAAATAGCTCCTGTTGCGGGCATTGATATTTCTATTACCAAGCATGTCGTTATGATGTGGCTGGTATCGGCAATTCTTCTGATTATCTTCTCCGTAGTTGGCGGAAAATACAAAAAGATGACCAACCGTCAGGCGCCAAAAGGATTGACTAATGCTGTGGAGGCGCTGGTCGAGTTTATCAGGCTCGATGTGGCGAAGTCCAACATAGGGCATGGTTATGAAAAACATCTTCCCTATCTGCTGACAGTATTCTTCTTTATTTTACTCTGCAACCTTCTTGGGCTGGTGCCTTATGGTGCAACAGCGACGGGTAATATTAACGTTACTCTTGCTTTAGCAATCTTTACTTTTTTTATCACTCAGATTGCGGCGTTAAAGGCTCATGGCCTCAAGGGTTTTCTTGCCCATCTGACGGCTGGCACTCATTGGTCGTTGTGGATTATCATGATTCCTATTGAGGTTATAGGTCTTTTCACCAAGCCGTTTGCTCTTGCCATACGACTTTTCGCTAATATGACTGCT
Source organism: uncultured Chlorobiaceae bacterium (assembly GCA_903915955.1). GTDB lineage: Bacteria > Bacteroidota > Chlorobiia > Chlorobiales > Chlorobiaceae > Chlorobium. Next base: position 53,165 of record CAIWUU010000176.1, on the reverse strand, counting down.
GGTCATATTGTGATACTGAGCCTTATCTTTATCAGCTTTATTCTCAAAAGTTATATCGTAGCGGTAGCAGTTTCTGTTCCTTTTTCTATTTTCATCTATTTGCTTGAGCTTTTTGTAGCGTTTCTTCAGGCATTTATTTTTACAATGCTTTCAGCTCTTTTTATAGGCCTTGCTACAGCTCATGACGGGCATGACGAGCATGCAGCAGAAGTTGCTCATCATTGAGATGCTTTTTATTGATCGGTTTTCAAAACTGCTAATTCTTTTTTAGCAAAAAAACTTACAACAAATAAACGGAGGTAATGACAAGATGGAAGGTTTAGGTTTAGCTTATTTAGGTGCGGGCCTTGGTGCCGGTTTGGCAGTTATTGGCGCCGGTCTTGGTATTGGTAACATTGCAGCTTCTGCTGCTGAAGGTACGGCTCGTCAGCCAGAGGCTACGTCAGACATTCGTACCACCATGATTATTGCCGCAGCTCTTATTGAGGGTGTTGCTCTTTTCGGTGAAGTTATCTGTGTGCTTCTTGCTCTTAAGTAAGATTCTGAGCGGTCTGCAGATTCGATACAGAAGATATCCCGATTGTGGCTGCTCTTATCAAGCTGCAATCGGGCTTTATTAATCGTTAACTGAAACATTGTTCATGCTTACGTCAGGAGTTATACTTCTTCAGGCTAATCTTTTGAGCCCGAATCCCGGCCTTATTTTTTGGACTGCGGTAACATTTGTGATTGTGCTCCTTATTCTGAAGAAGATTGCTTGGGGTCCTATTATTACTGCTCTGGAAGAGAGAGAGAAAGGGATTCAGTCATCTATCGACCGTGCGCATCAGGCCAAGGATGAATCTGAGGCTATTTTGCGCAAGAACAATGAGCTGCTTTCAAAAGCTGATGCTGAAGCTGACAAAATCATCCGTGAAGGAAAAGAGTATGCCGAAAAACTTCGCGCTGATATAACAGGTAAAGCACAAGAAGAGTCCAAAAAAATGATCGCTGCGGCATTGAGTTCGATTGAGCAGGAGAAACATCGTGCGCTTGATGTCTTGAGGAATGAGGTTGCCGATCTTGCGGTCATGGGCGCCGAAAAGATTATCAAGACAGTACTTGATGCTGATATGCAGAAAAAAATAGTGAACAGCATGATTCAGGATCTTTCAACAAAACGTAACTGAAAACGCTCACGACATGTCAAGTTTAATTGCAAGCCGTCGATATGCATCAGCTGTTTTGACTGCGGCAGTGGAGGGGAATTTTCTTGATCAGATCGTCGGAGAGTTTGGCGTGATCAAGGAGGTACTTCATAATTCTCGCGATCTTACCCATACATTGCGGAGTCCGGTTGTCAACGGAGACAAGAAAATCAAGATCCTTGAAGAGGTTTTCAAGGGTTCTGTTGGAGAGCAAATGTTTGTCTTTTTAAGACTTGTCACGAGAAAAAAAAGAGCCGGGCAGCTTCCTGAAATTATTGACGAGTTTCAAATACTGCTTGATGAAAGAATGGGAGTCGTCAATGCCGATATTATCAGCGCGGTTACGCTTTCTGATGAGCAGTCTGCAGAATTGATTGCGGGCCTTGAATCCTATACAGGCAAGCGTGTACGCACGAAGATGTCTACCAACGCAGCCTTTATTGGAGGTGTTTCGGTTAAAATTGGTGATACTATCTTTGACGGTACCATTAGTCACCAGCTCAGTAAACTCAGGGAGACTCTTGTTTCTGAAACAGCATGAGAGGAGATTTTCCCCTGATGGCTTAACAGTCAATAGCCTGCCCATGCAGGCTATTTTTTTGATGCTCTGTGATGTGTGCCTCAGGATTAACGAAGATGTCGCAGGGAAGGGGCTTTAGCTCAGTTGGTAGAGCGTCTCGTTCGCAATGAGAAGGTCAGGGGTTCGACTCCCCTAAGCTCCACAAGCGTATTCCCATTCCACTTCATGCTGATTGCTTCGCATATACAGCTTTTTCAATTGCCGCATTAAAAATTTGATGACTGGTCGGTTATAAGGCAAAGAGATTGGAATTTTGCAAATTGTTAAGGTTGTTGAGTCATGAATTCACTCAACATTCAGAAAAAAGAGATGACTCAGAATATTGGGAAAACGGAAAGGATAAGTCGTCTTGCGGGAGTTGGTGAGAAGTGGGGTAAAAGCAGTTAGGCCTCTTCTGTCATGGAACCAAGGGTGATGGGAATCGGGTTTTGATTTTTTTCAGATAAAGTTATTGTTTATTTCTAAAGAGATAATGGAGCTAATACATGTATAAGTCGGTCACCGGTTTTCTTTCTCATTCTGTAATAATGCTATTGGCGACCGGAGTGTTGATGAGTTCAGGTTGTTCCTCCACAAAGCCTGCCGTGACAGTGAATACAGCTCTTAATGAAAGTTATGCCAGGGCGGTTCAACTCTATGAAAAAAAGGAGTATCAGTCTGCGTCCGTAGCGCTGGAAGTACTGCTTTTCACATCTCCGGCAACCGCACTTGAAGATGATATAGTTTATCTTCTGGGCCTGTCTTATTACCAATCTGACCAGTATCTGCTTGCCGCTGACATGTTTTTGCGTGTACAGCAACAGATGCCCTCTTCATCGTATGCCCGCGCATCCCAGTTTATGCTGGCTAAATCTTATGAAAAACTTTCCCCTCCAGCAGGACTTGATCAACAGCCTACCCGCAAAGCCATCGAGAATTTTGCGCTCTATATGGATCAGTATCCGATGAAAGATTCGTCAAAGATTGCGAGTGATGTCGAGACCTACCGTGAGTTACTGAAAATCAATCCTGATAATGATGCTTACAAGCGGCGCTATGCAACAGCATCTTCTCAGTTTGCCAGGATTGACAGTCTGAGGTATTCCGAGAAGGCTATTACCAAGATGCGAGAGAAATTAGCAAAAAACATCATTGTGGTGGCTCGCGAGTATGTACAGTTAGGGAAGTTCAAGGCGGCTGGTATTTTTTATGATGAACTGATAGAGCGCTATAGTGACACGAGCTACTTTCAACAGGCGATTGAAGGAAAGATAGATGTACTGATTACCCGAAATAAATGGTTTGATGCAGGTCTGACACTTGACCAGTACCTGAAGCGGTTTCCAGATAAAAAGAGAGAGATGCAGGGGATAAGGAATAAAATATCGCCGAATTCAAAAATCTGATCCATTACACTCTTGCACATTGGGGTTTTCGGCGGCAGCTTTGATCCGCCACACAATGGTCATCTTGCTCTCTCTCTTTTTGCGAGAGAGCTTCTTGATATCGACCGGATAATTATTTCGGTTTCCAATAATCCGTTCAAGCTAAACCATTCTGTCGCTGATCTTCACAGAGCTCGAATGAGTGAACTCCTCGCCCAGGAAATAAACGAGACGGGAGTTTGCTGCGAGGCGAGTCTATGGGAGTTGCAACAACAGCAGCCATCGTATACAGTCGATCTCCTGCGCCATATCAATGCCTCTTACCCCTTTGACAAGCTAACCTTGCTCATTGGCGAAGATAATTTTACAGAGTTCCCCTTATGGAAAGAGCCAGAGACTCTTGTTGCTCTATGCGATATTGTCGTGTTCAGAAGGGCCTTGATTGACGGGATACCCCGACGTTCGGACGAGAACGCTGCTGCACGCTTCATCAATTATCACTATCCGGTCTCATCAACTGATGTCAGGGTACTTGCTTCCTCTGGAAAGTCACTTTCGAGACTTGTTCCACCTTCCATCCATTATTACATAGAGGAGCAGGCGCTCTACCAATAACGCGACTCTCTTTTACATCGATTGAGGTGCCGAGACTCCAAGAATCCTGAAGCCGTTCTGAAGCACCTGGCGTGTCGCTACCGAGAGAAACAGCCGAGCCTTGCAGATATCAGATTCCGCTTTAAGGATGGGGCACTCTTGGTAGAAGCGGTGAAACAGTTCGGCCAGGGAGTGCAGGTATTCAACCATTTTTTGCGGTTCAAGCAGTCGCAGGCTGGCTTTTACCATATCGGGATAGTTCAGCAGTGCAAAGCCAAGCTGAAGTTCTGCTGGAGAGCTTAGCAGCCGGAGCAGGTGATGCTCTTTACAGGATGCGGGATCGAACCCTGTTTCCTCCATCGCCATACGCAAGAGGCTGCATATTCTTGCATGGGCGTATTGCAGATAGAAGACAGGATTCTCTTTGGACTGCTTTTTTGCCAGTTCGACATCGAAGTTCAGGTGCGAATCCTTGCCGCGCATGATGAAAAAGAGCCGTGTAGCGTCTGCGCCAACATCGTCAATCAAATCGTCGAGCAGATCGGCATTGCCCTTTCTCGTGGACATTTTGAGCGTCTGCCCATCAATCGTTGTGGTGACAAACTGGTTGATGGCGATTTTGATTCGTCCGATATCGTAACCGAGAATGTCCAAAGCTTCAAGGACATCAGGATATTCATCAATATGATCCGCGCCAAAAACATTAACGATCATCTCAAAGCCTCTTTCGAACTTCGTGATATGGTAGGCGATATCGGGCAAGCGATAGCTCGGTTCTCCAGAAGATTTGATGAGAACTTTATCCTTTTCCTGTCCGAGCTTTGTTGTCAGAAACCAGGTTGCTCCATCGTATTCGGCGATGAAGTTCATCTCTTTCAGCGCGTCAATTACCCTCTGGTTTGCAGCAATGCCACGTTCATCCGCACTGTAGAGAGTATGTTCGTTGAAAAACGAGTCATGCCGTATTCCAACTCTTTCAAGAGTTTTTCGTATAGAGGCGAAAATAATTGTTTCAGCACTTTTCTTGAAAAAAGAGAGATCACTACCCTCTTGCAGGGTTGCGTTATGTTCAGCGAAGATCGTTTCTGCAATCTCCCGGATATAATCGCCCTGGTAATGGGTTGCGGGAAACTCACTATCGACTCCACAGCACTCCATATAACGGAGTTGCACCGACTCGCCAAGAATCTGCATCTGTCGGCCAGCATCATTAAAGTAGTACTCCCTGGTGACGTTGTACCCTTGGGTTTCAAGGAGATTGGCAATGCAGTCTCCCAGTACCCCACCCCTGCCACGCCCTATGGTCAACGGTCCGGTTGGATTGGCGCTGACATATTCCACAATGGCTGTTTGCCCGTCGCCTATGTTGCTCTTTCCATACTCATCACCATCATCCAGCACCTTTTCGACCGAGCGCATGATAAAAACTGGAGCGAGGTAAAAATTGATGAATCCAGCTCCTGCCACCTCAATTTTTGCGACGGTATCCGGTTGAAATTGCAAGTGTTTGATAATATCCTGCGCCAGCTCACGCGGGTTTCTTCTGCACTCTTTTGCGGCAAGCAAGGCGATGTTGGTTGAAAAGTCTCCAAACTTTTTGTCCGAAGGCTGTTCAATCTGGATTGGTTTATCGGTGGTAACACCAGCCGCCAGGAGTGCTTTCTGTATGACAGGGAAAAAAAATGAGTGCATAAGACTTTTTGTTATACAAGAGTCGAAAGAGCTTTTGTGGAGATTGTATTCAGGAGATCCTTCGGAGAAAGCTTCGTAAAATCGTCGATAACCGCTACGACATTGTCGAAACTGCTGAAGGCATCGGCACGGTTTGTGGTGGTAACAGCAACGCATTTCATCGTTGCCCGGCGTGCCGCCTCCACACCTGGCAGGGCATCCTCAAAAACGATACAGTCAGAGGGCGCTACCTCCAGAAGTTCGGCGACACGCAAAAAAATATCGGGATGGGGTTTCCCCTGGCTCACTTGAGATGGGTCAACAATGGCCTGAAATCTTCCTGTAAGATTCAGGAGGTCAAGTACATATTCTATGTTTTTCGCTCCAGCGCCAGTACCGATACCGAGTTGTATTCCCTGCTTGTCAGCCAGATCAAGAAACGCCTTGAGGCCAGGCATGGGGGTGATACGGTTGCGCGACATGACACGATACAGAAAGTCTTTGAACTCTGTCAAACGTCCTGCTTCAGCTTCGGTGATCTCCGGGTCGAGAAAGTAGCGCAGCACATCGAGGCCTTTCATGCCTGCCGTCTCAACCAGGTAGCGTTCGGCATCCAGCCCCTCAAGGCCAAAGTCTTTGAAGAGTTCAACCCACGAGTCAGCATGAAAGCGCATGTTATCGGTGAGCACTCCATCCATGTCAAAGATAAAGGCCGATTTTCTCTTGTTCAGCATTTAGTTGGAGTGATGGTTGCTGGAGGTTGTTTCGCCAAGCCTCATGGCAGCTCTCACCTCCTGCATGGTTGCGTGGGCAAGGCGTTTTGCTTTTTTCTCTCCATCAAGAAGAATATCGGTAACCATATCCATACGCTCCTCATAGTAACGCCGTTTCTCAAGCAGCGGAGCCAGCTCCTGAGAAATATTTGTTGCGCACAGCTTCTTGCAGTCCACACAGCCAAGTGTGCCAGCACGGCAATCAGCAGCTATATTTTCCAGTTGTGCCGATGGCGTAAATTTGGAGTGGTAACTGTAGACGGCGCAGACCTCAGGATGTCCCGGGTCGTTTTTGCGAATCTTCAGGGTATCTGTTACCGCCATGCGCATCTTTTTCATCACCTCATCCGGATTGTCCGAGAGCAAAATGGTATTGCCGAGAGATTTTGACATCTTTGCCTTCCCGTCAAGCCCGACAAGACGTGAGAATTTTGTGATTTTTGGCGATGGTTCCGCAAAGACTTCACCGAGGAGAGGGTGCGGGTATTGATTGTTGAATTTACGGGCGATCTCCCGGGTAATTTCGACATGGGGAATCTGGTCGTCACCAACAGGAACAACATTTGCCTTGTAGAGGAGAATATCAGCCGACTGCAATACAGGATAGCCAAGATGCCCGTACGTCAGTGAATCCATATTCAGGTCGCGCACCTGCTCTTTCAGCGTAGGATTTCTTTCCAGGCGAGAAGAGGTGATCAGCATGGCAAAAATCAGAAACAGTTCCGCGTGCTCCTTAACCTGTGACTGGCGGAAAACCGGGCTTTTTTCAGGATCAATTCCCGCAGCCAGCCAGTCAACCAGCATATCGAGCGAATGAGTATAGATCTCCCCTGTTTCAAGCGAGGTGGTCAAGTTATGATAGTCGGCAATAAGAAAGCAGGTTTCATAGGCCCTTGCACCCTTTTCGTCGAGCAGATTCTGCTGTTCAACCCAGTTTTCAAGGGCACCGGTATAATGTCCGAGGTGGAGTTTACCTGTCGGGCGCATCCCGCTTAAAATTCGATGAGTTCCCATAGGAGTGATAGTTGCCGCTTCCAGTGACAGCAATGCGGCTTTGTCATAGCCTTGTCGTGTTTCTGTGTAAAGATCAATGAACCCCAAGTTATCACAGTTGAGAGAAAGATAAAAGGCCTTTGTTTGTTTTTTGTTTTCACTCCTGTAAGCACTATATTGGACAACATGTTTTCGATCTCTTAACAGGGAGAAGTTCGAAAGCCCAATATTATAGAGAGTAAGTCCTATACAACGCTCAGTTGCCCAACCATGTCAGATCCGGAAGGAAGCAGCATCCGGTGATTTGAGTGTGTGATATAGTCAGCTTACTCTCTTTTTTTATTTCGTCACTATAGTAATCGCATCGGGAGCAGTTATGCAGCCAGGATTCATAAAAGAGGAGTTACTGAGCGCGCCGGTTCGCCATATTGACATAAAGCAACTGAATATTGTCCCACTTGTCGACCAGATGAGCGACACCGCTTTTCAGGCAAGGAATCTTGCAAGAGCAGCCTCCATTCTTGATCTCATGCAGCGGGATAAGGAGTGCGCAGTCATTCTCACCCTTGCCGGTTCGCTGATCAGCGCCGGGTTGAAGCAGATTATTATTGATATGATTGACAACAATATGGTTGACGCCATTGTTTCCACCGGAGCAAACATTGTTGATCAGGACTTTTTTGAAGCCCTTGGATTTCGTCACTACAAGGGAAGTCAGTTTATGGATGATGCCATTCTCAGGGAGTTGCATATTGACCGCATTTACGACACCTATATTGATGAGGATGATCTTCGGGTTTGTGATGATACCACTGCCATTATTGCCAACTCCATGATGCCCGGGGCCTACTCTTCACGCGAATTTATTGTGGAGATGGGCAAATACATTGAGGCAAATAACCTCGACAAGAACTCCATTGTCTATAAGGCTTATGAAAAGGGCGTACCGATATTTTGTCCGGCCTTTTCAGACTGCTCTGCCGGATTTGGTCTGGTGCATCACCAGTGGAACAACCCTGAAAAACATGTTTCAATCGATTCTGTCAAGGATTTTCGTGAACTGACTAAAATAAAGATTGAGAACGACAAGACCGGTATTTTCATGATCGGTGGTGGTGTTCCCAAAAACTTTACTCAGGACATTGTGGTTGCTGCAGAGGTGCTTGGTCACGAGGATGTCTCCATGCACACTTACGCGGTACAGATCACCGTCGCCGACGAGCGCGATGGTGCGCTTTCAGGTTCTACCCTGAAGGAGGCCAGTTCATGGGGCAAGGTTGATACCGTTCATGAGCAGATGGTTTTTGCCGAGGCTACGATAGCACTCCCTCTCATTGTCGGTTATGCCTACCATAAGCGAAACTGGGAAGGTCGTCAGGCCAGAAACTTCAATGCACTGCTTGATTAACTTTACTCAAGTGGCTGCCATCATGAACAAATAGTGCGCATTCCCGTATCTGGTATCAGTGGTTGTGCTTGATGCGGGAACCTTTTTTCTATTTTGAAAGCACCTCAATCTTCACTGTTGCAGTCCCTTTCTCAAAGAAACCCAGTCTTTTTGCTGCCTCTGCGCTGAGGTCAATAACGCGGTCACCAATGAATGGCCCCCGGTCATTGACCCGGACAACAATCGACGATTTGGTATCAAGATTTGTTACCTTCACAAGCGAGGGCAGGGGGAGGTATTTGTGTGCGGCGCTGGGTTGAGCTGGATCGAATACTTCGCCGTAAGCGGTCAACTGCCCACTATGCTGGTCGAGCGTCTCCTGACCGTACCAGGAGGCCGTTCCGGTCTCCTCATAAGCAACAGCCTCTTCATAGTCCATGGGAACATAGACCCTGCCATCAATAATATAGGGCGTGTTCTTTATCTTCCCCAGCCGGTATGCCTCGTCGGGTGATATGGCATTGAAATCGCTTTTTCCACTCAGGCTTGGTCTTGAGGAGGAGCAGGCACTGAGCGCCAGGGGCAAAATCAGCCAAACAGCCAGTACAATCTTACGCATCTCTCTTTTTTTTCGTTCATCTTTTCAGCAAGCTTGGACGGAAAAATAGCCAATTCACAGGAATTTTCCCTATAACTTGTATTTTCCTTGGGGAGTGTTATCTGCTATCTTGTTGATGCAGAGAGCAGGGTATCATATAATTTGCGATCATGGTGGAAAAAAAAGACGAGGCAAGCTCTTTTGGTGTGCTCATTCTTCATGGGTTCGGGGGAACACTTGAGAGTGTCAAGGCGTTGTACTTACCTCTTCAAGAGCTGGGTATTACAGTCAGCATGCCCCTGCTTATGGGTCATGGAGAAGATTCGCCAGAGGCGCTTCGGGGAGTCAGACGGAATGAATGGCTCTCTGATGCCGATTGTGCGCTGCAAAAGCTTATCCATGATACTGATCGGATTATTGTGATAGGCCATAGTATGGGTTCACTTCTTGCGCTTCATCTTGCTGTCAAGTATCCGAACAACGTTGACTCTCTGGTGCTTGCAACACCGGCAATAAAGCTTGTATCCATGCTTGCTCCGGGGCGTCCTCTGCAATTTTTTGCACTGCTGGTCAGTAAAATTTTCAAAAACTGGGCGTTAAAACCGCTTTTTTCTGACCCACAATGTGCCAGTGTTATTTCGCACTACCCCTGGGTACCGACTAATGCGATTATCTCTTTTTTTGATTTGATCAAGCTGACACTGCCACAGCTTTGTCGTGTCAAGGTGCCTGTGCTGGTATTGCAATGTCGAAGGGATAGTACGGTGCTCCCTGAAAGCGCCACTATACTCTTCAACAATATTGCGACAGAGCCATCCGAGAAATCCCTCCTTTGGCTGGAGCATTCCGATCACCAGCTTTTTTGTGATGGAGAGCGGGTAAAAGCGGTCCAGGTTATTATCGACTATGTTTCCACCAGAATGTACAGAAGCAGGGTATACGCAGATGCAGGTTATTGATCTGAGTCAGAGTATTGAGCCCGGAATGCCTTGTTATCCCGGCGCTTCCGGAGCTCTTTTCCAGCCGATATCTTCCATTGAAAAAGATGGTTTTGCGGAGCAGCTTCTCACCATCTCTTCGCACACCGGGACACATATCGACCTTCCTTCACATATTATTGAGGGTGCCCCATCGCTTGAGACGTTCGACATTAACCGGTTTGCCGGGAAAGGTGTCGTGCTTGATGTTCGTGACGCACCCGGCAATGTTATCACCATCGAGATGCTCAAGCCTTTTTTTTCTGAGATAACGACGTGTGAGTTTTTGCTTCTCTGCACGGGGATGAGCCGATACTGGGGCACTCCTTTATATTTCGAGAGCTATCCTGTGCTTTCTACTGATGCAGCCCAGTGGCTTTCGGGCTTCAATCTTCAAGGCATCGGTGTGGATATGATTTCGGTTGATGCGCCCGATCAGGCTGATTTTCCAGTCCACAAAAGTCTGCTTCAGAATGGCTTGCTCATTATTGAGAACCTTACAGGACTTCTCAATCTTTTACACAACCCCTTTCTGTTTTGCTGTTTTCCTCTGAAAATTTTTCGAGGAGAAGCTTCTCCCGTCAGAGCAGTAGCAATGGTTAACGAAATGGATCTGGCGTAACTTATACTATTGGAATAATAAAAATAAACCTTTACATTAACGCTTGATGGATGAAAATCCTCAGTTCTTTCCCATTGAAATAACCATTGAATGAACACCATGTTTTTGTATTCATCCATTACCAGGAAGGTTCTTATGGCGCTTGCCGGACTTTTTCTGGTTACCTTTTTATGTGTACATCTTGGCATTAACCTGATGTTGCTGAAAAATGATGGAGGGCGTGCGTTTACCGAGGCAGCCACATTTATGGGCACCAATGCTCTCATCAAGGTTTTTGAGATTGTGCTTTTTGCAGGTTTTTCGCTCCATATAATTTTTGGGTTGCTGGTTTCCGGCCAGAACAAGGGAGCGCGGCCAACCTCCTATGCGGTCAATAACAGTTCCGATACCTCGCCTTTTTCCAAGTACATGTTTCATACCGGTATTATTGTCTTCATCTTCCTTGCTCTCCATTTTCTTGATTTTTACTTTATCAAAATAGGTCTGGTGGCTCCGCCTCCCGGTATTGCTGCCCACGATTTCTACAATCGAACCCTGCTGCTCTTTTCAACTCCCTGGTATTCCATGCTTTACATTTTTTGCTTTATAGCGCTGGGTATTCACCTTAACCATGCCATCCAGTCAGCATTTCAAACACTTGGCTGGAACCATGGCAAGTATATGGATGCAGTGAAGCTTCTGGGTTCAGCATACTCTTTCTTTATTGCGGCCGGGTTCAGCCTTGTTCCGATATTTATTCTTTTTTTCAGGAATTAAGTTACTGTTAGACGAAAGAAACACTCTCAATACTCTTCAATGACACGCCTCAACGCCAGAATCCCTGAAGGGCCGGTGGCAAGCAAGTGGACCGACTATAAATCGTCCTGCAAGCTGGTAAATCCCAACAACAAACGGAAACTTGACATTATTGTAGTAGGTACCGGACTTGCCGGAGCCTCTGCCGCAGCATCGCTCGGAGAGCTTGGTTACAAGGTCAAGGTCTTCTGCTACCAGGATAGCCCTCGTCGTGCCCACAGTATTGCCGCACAAGGCGGAATAAACGCAGCTAAAAATTATCCAAACGACGGTGATAGCGCGTTTCGGCTTTTTTATGATACGATCAAGGGTGGTGATTACCGGGCGCGCGAAGCCAATGTTTATCGGCTCGCCCAAGTCAGCAATCAGATTATTGACCTTTGCGTTGCTCAAGGTGTACCGTTTGCTCGTGAATATGGTGGACTTCTTGCCAACCGTTCATTCGGGGGGGCGCAGGTATCAAGAACATTTTATGCCAGAGGTCAAACCGGGCAGCAATTACTTCTTGGCGCATACAGTGCCTTAAGCCGCCAGATTGCGTTGGGAAATGTAACGCTTTTCAATCGTCGTGATGTTCTTGATACGGTGCTTGTTGATGGCAAGGCACGCGGGATCATTACAAGGAATCTTGTTACTGGCGAAATTGAGCGTCATGCAGCTCATGCTGTGGTTCTTGCCAGTGGAGGCTATGGCAATGTTTTTTTCCTCTCGACCAACGCCATGGGTTCCAATGTGACCCCGGCCTGGAGCGCCTATAAAAAAGGGGCCATGTTTGCGAACCCCTGTTTTACCCAGATTCATCCTACCTGCATTCCTGTGCATGGCGATACTCAGTCAAAACTGACACTGATGAGTGAAAGCTTGCGCAACGATGGCAGGATATGGGTTCCGCGCAAGTTGTCGGATGTAGAAAAGCTGAGAAATCAATCAATCAAGCCCTCCGATATTCCAGAAGAGGATCGTGACTACTATCTGGAACGTCGCTATCCCGCCTTTGGTAACCTTGTGCCAAGAGATGTGGCGTCACGAGCCGCAAAAGAGCGTTGCGATGCAGGTTTTGGTGTTGGCAGCACCGGAGTTGCAGTTTTTCTCGATTTTGCCGATGCCATCAAGCGTAAAGGGCATGACACTATTGATGCTCTCTACGGCAACCTTTTCCAGATGTACGAGCAGATTGTTGCTGATAATCCTTATGAAACGCCGATGATGATCTATCCCGCCGTCCACTATACTATGGGTGGTCTCTGGGTGGATTATGAACTTATGACCACGATTCCTGGCCTTTTTGCTGTTGGTGAGTGCAATTTTTCTGACCACGGAGCCAACCGCCTCGGTGCTTCGGCGCTTATGCAGGGGCTTGCCGACGGATATTTCGTTCTTCCTTATACCATTGGCAACTATCTGGCAGCCGAAATTCATACGCCACGCTTCGATACAAATGCCTCAGAGTTTACCCTTGCGGCGCAAGGCGTTGCCGATCGTCTGAAACAGATGAAAAACAGTGGAGGAAAAGAGTCGGTCGATCATTATCATCGTCGTCTTGGTAAAATAATGTGGGAATATTGCGGTATGGCTCGAAACGATGCCGGGCTGACCGAAGCACTCTATCAGATTACAGAGTTACGCCACGAATATGTGCGTGGGGTAAGAATTCCCGGTGGACTGGACGAATACAATCCAGAATTGGAAAAAGCTTGCAGGGTTGCTGATTTTATTGAGCTTGGCGAACTTATGGTGCGCGATGCCCAGCAACGGCGAGAGTCGTGCGGAGGACATTTCAGGGATGAGTATCAGACCAGTGAGGGGGAAGCGTTGCGCAATGACGACAAGTTTGCCTATGTTGCTGCGTGGGAATATAATGGAGGTGAGGTTGCAGCAAGCCTCCACCGTGAGGAACTTCAATTCAACGAGATCAAGCTCTCCCAGCGGAGCTATAAATAACTGGTTATTATGAACTTTACGTTGAAAATCTGGCGACAGAAAAATGTTGCAGTCAAGGGTGAGATGATCTCTTATGATGTTTCAGGGATCTCTCCAGACAGCTCTTTTTTCGAAATGCTCGATACCCTTAATCAAAAGCTCATCATGACTGGCGGTGATCCAGTCGCCTTTGATCATGATTGCCGTGAGGGAATTTGCGGAACATGCAGTCTTTATATTAATGGTCGTCCGCACGGGCCAGTCAAAGGAGTAACAACATGCCAACTGCATATGCGCTCATTTGCTGATGGGGAGACTATCCACATTGAGCCCTGGAGGGCAAAGGCATTTCCTGTTATCAGAGATCTTATTGTTGACAGGAGTGCATTCGACAAGATCATACAGGCTGGTGGCTACGTATCGGTCAATACGGGAGGTGTCCCTGATGCCAATACTATTCCTGTGCCGAAGGAGAAGTCTGAAGCGGCTATGGATGCGGCGGCCTGTATAGGGTGTGGCGCTTGCGTGGCCGCCTGTTCCAATGCTGCGGCAATGCTCTTCATCGGCGCAAAAGTTTCTCATCTTGCCCTGCTTCCACAAGGAAGGGTCGAGGCGGCAAAAAGGGTGCAAAAAATGGTTGCCTGTATGGATGAACTGGGTTTCGGTAACTGCAGCAACACTTCCGCTTGCGAAGCTGACTGTCCTAAAGGTATTTCGGTTTCCAATATTGCTCGTATGAACAGGGAGTTTCTCGGTGCAAAACTCTTTTCAGAAAAGGAAAAAGTTGTCAGAGTCTCTCTTTGAGAAAGAGATTTGTTGTCGAGAGCAGGTTGGCTACAAGCGCTCTACACTTATTTTTCTATTTGCTCTACAGTTTAAAATGTTTTAACTTAGCGTTAATAGTGGGAGTTATTCTCCGAGCGAAGTTCTTAAACAACAATCTCTCTCCATAACCTTAAAACAATAAATTCTATGTCAAACGGAACAAACGATCTTTCAGGCGCTTTAAGCGGCCTTATCGACACGATGGGAAAACTTGCCCAGCAGCAGGTTGAGGTCGTTAGCGCTGGTATCAATGCGGTTCCCAAGCTTGTAGAGCCTCTTGGCAAAGCAGCGACTGATCTTGTCGGTAATCTGTTCAGCACGCTGAATCAGGTTTTGCAGAACATCTCTTCTGCGATTGCGCCTAAGAAGTAAGTGCTGTTTTTTAAAAGAAGGCACCTTATGCGTTTCATCGTGCAAGGTGCTTTTTTTTTGCTCCCGTATGCTTTTTAAGAGCATGTTCTCCCTCCGCTGAAAACGTTGCTGTATGACCATCCAGAACAATATCGCCACCTTTTTTACTACTTTTTTTTGTAGTGCTCCTCTTTCCATTGTAAAAATACAGGGTGACGCGTCGAGTCGTCAGTATTTCAGGATTGTTGGTACACAAGGCTCGTTTATTGCTTGTTACGATCCAGTTTTTCAAGCATCATCGCCAGGGAGCTACACGTTTCTGCTTATACACGAGCTTCTCTTGCGTCATGGCATCAGTGTGCCAGATATCAAGACTGTTGACGCCAGAAAAGGGCTGCTGCTTCTTGAGGACTGCGGTGATTTTCTGTTACAAAACTTCTTTGCTTCTCCAGAAGAAAAGAGTCTGCCGGATCGCTACCGGGAGATTATCGATCTTCTTGTACGATTACAGTCTATTCAGGGCGATGATACGGAGATTCCGTTCAGCATTGGTTTTGACCTGGACAAACTCATGTTCGAGTTCGATTTTTTTATTGAGCACGCCCTGTGTGATTACTTTGCATCGGTTTTTGACAAACGCTCCATTGGAGCATTGCGTCATGAGTTTGAAGCTCTTGCAGAGATACTTGTCAAGCCTCAACACTTTGTGCTTAACCACCGCGATTTTCATAGCCGCAATATTCTGATTCACCAGAACAGGCCGGTGATTATTGACTTTCAGGATGCCCGTATGGGTTTGCCCCAATATGATGCAGTCTCCCTGATCAAGGACTCTTATGTCAAACTTGATCCAGCGCTGGGAGAAGAGCTGAAGGCTTATCACTATAATGCGCTGTGCAGTAAAAAGTTGTGCACGATGAGTTTCGAGGAATACCTCTACTATTTTGATATCATGGCTTTTCAGCGGAATATCAAGGCCATTGGCACTTTTGCTTACCAGACAAGAGTTAAAAAGAACAGTGCCTTTGAGCACTCGATTGCACCAACACTGGCCTATCTTTCCGAATATATTAATGCCCGGAGTGAACTGAGCGCTGCCGGCAAACTCCTGAAACCACTGCTGGACGGATATTGATTTCATGAAAGCATTTGTCCTTGCAGCCGGTCTTGGTACCCGTCTTCTTCCTCTGACAGCGTCTATGCCGAAACCACTGATTCCAGTGCTCAATATCCCGAGTCTTTTCTATACAGTTTCTCTCTTGAAACAGGCTGGAATCAGTGAGATTATCTGTAATATCCACCATTATGCCGAGAAGATAAGGAGCGTGATTGAGGAGAGTAATCTTCCGGGAGTGCATATCACCTTCTCCGAAGAGCCAGTAATTCTGGGCACCGGAGGTGGTCTGAAAAAATGTGAAAAACTCCTTGGGGATGAGGATTTTGTTCTGGTCAACAGCGATATCATCACTGATATTGATTTCAGGGCGCTTGTTCGGCATCATCAGCAATCAGGTCGCCCAGGAACGCTTACCCTCTATGCAACACCGGATGCTCCGGTCATCGGTTCAGTTGGTGTTGAGGGTGGGCTGGTCAAGGATTTCAGAAACCGGCGAAATACCGGACTTTTCTCCTCGTTTATCTATACAGGCACAGCGGTGTTCAGTCAGGACATTTTCCGTTTTATGACGGAGGAGTATTCAAGCATTGTCGATACCGGATTTACAGGTCTTATTGATCACGGAGGGTTAGGCTACTACGAACACAAGGGGTTGTGGATGGATATAGGCACCATGCAGAGCTATTGGCAGGCCAATCTCGATAAAGCGTCAGTTATCCGTAATCTTGCAGAGCCCATGAAGCTGGCAACAGGTTTCTCTCCCCATACAATATCTCCCGATGCCGTTGTCGGTCGGGATGTGGAGATATCTGGCTCTGTTATTGGCAAAGGTTGTCGTATTGGCGCAAGGAGTATTATCAGGGATTCAGTTCTTCTCCCCGGAGTCGAGCTTAAGCCAGGCAGCGTTCTTGTCAATGCGGTTGTTGACCCTTACAGTGTGACCACCATGGAAGAGCCGAAACAGGAGAGCGAACAGTTATGATAGTAACCGGGCTGGAGATGCTGCTCAGAAATACTGAGCGTATAAAAAACAGAAACATTGCGCTGATTGTCAATCAAACCTCTGTGACGCCGGATCTGAAATACTCATGGAATATTCTGAAAGAGAGAGGCCTTCATATCAAACGGATTTTCTCTCCTGAACATGGCCTTTTTGCTACAGAGCAGGACCAGATCGCCGTCAGTTACCAGCCCGCACCCGGCTGTGATGTGGTCAGCCTCTATGGCGACTCTGCCGAGACGCTCATTCCTGATCCGGCTCTGCTCGACAACCTCGACCTTATCCTCTTTGATATTCAGGATGTTGGCTCTCGTTACTATACCTATGTCAATACGCTGGCGCTTTTTATGGAGGCTGTTTCCGGAAAGGATATCGAGATCACGGTGCTTGACCGCCCGAATCCCCTCGGTGGAGACATCGTTGAAGGGCCGTTGCTCGATCCGGCATTCGCCTCATTTGTCGGTGTTTTCCCGGTGCCGGTACGCCATGGCATGACTGCCGGTGAGCTTGCTCTCTATTATTGTGCGGTCAAAAAGCTGGACGTGAACCTCAGTGTCGTTACCATGGAGGGTTGGCATCGCGCCATGCTGTTTCCTGAAACTGGCCTGCCCTGGTTTCCCCCTTCACCGAACATGCCCACGGTTGCAACAGCCGAAGTTTACCCCGGGATGTGTCTCTTCGAGGGACTTAACGTCTCGGAAGGGAGAGGCACCACTACCCCGTTCCAGCTTTCGGGTGCTCCGTTTATTCATCCATTCGATCTTGCTGAACGATGCCAATCCTATGGGCTCGAAGGTGTTCTGTTTCGTCCGGTCTGGTTTAAGCCGACTTTTCACAAGTTTTGCGGCGAGGTTATTGGCGGTATCTGGCAGCAGGTGACTGACCACTCTCGCTACCGATCATTTGCCACCGCAGTTGCCATGACTGCGGCGCTCCATGAACTCTATCCCGGAGAGGTGCAGTTTTTGCGCGGGGTGTACGAATTCAACGATACTCTTCCGGCGTTCGATCTGCTGGCCGGGAACAGTTATATACGCACAGCGCTGTCGAACGGTAGTGATGTTGAGACGATTCTCTCCTCCTGGCAGCGCGATGAAGAGCTATTTTTCGGGATAAAGCCTGATTTCCATCTTTACAAGTCATAAACCACCTCTGTTCATGCAGCCCATTGATCTTGCCATCATTATCCTTTTTCTGGTTGGAAATACACTTTTTGGTCTCTGGCATGGCAAGAGCAATAAAAGCAGTCGCGACTACTTCCTCGGCAATAAAAACCTGCCATGGATTGCATCCATGCTCTCTATTGTTGCCTCTGAAACGTCAGTGCTCACCTTTGTCAGTGTGCCCGGTCTTGCCTACAGGGGCGACTGGAGTTTTTTGCAGCTTGCCATGGGTTACATTATCGGCAGAATTCTGGTGAGCGCCATTCTGCTCCCTATGTATTTCAAGCATGGTGTCAGCTCCATCTATGAGATCATCGGTCTCCGGTTTGGCCAAGGGATGCAGAAGGTGGCGGCGGTGGTCTTTCTTGTAACCCGAACGCTTGGTGATGCCATCAGGTTTCTTGCAGCGGGGGTTGTGGTCCAGGTGGTCACCGGATGGTCTCTGCCGCTCTCGGTGATGATTATTGGCGCTGTCACCCTTGTTTATACCCTGTCAGGGGGAATAAAAGCGGTTGTCTGGCTTGAAAGTTTCCAGTTCAGCCTCTATCTCCTTGGAGGAGTGCTCTCCGTCCTCTTTCTGCTGAGCAGCATTGATCAGGATGTGCCTGCCATCGTGACCTCACTCTTAAACTCTGGCAAACTTGACATTATCAATACGGATCCCCATTTTTTAACCAATCCGCTCACTTTTTTCAGCGCCTTTATAGGTGGCATCTTGCTTTCACTCTCTTCCCACGGAGTTGACCACATGATGGTGCAGAGGGTTCTTGGCTGCAAAGATCTTCGGTCGGCAAGAAAAGCAATGATTGGCAGCGGCTTTTTCGTCTTTTTTCAGTTTTCAGTCTTTCTGCTTGCAGGATCACTGATTTCGATTTTCCTGCACGGAGCGCCCATGGAAAAAGATAGGGAATTTGCCTTTTTTATTGTCAACCATCTTCCGGCAGGATTGAAAGGGCTGCTGATTGCCGGAGTCCTCTCCGCCGCCATGTCAACCCACAGTTCGGCAATAAATTCACTGGCATCCTCCACGGTCAACGATATTCTTGGCGGAAAGTCGTCACTCGGGATGTCAAGGCTTGTCAGTCTTTTTTGGGCTATCCTGCTGATTATTATTGCCCTCCTGTTTGATGCAGGCAGCAAGGCGATGGTTATGGTCGGTCTTGAAATTGCCTCCTTCACTTACGGGGGACTCCTGGGGCTCTTTCTGCTCTCCAAAAGCAAACGCAATTTTCATACGGCAAGCCTTGCAACAGGTCTTGTTGCAAGCATGGCCATCGTCTTTGTGCTCAAATATTTCGGACTCGCCTGGAGCTGGTTCATTCTCGTCTCCGTCTCCCTTAATGTTGTTGTTGTCTACCTGACGGACATGGTCATCAGGAAGGTAGAACAATCTTATTCGGGCAGAGCATCATAGTATTTGCCGAGATCCGTTTGTGGCTCTTCGCTCTCATTAACCACTTCAAACGTCTTGTTTTTGGCGTTGTTGAGCCACAACGAGAGAACAAGCAATTCGGCCACATCAGCACGATTGATAGAGCCATTCCATAACCGGTCACCAGTATCAACATGGAGCTTGTGCAGGAGCGGTTCACCATCTTTCAACCCGCCAGGCCGTACGATGGTGTACGAACGCCCCCCTTTAGCGAACACTGCCCTTACATGCTCTTCGGCGGCCCATTTTTTGGTCAACACCCCGGCAAAGAGATTGAGGGGATGGTACCATTTTGTAACGGCAAGAGAGCTGATAAGCCCAAGGTGTTGTACCCCGGCTTTTGCGGCCTCATCGACAAGTCTGATCACTCCATCCCGATCTACTTCAGCAGGTGATGATTCTCCTGTAACAGAGCTGGATCCAAGTGTAGAGATAACGGCACTGCAGCCAGCAACAGCATGAGCAACGTCAGAGGAGCTCTGAATCTTCCCTGTAATAATCTCAACCTCATTGCCAAACAGGGCAAGAGCCTTCTCTCCATCCCTTGAAAGCACCCTGACCGGCACACCATAATGCAGGAGTCGTTTTACAACCCATTGCCCTGTTTTGCCCGTTGCTCCAGCCACAAGGACTTTACCCTGGTACATATTTATATTACCCATAAGAATATATTGAGCTGGTTTTAAGCAAAAACAATCATCTTTTATTACATCCCAACAGAAGAACATTACTTGGTACCATATAGTTTCTAATAACGTTCGTAATTTATGGTACTTTTGTTGGTACCTGATTTCCCGAATAAATTATAACGAGGCTTTGTCGGACAGTGGAGCAAGAGTTGCAGTGCTGAGAATTTCTGGTTATTCGGTAAGTATGTATCAAAATCTTTGAGCTTATACCCGGTACCGCCGAACTCCAGCTCGGCATTTTACAAACCCTTTTGCCGAGCTGGAGTTCGGCGGTACCAGAAGGCTTTTGCTCGGAAAGATGGTTATAACTACGACTAGTGCGCCAACTAAAAGCAGGGATACATATCCAGTAAAACATGTAATCCACCTATGAAACAGAAATGGCACAAGGCAACGATTTTCACGGTTAGCGCAATGCTTGCCATGCACCAGACAGGATTATCGTACGATCAGAAAACTCTGAACTTGCTCAAACAGAATATTGCAGAGTGGAATGCCATGCGCCTTGCAACTCAGGGACGTACCATTGATCTTTCAGGCGCACAACTTGAGAATGCCGATCTTTCTGCGGCTTGCCTTCTCAAGGCCAATCTTAAAGGGGCATTTATAAAAGGCGCTCGACTTGTCAATGCAAATCTTCAGGAGGCTAACCTCAGGTGGAGTGTTCTTGAACAAGCTGACTTGCGTGGAGCAAACATGGCGAATGCAAATCTTTTCGAAGCCAGTTTTGAAGGTGCAAATCTGAAAGGCGCAACGCTGAACGGTGCGACATTGATTGAAGAGGCAAATTTTTCAGGGGCAACACTGTCAAACAATACCATACTTTCTTCCGGCAAAAGAGCTGACGCTCGTTGGAGTATACTGCACAATGCACGATTTGTCAGCGAGCCGGAAAACACTTTGACCACTCCGCCATCACCGTGCTCTGAACTTTCGAAGGAGTCTTCAAAGCCTTTTTCTTTTTCCTCTTCCATTGAAGAACGAGGTGAAAGTGGCAAGAGAGTATTACAGAGGGCGCTTTCGGAAGGAAATTTTGAAAAGGCATCTCTCGAAAACGCGGACATGGAAGGCGCAAATCTTGTCAATGCCAATTTTTATAAAGCCACTCTTGAAGGAGCCAATCTGAAAGGCGCAAACCTTCATGGCGCAAACCTTGATCGTGCATTTCTCGAAAGAGCTGATTTCAGTAATGCCAATTTATCGAAAGCAGTGCTTTACGGAGCGATGCTTGCTGGCGCAAATCTGAGTGGAGCAAATCTTGAGGGAGCGTCACTGTTCAATGCCAATCTTGAAGGGGCAAATTTGGCTGGCACAAACTTGAAAGGAGCAAACATTATGGATGCAAATTTCAACAATGCAACCATTTCTCCACACACTATTTTACCCTCTGGAGAACATGCTACAGCCAACTGGGCGGTCATGAGGCAGGCCGTCTTTATAAAGCCTTAGTTCAAGCGGAGAAAACGTTTGCGATAAAGCAAATGCTGAATGGGATTGATTTTGCTGATATTGGGGTCATTGGCCTGCAGTCTGTTCTTTTTGCCTGTTCGGGTAACAACTTCAAGCGTTCCATCCTCATGAACCTGTGCAACCTCCCAGAACTTGTCTACGATATAATGATAATCCTCACCGTGCTCGAGAGGACAGACCTGCCGAGCTTTTGGGCTTGGGTGAAATGAGCTCTTTGGCTTATGGTAGATAATCTTGTCGCCAACCTTAAACTGTCCCATAGCGCCCTTTTTACTGTTATATGAACTACACCGAACCCTCTTACGGATTTATACGAAAAAATACGATAAAAAACAATCTTTTTTTTTGTATGAGCGTGGAAGTTAAGCACACCGCTTTATAGCATCAATCCTGCTTTTTGGATGGAATATTGAACAATTTACAGGTGAGTACAGGAATGAAGAAGATTGCAACCGTAACGCAAGAGGTTGCAATGTCAGCTTCGTGCCCCTCCATAATCCTGACAAAGCTGGAGTCAGGATGAAAATTCCCTATTGCCGAAAGTGAGAGTTTCAGACCCAATAATCCGATGACAATAAATGCGCAGCTTTCAAGAAATGGATACTTTTCCATAAGTCCAACAAATGCCTGGGCGACAAAACGCATAGCCAGAATACCAATAAAGACTCCGATGCAGATAAGCAGCAGGTTATCAGTAAAAGCAACAGCGGCGAAAATATTATCTATAGAAAAAGCAAGATCCATCATTTCAATGAGCAACACTGTAGACCAGAAGATGCCGAGTCTTCCTGAGGTCATCTGATAAAACCTGTTACTCTGTTTGTCCAGTAAATCATCTGTTTTTTCTGGTGTTCTTTTACCTTTTAGCCATGAAAAAAACAGGTAAAGCAGATAAAGTCCACCAATCGGCTTCAGCCACCAGATCTGTATCAAAAAAGATGCGAAAAAGAGGCAGAGGCCCCTGAAAACATAAGCGCCTATAATTCCATACTTCAGAGCAGCAGATCGTTGCTTCTCAGGCAGATCCATCACCATGGTGGCCAATACTGCCGCATTATCGACAGAGAGCAGGCTTTCAATAATAATGAGGTTGCCAACCACCAGCAGAGAGGCCAGTGGCGTGGCAACAATTTGCTCTACCAGTTCGACCATAGTTTAAATTTGTACCAGAACGCCGATCTCAATCACTTGGCCAGCTGGCAGGTTATAGTAAGTTGTCGCGCTAATGGCATTGCGAGCCATCAATGCAAAAAGTTTTTTGCGCCACGAAATCATTTTGGACTTCAGTCCGGTCACTATTTTCTCCCGACTGAGGAAAAAGCTGATAGCCTCCGGTTTAAAATTCAGCCCCTGATGATTAGCCAATGCAATGACCTGACGGATATTTGGATATTCAAGAAAGCCGTATCGGGCAACAACCTTGAAAAACCCCTCTCCAAGTTTGACAACCTCTACCTTGCGGTTGTTTGGTACCCTTGGCACCCTTTCCGTGCTGAAATGAAACAGTGCAACTTCAGAGTGCATAATCTTGTTATGTCGCAGGTTGTGGAGCATGGCAACAGGGACAACATCAGGGTTGGCTGTCAGATAGACTGCCTGTCCATTTACCCGGTGAGGTTGCTGCAATGAGAGGCTCTGGATAAACTCATCGGTTGTCAGGGTGCGATCCTGCAACTGTTTCAGCAGAAGGCTGCGTCCCTGCTTCCAGGTCAGCATGAGGGTAAATATCGCCAGGCCAATGACCAGAGGAAACCATGCTCCCTGAAACAGTTTGCTTGCACTTGCGCCAAAAAAGGAGATATCAATAATCACAAAAAAGCTGATGAGAAGATTGAGAGCAATTATGTTCCATTTCCAGAGATCACGGGCGACATAATAGAAAAGAATGGTCGAGATAAGCATGGTCGCCGTCACCGCAACACCATAAGCCGCAGCGAGCTTGCTTGAGGAGCCAAAACCGGCAACGAGTGTTATCGTTGCAATCATTAACGACCAATTTGCTGCAGGAACATAAATTTGTCCGATATGTTTTGCCGAGGTATGGGTTATGGTCACTCGTGGCAGATAGCCAAGCTGGATTGCCTGCTGGGTCAAAGAAAATACCCCGGTTATCAGTGCCTGTGAGGCGATAATGGTTGCTGACGTTGACAGTATAACCATGGGAATCATTGCCCAGGGAGGCACAAGGCCATAAAACGGATGGTGTGACTGTTCGGGAAAGGCCAGCAGGAGGGCACCTTGCCCGAAATAGTTCAGGAGCAATGCAGGGAGCACCAGTAACACCCAGGTCAGCCGGATTGGACGTCTGCCGAAATGGCCCATATCAGCATACAGTGCTTCAGCACCGGTAACAGAGAGAAAAACGGCCCCCAGCACCATGAAGCCCTGGAGATGATTGTTCAAAAGAAAGGAGATTCCATACCACGGCAATATCGCCTGCAGAATCTGAGGAAACCTTATTACCTCCATCAGTCCGAGTAAACCGATGACGATAAACCAGACAAAGATAATGGGGCCGAAGAGGGCGCCGACTCTTGCCGTTCCATTATGCTGGAAAAAGAAAAGAGCGACAAGTACAACTATAGTAACAGGTATAACAAGATCCTTGAATGCCGGAGCAATAATCTGCACTCCCTCAACGGCGCTGAGCACCGATATGGCGGGAGTTATCATGCCGTCACCATAAAGCAATGCGGCACCGAACAGGCCAATGATTACCAGAAATCCCCGTTCATAGCCATTTTTCCGGCTTTGTGTGATAATAAGAGCTGTGAGGGCAAGAATACCCCCTTCGCCGTCATTGTCGGCTTTCATAATAAAGGTCAGATATTTCAGGCTGACAATCAAAAGAAGGGACCATACCAGAAGGGAGAGAACACCAAGGATATTGTCGTGTGTTATGGGAATGCCATACTCCCCATGAAAACACTCTCGAACGGCATAAAGAGGACTGGTGCCTATATCGCCAAATACCACACCGAGAGCAGCAAGAGAGAGCCCGGCAAGCCGTTTCATACCAAATTGTTCTGCATGATCACCAGCCCCGGATTCTTCCGATATTGTTGACATAATAAATCGAGAAAATGAAAAAAACCTTTACCCATGGGCAGCATTCGGCAAACCTCAAGGTCAAGCGATCAATATAGACAATATGTTGTAAATCAAATAAACAGCCAGGGACGCGGCTGTTGCGTGCTGAAATACAGCAGGTTGGCGGCCGCTATTTGAAAAGCATGAATAATATTCATTATAAAGAATTGCCATTACTATTATTCAGCGGGAAGGTCAAATTTAAAAATTGACGAATACGCTGCGCATTAAAGATTAAATAGCCATTTATTACGCTTTTTATTGGCTTTTGAAAGGAGGAGGGGTCTGGCTTTGGGATGATTGGTTGTTTTAAAGAATTTTCTTTATATTTGCACCGTGACGCGATTGAATAGCATTTTAATTTTTATTCATTTTTGTTCTCTGTTTTGAAAAAGAGTGCAGTGTGAAGAGTAACCGGCTTAAACCATGAGCGTATGAGACAAGAAAAATATTTTTTCAAATTACCAATCCTTGCGGTGTTGCTAAGCGTTGGTTTTTCAACGTTACAGTTCAGCGCATTTAATCCATTCTATAGCACAGCAGAGGCCGCCAACCGTGGAGGTCAATCAACAACGAGGGAAATTGCTGCTACCGAAGGTACCGCATCCTTTTACGCAGGTCAGTTTCATGGTCGCAAAACTGCGAACGGTGAGACCTTTAACATGGATCAACTGACTGCGGCCCATCCGTCACTTCCTTTTGGCACCTGGGTAAGAGTAACCAATCTGAGCAACGGAAAAGATGTTGTTGTACGTATCAATGACCGTGGACCGTTTGTCAAGGGGCGAATCATTGATTTATCTGCCAGCGCAGCAAAAAAGATTGGCATCATGCAACTCGGTGTTGTACAGGTAAAGCTTGAAGCAATCAAGTCGCTCCCGTCGTCATTCATAGCAGGTTGACTTGTTGATCTGATGATGCAACAGCCCAAAAAAAAAGCCTGCTCTTCTCAAGCAGGCTTTTTTTTTGCGACAATCCAGAGCAGATCACTTCCCAACTACAAACTTGTTGATATGATCTAAAAAGGGAGCAGCCTCAAGAAAGCCTACGATTTTCCCATCAGGAAGCTCCTTTCCCGTGCGGTCGAAAAAGACAATGCCTGGAGGGCCAAAGAGGCCAAAGCGCTTCATCAAGGCGAGATCATCCGGGGTATTGGCTGTTACATCAACCTGGAGCAACGTCAGGGTATTGAGTTTGCTCATAACCCTGGGGTCATGAAAGGTGAACTTGTCCATCTCTTTGCACGATACACACCAGTCCGCATAGAAATCGAGCATTACCGGTGTTGATGTTGAGAGCAGCGCCTGATCCAGTTCTACAACTGTTTTTATTCGGGTGAAGCTTATTTTCTTCTCTTCTCCGCCAACAGCTACCGAGTTTCCGCGAATACTTGAAAGTGGTTCAAGCACATTGGCGCTCCCTGAAGCTGCACCGACAAGTTCCAATATGCCGAACACAAAGAGTACAACACCGGTAGCTTTGCCAAAGCGCTGAGCGATAGTGGCTTTCACTGGTGAAGGATCGAAAAGACCAAGGAAGAACGAGCAGAGGATGGCAAACGCACCCCAGAAGATCATGAGAACCTGAGCAGGCAAAACCGGAGAGACCATCCATATTGCGACCGCAATCAGGAGAAGACCGAAAACATACTTCACGCTGATCATCCATAATCCAGCTTTAGGCAGCAGGCTGCCAGCGGATAAACCAACAAGTAACAGAGGGACGCTCATGCCCATAGCCATGGAAAAGAGGGCGACTCCTCCGAGTAGTACGTCGTGAGTTTGGCTGATATAGACAAGAGTTCCTGCGAGCGGTGCGGCAACACATGGACCGACAATCAGAGCCGATAATGCACCCATGAAAAACACCCCGACAAAGCGACCTCTTTTTAATCCACCCGATGCTTTACCAAGCTTGCTTTGCAGCGAGGCTGGCATTTGCAACTGATAGACATCAAACATGGAGAGAGAAAGCAGTACAAGCAGCAAAGCAAACATGATAAGCACCCACGGCTTTTGCATAGCGCCAGAGAGGCCTTCACCCGCAAGTCCGGCGGCGACACCAAGAGCGGTATAGACCAGCGCCAGCCCAAGGCAATAAGCAAGAGCCATCAAAAAGCTGCGGCTGCGCGTCACTTTTCCCTCTCCCACAATGATGGAGGAGAGAATAGGCAACATTGGCAAGACGCAGGGAGTAAACGACAAAAGCAGCCCGAATACAAGGAACGCCAGAGATACTTTCAGGAGACTTCCACCGGAAAGTGTCGATGCTATGAGAGAGAGATCACTCTTTGTCGAGTCCCCTTTTGCTGAGTTGGCAGGAGTCTGCGGCGATGAGGGTGGCGTGGCAGGTGTTTCAGGAGTTATTGCGGGTGACGCAGCGGCACTCTGCTCAATGGCTGTCGACAGTGCTCCGGGTTTGCTTGGGTCAACCTTGAAGAGTTTTGTTATGGGTGGATAACAGAGGCCATCTTCTGCACAACCCTGGTATCCTACGCTGAGGGTGAAAGCTCCATCAGCTTTGACGAGAGGTACCTCCACATCGAGTTTGTCGTGATAGATCTCCATCTTTTCGTTCGTTGTGGGATCCGTAAAGATGATTCCTTTCGGCATGACCGGGCTTTTCACCTCTGCCTTGCCCTTGTCTATACCGACAGTCACCTTGTCGCGATACAGTTTGTACCCTTTGGCAATATCCCAATGTACAGACACTTTTCCCGCGTTGTTCAGCTCAGCCTTGATTTTGAATGCCTGTTCAGGATCAAGAAATTCTGCAGAAAAGGCTGTGCTCACACGGAGGATGAGTGCCAACAGTATGGCAACAACAGCGGTAGCTCCCTTGAGCGAGAAGTGGTTCATGTTGTGTTCCGGTAAAAAAATTACTGTAAAGCTTAAGAGATACTAGTTGTTTTTGTGATAGATGATTCCGAGCTGGTCAACTGCCAAGTATCCAAACCCTGAATTTTCAAGGAAGGCTAATCCGTCAGCCTCTTTAAGCATTGCTATGGTCGTACAGCTTCCGGCAGTAATGGCTGAGGGGGCAACAACCGTTACAGATCGCCAGAAGGTAACAGGATAGCCACTCCTCGGGTGAATAATGTGACAATATCGTTTTCCGTTAACTTCAAAATACCGTTCATAATCACCACTGGTTGTCAATGCTCCGGTATAGAGAGGAATTGAGGCTATGGTGCGCTCTTTGTGTCGGGGATCCTGAATGCCAATAACCCAGGGCTTTCCATCAGGTCTTGGGCCCACAACCCTGATGTCGCCCGCAAGGTTCACATAACCATGCTTCACCCCGCTGTTGAGCACGATTTCCTCAGACCGGTCAGCAGCATACTCTTTTCCAAATCCGCCAAAATCAATCTCCATTCCGGCAGCAGGCAGGCGAATGGCATTTCCTTGCCGTTCCACCCGTTGCCAGCCGATAAGAGGAAGCTGTTCAGAAAGTTTTACTGGATCAGGGAGGTTGCCCTTGGTGAAATCCCAGGTATGGCGCAATACCCCCGACGTAATATCGAACAGGCCGTCACTTTTCTCGTAAAGAGTATCGGCATACTGAATCAATGCAGCCGTCTCGTCATCACAGGCAACAAAGTCACGACCGGCGGCGGCATTAATCCTCGAAACAATGCTCTCCGGGCGGTAACGGGAGTATTTGTACTCGATTCTCCCCACCTCTTCAAGAACCAGATTGGCTATGGCATGAGCCTCTTTTTTTTTCTTCAACGCAATAACGACCTCACCATTTCCCCCCATAGCATCAAACCCGAAGCGATAAATCTCCATACTATGTTTTACCAGTCAGAAAAATTGTCTTTGTTTAAAAGAGCAGCCATGCAAGCAAACCAAGCCCACCCACCCCACCTATCGCCACTCCGACGCCACCACTGCTGCTGTCGTTACTGTCTCCTGCATAGGGATCCGCTGTTGTGAAGTCGTATGTCGTTCCCGCATAACTGTTGCCAAAGAGGTCGTGGATACTGCCGCTGGCAAAGGTTACGTGGTAATGGGTGCTGTTCGACAGATTAGCCGTCGGATCAATGGTGAGTATTTTTCCCGATACCGTCGCGCTTGCAGATACAGGTGATACAGTATCTGATCCTGTACGGACTTCAATGGCGGCATCCTTTCTGACATCCTCACTGAAGGTGAAAACAAGATTGCTGCCAACAGCAACGCCTGTGGCTGCGTTAACAGGATTGACGGAACTCAGGGTTGGAGCGGTTGTGTCAATTGGTATGGGTTGAGCAGTGCCAAACGTAAAGTATTCGACACCCGTGACGGCATCTGTACCATCGGTACCGACGTTATCTTTGACTGTGTGGGTGGAAAATCCATCAAAGCTGATCGTGTAATTGGCAAAATCTCCGCTAAAAACAGCAGTATCATTACCAGTACCACCATCCAGCGTATCATTACCACTGCCGCCGGTCAGCGTGTCATCGCCAACTCCGCCGCTGAGAGAGTCGTTGCCATCCTCACCAAAAAGCTGGTCGTTCCCTTCCAGTGAGCCAATAGTGTCATCACCAGCGCCACCGTGCAGGATATCATCACCAGCACCAAGGAGAATGTCCTGCTGGCCACTGCCTGCAAAAACAATGTTATTGCCTGCTCCGCCACGTATTTTAGTGATATGGTTTTCGCTGGCGATGATAATGGCAAAGTCTACGTTGTTCAGATCCAGTTGTGATCCAGAGGGCAACCCTGTAGTATCTATGACGAGCGCTTCGTGTGCAGAGGCTGACATATCAAGTGAGCCTGCCGAGGTAACAGTGACGGAGCGTACCGACACATCAGTTGTTGCTGTGGGGAGAGTCGCGTAATAGGCATCCATTCCGGCCTTGACATCAGCAAAACCTGTGGATGGGACACGATTATCAAGTTGAGAATGCAGTGCGGCAACATTTTGGACGGTAGTAATTCCGCCCAGTTCGGCACCAAAAAGAACTGTATCGCTCGGCACACTTTCTTGAGTTCCATGCCCGTCAGTGTAGCTTGCCACAACCTTGATGCTTTTGTTCACCTCATTTGCCGTAAGGGTATAGTTGGCTCCTGTAGCGCCAGAGATTGCAGTAGTTTCTGCATACCACTGATAACTTATTGCACCAGCGCCGACTGAAGGAATGCCGTCAGCATCGACCAGAGTATTGGCGGCCGTAAGCGTCTTCCCCTGCATTGTGGAGCCGGTAATGGTAACACTGCCTGTCGGCGCATCGTTGATATTCGCAACAGTGACGGTGGCAGTGCTGGTGACCTCCTCTACGGTGTCATGGCCGTCGGTATAGCTGACCACTACAGTCATTTTTTTGCCGACCTCAGCTTCTGTCAACGTATGGGTGCTGGTGCCGTTAGGGCCACTGATATCAACTCCATCTGCCTCCCAATCGTAGTAGATGGTATCAAGCTTAATGCCGTCAAGGTCGGCAAGCGTGTGTGATGCAGTCAATTGCTGCCCTTGTGTTGCTGTGCCGGTAATGGTAATACTGCCTGTCGGCGCATCGTTGATATTCGCAACGGCGCTGGTTGCGGCACTGGGAACGGGAGGCTCTGCGGTACCATGGAGGTCGGTATAGCTTGCCACAACGGTGATTGTTTTTCCGACCTCAGCTTCTGTCAACGTATAGGTATTGCTGTTTGCTCCGCTGATAACGCTGTTGCCTGCCTTCCACTGGTAGCTGATGGTGCCAAGGCCGTCAAGGTCGGCAAGCGTGTGTGATGCAGTCAATTGCTGCCCTTGCGTTGCTGTGCCGGTAATGGTAACACCCCCTGTCGCAGGATCGTTGACGTTAGCAACGGCGCCGGTGGCAGTGCTGGCAACCTGCTCCTGGGCCCCAAAGCCGTCAGTATAGCTGGCCACAACGGTGACCGTTTTGCCAACCTCCGCTTCTGTTAACGTATAGGTGTTGCTGGTTGCTCCGCTGATAGCGCTGCCGCCAGCTTTCCACTGGTAGCTGATTGCGCCAGCGCCGGATGAAGGAATGCCATCAGCATCTGCCAGAGTATTTGATGCAGTCAGTAGTGCATTTTGCGTTGCTGAGCCAGCAATGGTGACCGTGCCTGTCGGACTATTATTTTGATGGTCTGCCACAGCACCTGTTGCGGAGCTGGTAACGCTCTCGCTGGCTCCGTAGCCGTCGGTGTAACTTGCCACAACAGTAACAGCTTTTCCTACCTCGTCTGCAGTCAGGATATAGGTACTGCTGGTTGCATTGGCAATGTTGACATTCGCAGCTTTCCATTGGTAGCTGATGGTGCCAAGTCCATCAGCATCGGCCAGTGAGCTGATATCTGCTGTCAGTGTTGCTCCCCGTGAGGCTGCTCCGCTAATCGTTACGCTGCCTGTCGGAGTGTCATTGACATTGGCAACAGCGGCTGTCACCCCACTGGTGACACTTTCGGCAGCGCCCATGAGGTCAGTATAGCTGGCTGTTACCTTTATTGCGTTTCCAACCTCCGCCTGCGTCAACGTATAGCTGACTCCCGTAGCGCCAGAGATAGCCGTCGTGCCTGCATACCATTGGTAACTCAATGCACCTGTGCCGGATGAGGGGATACCATCGGTATCGGCAAGCGTGGTTGTATTGGCGCTCAGGGAGCCGCCTTGCGTTGCTGAACCAGTAATAGTTACCGAACCGGTTGGAGCATGGTTTGTGAAAACTGCGGCGGTGGCGGCGCTCGTCATGCTTTCGGCAGCGCCGAGCAGGTCAGTGTAGCTTGCCGTCACCGTGATGGTTTGGCCAGCCTCAGCCAGCGTCACAATATAGGTAGTTCCTGTTGCTCCCGTTATCGCAGTGCCACCAGCCTTCCACTGGAAGCTGATGGTGCCAAGGCCGTCAAGATCAGCAAGTGTATGGCTGGCGGTGAGCGTCTGACCTGTCGCCGCATTTCCTGTTATGGTTACACTCCCTGTCGGGGAATCATTGACATTGGCAATAGAGGCGGTCGCCGTACTGGAGACACTTTCTGCGACACTTTTAAGATCAGTATAGCTTGCTTTTACCGTTACAGCTTTTCCAACCTCGGCCTGTGACAAGGTATACGTCGTTCCAGTTGCGCCAGATATTGCTGTTCCAGCGGCATACCACTGTATAGTGACGGTTCCAAGCCCGTCAGCATCCGCAAGCGTCGTATGGCTTTCTGTGAGTGTCTGGCCTTGAGCAGCAGTACCGGTAATTGTCACCGAGCCAGTGGGGGAATGGTTACTGTATACGATTGCCGTGGGGGCGCTGGTCATGCTTTCGGCAGTACCAAGCAAGTCGGTGTAGCTTGCCGTTACGGTGATGGTTTTGTCGGCCTCAGCGGCAGTCAAGAGACAGGTGTTTGCAGTTGCGCCAGAGATGGGCGTACCGGCAGCCTTCCACTGATAGGTGATTGTGCCAAGTCCGTCGAGATCAGCCAGAGAATTATTTGCGGTGAGTGTTTGACCAGCCGCCGCAGTTCCGGTTATGGTCACACTTCCTGTTGGCAAGTCATTGACATTTGCAACTACCGCAGTGGCTGAGCTGGTCATACTTTCAGCTTTGCCGAGGCCATCGGTGTAGCTTGCCTTTACCGTAATAGGGTTTCCAACCTGGGCCTGTGTCAAGGTATACGTCGTTCCAGTTGCTCCAGATATTGCTGTTCCAGCGGCATACCACTGGTAGCTTAGTGCACCGGCACCGGAAGATGGAATACCATCAACATCGACAAGTGCACTTGTATTGACGGCCAATATCTGGCCCTGAGTTGCCGTACCGGTTATAGTAACAGCTCCGGTTGGAGCATGGTTTGTGGGTACAGGAGTGTTGTTGGTAACTGCTATCGCCGCCAAAGTAACGGCATCATTGCCTGCTGCATCCTGGATTGCGTTGACATCATTGCCTGTAGTCGGATCGGTATAGGCCACCGTCACCGATTCACCGTTGGCGACTGCTGTTGCAAGCGTGAGTGTTACTGTTTTCGCCGCTGCATTGACCGCCACACCCGTTACATTGTGGCCACCCGATACCGTGAAGGCATTGGCTGCCGGGACATTCGTCGCATCCAGCGTGTTCGCCTCAGTATAGGTCATGACAAGCGATGAGCCGTTAACTGCTGCCGAAGCAAATACAGGCGGTGTTGTGTCGGCGTATGTGAGTGTGACCGTCTTGTCAGAGAAGACAAGAGTCTCGACGCTTGTCAGATTGAAGGTATAAGTTTCCCCTTGTGAACTTGCTCCAGAGACAACAATGATGCCAGAAGCGTTAGCCGGATAAACGACAAATCCAGCAGACTTAAACCTGGAATTGTAACTTGGGTTACCAGTGTTATTTAATTGGAAGATGTCGCTTCCGGCGGCACCATTAATATTAAAAACAGAACCAGAAGGCGGGGCATTCAAACTGGTTACGCTGCCAATCCCAATGGTATCATTACCCGCCGTACCCGTCTTGTTGTAAGTAGCCATAGTTTCTTCCAGTAATGATGAAAAGTAAAAGTTTTATACCCATGATACTGATCTCACTCTTTAAGCAAAATTAATGGAAGCTTAAATTTCACTTAAAAATCCAGTATCGTTTCCCCTCCAGTCCAAAACAATATCAAACGTTCTTCTCGCTGCTGTTGGAGTGATTCTGGTCAATGGGTCGAAAAAGAATGAGGGGGAAGATAGTCGGCCTGAGTTCTTGCCTGTTTGCACACTGTGCTCCCCGCAAGTTGCTATAAAATAATGCTCTTTGCTTGGTAGCGCATCAACGGAAACGCGAAGCGCTTCCGACAGCTTGTGTTTGTGCGAGCTATCGGAAGGCTTGTACACTAATGCGGTTAAAACTGGCGGGAAATGCCAAACTGAACAAAAGTGGCGCTGAATGGGGAAAGCCCTTTATCTCCACCTCCTGTCATGCTCCAGGCGGCACGCTGCTCATAGTTTTCATATTTGGCATCAATCAGCCAATCCTTGGCAATCCTTTTCTCAACTTTGATCCCAAGCGTGAGGGCTCCAAAGGAGGAAAGGCGCTGATCGAGAGAAGAATATGTCCCGGTAGGATCTATACCTTCGCCCTCAGGAGGCATAGGGTAGTAAAAGTCCGCTGCAGTCTGGGAGGAGAACCTTGCTGACGGAGTTATCGTCCAGTCACCGGCAACTGGCTGAACATACTCCAGCCCAAAGGTATGGGCATTGACGCCAAAAGTGTCGGTGTAATAGCGATAGGAGAGCCGGCTTGTACCATCGGTTCCATCAAAGTGGTGGTTCCATCGCGTCATGACTGTTTCGCTCTCACGCCTGTCAGGCCGTGCATCCAACATCTTGTAGGGGTCATTAAAATAACCCCTTCCCCTTGAGTAGCCGAGGTTCAGTTGCAAAATATCCACTTTTGTCAAAACCTTCGTAATACCAACCAGCCCGGCAACAGTCCGCTTTTCAAAAAAGCCGGGTTCATCATCGGAAGGATTGATGGTATCTGTGGTATAGCTGCCACCAAGGGTGAAGGTGGTATTCTTGTCCTCGCTGGAAAGGCTCCCCTGGGCAGAGTAGCTTCGGGAGATGTAGTCGTTTTCGCTGGAATAGCTACTCCCAAGAGTTATTGTTCCTCTCTGGAAATAACGGGTAAGACTAAAATCAACTGCATGCCGCTTTTCTTCTATCTTGGATGCACCGGAGACAAATTCTGGCTTATATTCATTGTAGTGGCTTGGCGATGCACCGGAGACGGAGTCGTTGGTATAGGTTGTGCTGATAGACCATTTACCGGCTATCGGTGCCATGACTGATATTGTTGCGGCGCTAATTTCCATCCGCTCCTGGGCAGGGTTGGTGTCTTTATCCTCATAATTGAGGTATTTAAAGGCTACAATACCTTTTTCTGGTGCGGCTTCTGCAAAGGCAGGTTGATATGATGGCAGAGCTAAAGCTGCGGCAAAAAGGGTAGCGCCTACAAGATATGTTTTTTTTGTCGGGACCGATTTCATAAGAGTATCCTGAAATTATAATTACAGTTAATTACACCCGCAACCACCACCACCTACCCCGGCGCCACCGGACGCAGCCTCTTTGCTGCTGTAAATGTGCTCAACATACTTGGTGTCGAGAGGATCACCCTCAAAGGTCATTTCCGGTCTGGCAAGGACAGCTTTATCCCACGGTTGAACCGTTTCACCAATTGAGCAGCCTGACAAGCCGAGTGTGATGATTAAGAGCAGGGCATGAAGCAGTTTCTGAATCACATTCATTTTCATTTGTTTGCCTCCAGTGCAGCTTTGATCTCTTTTTCAAGTTTTTCGCTCTCAGCAGCGTTAAACCCTAAATGCTGAGAAATAATTGTACCATCTTTGCCAATGAGAAAACTGGTAGGCATACCCTTGACCCCGTAGCTTTTTGGTGTAACACCCTTGGGATCAAACGCCACGGTGAATCGGGCTGGATTTTGCGCTAAAAATTGTTTGGCATCCTCAGTTTTGCCATCGAGATTAACCCCGATAATCTTCAGCCCCTGAGCTTTGTATTTCTCCTGCATGGCGTTCATCCATGGAAACGACTGCTTGCATGGTCCGCACCATGATGCCCAGAAATCAACATAGAGCAACGAACCGGATGTCTTCGAAAGCGTTACGGTACCCTGTGCCCCGGGCAATTCAAAATCGGGGGCCTTAGCTCCGGTCTCAAGGGCGTACGATGTACCACTGAAGCCGATGCAGAAAAGCGACGCAAGAAGCAGCGTCCTGAACTTTTTACACTGTAAGCGCGCCATTATTGTATCGATTTTGGTTGAAAAGATAGACGTGAATAAAAATATGATGATAACTCTTCAGGTATCAAGCACTTATACCATCAACGAGTGATTGCGCTGCAAAAATAAGAATAAATGAAGAGTGCTCTGTGAATCAAGATCTATTTCATTCTTAATGATAGCATATTCGACCTTAAATGACAATTAATCAATGCTTAAATTTTGCTTAAAATGCAGGGAAGTTTCCTGTTTCAGAACGAATAATACCGGGAAAAAATGAGAGAATCGATTCAAGCGGTAAAACACTGTCGATATGGGGAGAAATACAAACGGCATCTCCCAGAATACAGAAAGGCATGTTCACTGGTGATGAACATGCCTTTCTGTGACTCAACGACTCTTCTTTTCAGGAGAGTTCTTTTACAGGATAATCAGAACCCGGCTGAGAAAGCAAGGCGGAACGTATTCTGATTGGACAGATTATTTGCAAGAGTAGTCCCAACCGCAGCACTCTCCTTCCATCCCTTTGTGTACGTGGTGTAGGTCGCTGTCACTGACACATTCGGTGCAACCCATGCAACAACAGATGGGGTGATCGTCGGCTGGCGGAAATTAAGCCCTGACAAAGCATTCGCCGTAGTATGAGCAGCTATGTTGTTGTAAGAAATCTTCGCAAAAAGCCAAGGATAGATAAAGTAGCCAGCGTCACCGCGCACGTTGGTTAAATTCAAATCCTGGTCTCTGCTGGCAGCAAGACCAACGAGAGCGTTGTTATACACGCCCTGAACATCTCCACCCCAGATAAATGTTTCGCCCACATAATTGCCGGTGAAAATATTTTTCTTTGCAGAAGAGAGACCCAGGCCAACGGTTACCTGATTGTCAAGGCCGTTGTACGAATTGCCTAACGTCCCATTGGCTCCGCTGAGCATACCCGCACCAAGCAGCTTTGCTTTTGCCCGCAGATAAACCATATCATTAATCTCGTTAGCTGCGGTAGCAGTAAGAGGTGGTGCGCCTACACTGGCACCACCAACAATAGAGTATCCAGCAGTTTCTCCTCTGGTGAACTGGAGTTCAGCATAATTATTTGGTGCAGGAAGTAAATTGCTGACGTTTACGACACCACCCGCACCAGAACCATTCCAGCCAGAAGCGCTGAAGTTGGTGCCCATTGAAAAGTTGAAACCGGGAGACAACATCAAAACAACCTTGGCGTTGCTTGACACAGCAGTGGACGCTGCGCCGATTCCTCCAATCTGACCAAAGAAAGTAATATTGTCACCCAACGAGCCACCGTAAAACATCGAAACGGTGTTTGGGGCGGTCCAATTGAATACCTTTCCAGTAGATGCACCGGTGGTTCTATTGGTTTGCGGGGCTGTATAGTTGATAAGGTTACCACCAAGTGTCATACTTAGCGGATCAAACTGAGGGAATGATCCCGTGAAAGGCGCATTTGGTGATTTCTTCCATTCGTCATTACCAATTTTGATGTTCTTCTGTTTTGTTAATGCCTCTTCAGTGGCTCCAGCGAAACGGAAACCATTAGCCTGGAAGGCTTCACCGACCGCGTTCCTCTGTGGAAATCCTGAGTGGCACATATAACAGGAGACATTGTATTTCCTTGCCCATGATGGTATTGCTGAGCTTTCTGAACTCCAGAACAATGCCGGAACCATTCCAAGTGAAAGAATGGCTGCAAATTTAGTTTTTTTCATACTTCGCTCCTGTTGTTATTAAATGAAATGATGGGGGTTACTAAAAATCACAACGCTCGTACTACAAAAAAAAGTAAAGTAATTCAATACAGGGTCTCCCCGCTTCTTCACTTTCAGTTTTAGCCAAGCGACCCTTTAACAATTTCTCCTTTTTATTCAATTTCTCCAAATATTATGCTAAGATTCTGTTAATTCATGCCGTTAAAAG
Source organism: uncultured Chlorobiaceae bacterium (assembly GCA_903915955.1). Lineage (GTDB taxonomy): Bacteria > Bacteroidota > Chlorobiia > Chlorobiales > Chlorobiaceae > Chlorobium. Next base: position 15,948 of record CAIWUU010000176.1, on the reverse strand, counting down.
AGACATTGGTCCACCATATAGGCAACCGCATTGGCCGCTTGATCTAATGTGAGTGTGTCTATCCCACCTTTTGAGGGCATGCCATTAAAACCTTCAACGGTGTGCTTGATCAGAGTATCCATACCGTTTGCCATTCTTGGCTTCCATGCCGTTATATCACAAAATTTCGGAGCCGCTAATAAGCCAATGCCATGGCATGCAGAACAAGAGTTGGTGTAGATCTCTTTTCCCTCAGCAAGATTATATTTTTTTGCCAGTTCCGCTTTGTCAATGTTGCCGGGATGAGCGGCTGGTGTGCTACCCTTTGCTGGCTCAGCTTTACCGGCTGGTGTAGCTACCTTTATTTTCGGAGCCGCTACTAAGCCAATAGTATGGCATGCTGAACAAGAGTTGGTATAGATCTCTTTTCCTTCAGCAAGATTATATTTTTTAGCCAGTTCCGCTTTATCAAAGTTTCCGGGATGAACGGCTGGTGTGCTAACCGTTGCTGGATCAGCTTTGCCAATGCTCTCGGACTTTAGTGTTTGCGTTGTACAAAAAAAAGCGAAAATCAACATACAGAGCTGTGCGAAATGTTTCATAATTTCTTCGTTTTTATTGGCAAATGATTGTACAATTGACGGTAAAAGCTTTTTTTCTTCACTGACGTGATAAAGGCGATGCCCCCATCCAACTCAGGCTTGACTTGTGAGTACTATAAGCGGCAATCGATTTTTGGTCAGTACTAAAGATATGATAAAGCAACAGTATACTCAATTTTAATTGATTTAACAATCGTTAAATTGGCTGGCGGGGTAACCATTGTATCGTGGTGCGTTGCTGGTTACTGTTCCATAAAATTAAATCAGGGCGAACAATATCTTTGTCTCACAGCGCTGTCGTGTTATATTTTAGACGATGTCACATCCGCCTCAGTGATGTGTTAGTTTTTTCTTAATCAAGCTTATTTCAGGTATATCGCTATGGTGGTTGTCAGGCGTCGCTGGTTTCAGGTTCCCTGGGAGTTCAGGGAATCTTCAATTTTTACAGCACTCTCTGTTCTTGTGGGCTTTATCGTTCAATATGCAACTTCAGGGCAGGGTATTCCGATGTTCCGCTTGCCTGTCAATGCAGTTGTTCTTGCTGTTTTTGCTGCCCTTATCCTTGGTACTGGCCTTGGTTTCAGGGAAAATGAGATGGTGAAGTGGTTTGGCGGGATTCCTCTTGGTCTTTGCCTTATTGTGGCGATTTCAGTTCTCTCATTGATCGGGGGAGTTGTGCCACAGGGAGGGCTGATGGCGGGTTCTCTCTTTGCCCTGCTTGGTGTGAACCAGATTTTTTCGAGCTGGCCGTTTGCGCTGACCGTTGTGCTCTTTCTTGCCAACCTGGGCCTCTCGCTGTCATGGCGGCTTGTTCCATTCAACATGAAGAATCTCCAATTTATCCTGTTTCACGCAGGATTCTGGATAGCGCTCTCCTGCGGCGTTTTTGGCGCTCCTGATCTTCAGCGCCTTGTGGTGAAGGTTGATGAGGGAGAGTCGAGTAATCTTGCCTGGTCAATGGAGAACGATACCGAGCAACGGCTGCCTTTTTCTGTTGTTCTTCATGACTTTTCTCTGGAGGAGTATCCCCCCCAACTGTTTTTGTATGATCCACATAAAGAGCAGCCTCTTCAAGAACGAACAAAGAGGACTACCCTTGTTCATAAGGGCGCGAAGGCATCGTGGAAAGGTGTCGATGTTGAAGTGGTTGACTTTTTGCCCTCAGCTCTCCCGGGAAAAAACGGAGATCCCGAACCGGCAGAGAGTAAAGCAGGAGTTCCCTTTGCAAAATTGAGGATTGCCAGTGCTGACGCTGCACCGATTGATGCATGGATCAGCACCGGCAGCCCCATGATGAAGCCCTATGCGGCACAGTTTAGAGAACTTTATTTTGTTATGATGCCAGGTGCACCGAAAGCATTTCGTTCGGACGTAACGGTACATGGTGAAAGCGGCCAACAGACATCAGCGACTCTTGAGGTTAACCATCCGATAAACGTTATGGGATGGAAGCTCTATCAGATGGGATACGATAACGAAGTTGGGAGATGGTCGAAGTATAGTCTTATAGAAGTTATTCGTGACCCTTGGCTTCCGGCAGTCTATCTTGGCTTTTTTATGATTATGGCAGGAAACTTGATGTTTTTCTGGAATGGTATTAAGCAGAAAGGGGGGGTATCATGATCGTTGATTTTAATACGGCAGCCATAACGGCTATAGCCTTCTGGGCGACGGGTTCGCTCCTTGGTCTCTTTGCGCGACGCACTCCTGTGCTGAAACTTCCTGCACTTATTCTCTCTTTTGCAGGATCTTTGGTGATGGTGTGCTTCATAGGCTTGTACTGGTCGCTTCTTGACCGTCCGCCACTCAGGACACTGGGCGAAACACGGTTATGGTATGCCGCGCTTATTCCTCTTGTCGGGTTTCTCGTAGAGTATCGCTGGAAGATCACATGGCTCAAATACTATTGCATGGGCTTGGCGGTGTTTTTTCTCGTGATCAATATGAACCATCCTGAGGTGTTCGACAAAACCCTCATGCCCGCTCTGCAAAGTCCGTGGTTTATACCGCATGTTGTTGTTTATCTTATTGGTTATGTGATGCTTGCGGCCTCTTCTGTTACAGCATTGCACAATGTTTTTCTTCAACTGAGATCGAAAGAAAATGTAGCCGGTGAATCGGTTTCTCACTATCTGGCGCTTCTGGGCTTTGTACTGCTCTCATTCGGATTAATCTTTGGAGCTTTGTGGGCAAAAGAGGCTTGGGGGCATTACTGGACATGGGATCCAAAGGAGACATGGGCGTTTCTGTCCTGGCTGGCCTATCTTGGCTATCTTCATGCGTATCGTTACAAGATTGACCAAGGCAAGTTGCAGTGGTATCTGGCGCTCTCTTTCCTTGTGCTTCTGGTCTGCTGGTTTGGGGTGAACTACCTCCCTTCCGCTCAAAATAGCGTCCACACCTACACAAACGGCTGACTCTCCTCTTCTTTTTGCCTTGTTATCACTCTGATGGCAGGGCAAAAGCATTTGTGATAATTTTAATAATCTTTTAAGTTTTTGTTAATAATCTCTTAAGAGTGCATCTGTTATGTTTACGGATAAATAAGAGGGACGGTTTATGGCGTTTATTTATAAAAAAACAATAACATTTTTAACTGGAGCTAATCTATGAAACAGAAACCGGGTGGAACGTACGGGTTGCTTATACTTGTGATGACCGTGGTCACATCCTTTTTATATCTTCGGGCTGAAGCCGGGGAGAGGTTTTTCGATATCGATCATTATGGTTATAACACGGTGACCAAAGGAGGGAAAGTGTGGATGAAGGATAATCTGAATGTCTCGAAATACCGTAACGGCGATTCCATCCGCCAGGTTGAAAGCAGTGCGGAGTGGCTTGCTGCAGCAGCCAATGGAGAGGGGGTCTGGTGTTATTACAACAATGATAGTGCAAAAGGCAAGACGTATGGACGCCTGTACAACTGGTATGCCGTCAGTGACCCGCGCGGTCTTGCTCCAAAGGGTTGGCATATAGCGAGCGATGAGGAGTGGAAGGCTTTGGGCCGAGTTTTGGTTGGTGCACCCGTTCCTGCAGCAAAAAAGGCACATTCAACAGTCGCTTGGCGCTATCCATATACTTCCGTTGATGATGTCATGGATTTTAATGCGCTGCAGGGAGGCATCAGGATAGCGGCAGATGATCTCTTCAAGTCTCTTGGCGAAGATGCCTGGTTCTGGTCTGCCTCTGAGGACTCAAAAACTCATGCTTGGGCAGCACAGTTTAATTTTGATAGCTCGTTTATCAATGTAAGTGCTCAGGATAAAAAAGATGGTCTTTCAGTGCGCTGTGTACAGGATTGATCTTTTCTCGCTTTTGTTGCGGGTAATCCGGTTGATTATCCGCAATGTTCTGCAGAGGCAGATTTGAAAAAAAACGTCATTTCCCGATGCAGAACCGCTCAAAGATGAGCGTCAGAATCTCTTCGTTGACCACTTTTCCGGTGATTTCGCCCACAAATTCCAGTGCTGATCGGAGTTCAAATGCGATAAGTTCTGTTTCTGCCCCCCTGTCGATCAGCTCTTGTGCATTGTTGATGGTATCGGCTGCGTTACGGAGCGCTTCGTAGTGGCGCAGGCTGGTGACGAGCACACTTGCTTCTTGTTGTTTGTTCAGCCCTTCCGCAATGCTGCTCATCACGTGTTTGAGGCGGTCAAGCCCATCTCCTGTGGAGGCGGCTACACCGCAGACATCGCAGCCGGTTGCTGCTCGCAGTTGTTCCAGCCGTGCAGCGCTCTTGGTGGTGAGGTCGGTTTTATTGGCGATCACAATCAGGTGAGCTATGGGGTATTGCTCCAAAAATGCTTGAATCTGTGAAATTTCCTCAAGATAATTGTCTAGGCTAATATCGAGGAGATAAAGAATCAGGTCAGCTTCGGAGATTTTTTTGTAGCTGCGCCGGATACCTTCATGTTCAACCTCCTCTTCTCCTTCGCGAAGTCCGGCGGTATCGGTGAGGCGGAACATGGTTTTGTTGTGCACAAAGCACTCTTCGATGTAGTCACGTGTTGTGCCAGGTTGATGGCTTACGATAGAGCGCTCTTCGCCAAGCATCGCATTCAGTAGTGTCGATTTGCCAGCATTTGGCTTTCCAGCAATGACGGTTGCCACCCCCTCCTTCAAAAGCCGGCCATGCTGGTAGGAGTCGATAAGGCGTGAAAGCTCTTCCTGCAAGAGATGAAGCTCCTCCTTAAGCTGGGTTCTGCTCTGGAATTCAACATCCTCCTCACTGAAGTCAAGCTCAAGCTCAAGAAGGGCGCATGATCGCAGAAGCTCTTCCCTCATGGCATCCAGTCGGTTGGAGAGCGAGCCTTGCATCTGGGTCACTGCGGTTCGGAATGCGGATTCGGATCGTGCGTGGATCATTTCGCCAATAGCCTCGGCCTGCAAGAGATCAATGCGACCGTTGAGAAACGCGCGTCGGGTAAACTCTCCGGGCTCAGCCAGTCGGCACCCTTCATCAAGCAAGACTTTCAGGATATGTTTCACCACAACCGGCCCACCATGGCAGCTTAATTCAACCATATCCTCTTTCGTAAAGGAGTTGGGGGAGCGAAACACCAGCGCAACCACCTCGTCAATTAACCCCTCGCGGTCGTGTACGGTGCCGAAATGTGCCCTGAAGCCTTTCGATTGCGCGAAGTGAAATGCGGGACTCCCCTTTTTTTTGAACACCTTGTGGGCAATATCGAAAACCCCTCTGCCACTGATACGTACCACGGCGAGGGCACCGATACCAACTGGTGTGGCTATGGCGGCAATTGGCTCTCCCTGTTCTTGCTGCGTGAAGGGTGTGGTCATAATATCTGGATGTCAGTGTGGCGCGGCTATTCTCCTCTGCAAGTATAAGAAATACCGCCAAGAAAGAGTAACTTCCGCAGCATTTGCGATGGGAACGAAAAACAGTATTGAGAGATGCTTGAAAAAAACACGATTGAAGAGTTGAAAGCTGAGATTGTCGCAGAGAAAGAGAGAACCCTTCTGGAACAGTTCGAGCGTGTGCTGTCGCTTGTCAAGGTGCTTCGGCAGGAGTGCCCCTGGGACAGGAAGCAGACACCAGAGTCATTGGCCCACCTGTTGCTTGAGGAGAGTTATGAACTGGTCCATGCCATTGACCAGCAGGATGAAAGTGAACTGAAAAAGGAGATTGGCGATCTTTTTCTCCATCTCTGTTTTCAGGTACTGCTTGGTGAAGAGCGCGGCTCATTCTCCTTTATCGATGTTTTTGATGCTCTTTGCCACAAGCTTGTGCATCGGCATCCGCACGTTTTTGGCGACACTGTTGCTGAAACAGAAGGCGCTGTGCTGAAAAACTGGGAAGCACTCAAGCTCAAAGAGGGTCGAAAAAGTCTGCTCGATGGTGTGCCAACTGCGATGTCGGAACTTCTTCGTGCCTACCGGGTGCAGAAAAAGGTTGCCGGAGTCGGCTTCGACTGGCAGAGTGATGAGGGCGTGCTCGACAAACTTGTCGAGGAGATCAAAGAGCTGAAAAACGCCACAACCAAGGAGGAGCAGGAGGATGAGTTTGGTGATCTGCTCTTCACCATTGTCAACTACAGCCGTTTTCTTGGTGCAAATCCCGAAGATGCTCTCCGCAAGGCAACCAACAAGTTTATTGGACGTTTTCGCAGCATAGAAGCCTCAGTCGCGGCATCAGGGCGTGCGTGGCAGGAACATACTCCCGAAGAGCTTGATCTGTTGTGGCGGATGGCGAAAAAGGGGGATTGCCGGTAAACCGGCCCCGCAATAAAATGGCAGGGCTCGGCTTTGGCGGAATTGTTATGTCTCCAGAATTTTCAGAATACCACGAAGCGGGATTCCTGCCCATTCCGGGCGATTGTTGAGCTCGTAGTTGAGCTCATAAATTGCCTTGTTCATCAGATAGCCACGCATGAGATGCTCGCGCTGTTTTGCATCAGCAGGCACAATATCGCTGCCTTTGGTTTTTTCGAAGTAGCTGTCGATAAAATGCTGCCCGACATAGAAGCTCCAGCGGTCGGCCCACGGTTCGAGAGCAGCCCGATCTTCAGGACGAAGTGTCGCCTCTATCTGGTGCAGAGCGCTGAATGCCGCATAATCGAATGAACGGAGCATTCCCGAAATATCACGGAAAACCGATCGCTTGATCTTTCGCTCGGAGATCGGTCGGGCAGGTTCACCTTCAAAATCAATGATCACAAAGTCCTTGCCGGTAAAGAGCACCTGGCCGAGGTGATAGTCGCCGTGAATTCGGATTTTAAGCGTGTCAATTTTGTCAAGCCTGATTGGATCGAACTGCTGCAGCACCTGTTTCTGTTGTTGAACAAAAAGAGTGGCGAGTTTTTGTTGCTCCGCAGCCATTGCTGGCATTATTTCCCGGATGAGAATAACTGCACGTTTGACCTGTTCGCACATTGCCTGATAGATTGAACGCTGATAGAGCGTTGTAAACGCTTCCGGCGCAAATGCAGGATCATCATTCAGTGATGCCAGAGCCAGGTGCATCTCCGCAGTACGCTCCGCCAGCTTTTCAATCATCCCAAGATAGACGCCGCCAATAAGCTCTTGCATGATTACAGGGAGCTCGACAGGGTTGCCACTCAGCGACGGTAGTGCTGGCAAGGTGAGCCCTTTGTGGACGTTTGCGAGGATATTATCGTAATAATGTTTTGCCTGATCAAGCGAAAGCTGCCATGCATCACCTTCGTTTTTCACATAATTCTGTAAAATACCGAGAGAGTAACGGCTTTTACGATTCTGGTCATAGTTCAACGAACCCAGAAACGATGGCAGGTTGGTGAATGAGGTATGGTCGCTCAATGCGCTGCACATCTCAACCTCTGGAGAGAGACCTGTTTCAATACGGCGGTAAAGTTTCAGGCAGAGATCGTTGTGGAACCTGATTGAAGTGTTTGACTGTTCGACTCCCATTAAGGAGGGTTCAGGCTCGCTCCCAGCAAATTGTTCGTTCAGAGGGTTAAGCTTCAGCGACTTGAGGCCTGATACAAGACCAGCTTTTCCCTGCCACGTCTTTTTTCCGGTGACGATGTGATAGAGATGGGTGAGGAACTGACTGTCGAAGGTTGCATCGCAAAGATATCCCTCTTCATCCCCGATAACGACTCTTGCGATGACTCTCTTGGAGAAATTGTCATCGGCCTGGTTGATTGTGGCGAGTGGGCCAAAACAGACTGGCAGTTGGTAGAGATCGTTTTCTCCACTGGAGTAGCGCACCTCTGTCACCAGCAGCTTTGCTTTTGGCATACCGGTGACGGGAATGGTGTCGTTGATGGCGATGCTCATGATGGTTCGTGCCTTGCCTCCAAACCAGCGGCTTGTATTGTAGTATTGTGGAAGAACTTCGGTTTCGAGCAACTCCCTGCTTTTGCCTGTAAAGAGGCCCGGCCAACTGGTGACAGAGGTAAACGGTTTTTCCAGAGAGCCGCGATTATCGACCTCTTCAGCATCCTTGATCAGTTTCAGCCAGAAATAACCATAAGAACCAAGGGCAACCATATAGGGATTGTTCTTGATCTTCGGAAAGCGGTTCAGGCTGAAGACCTCTTCGGGAATAAATCCCTCAAAACGTGAGAGGTCAATCGTTACTGCCTGCGCATTTTTTGAGAGGTTGATGATGGAGAGTATGGTTTCATCCTCAAACTGACGGATAAAAATCAGTACTTTTGGATTGCTTACCTCAAGAAACTCAATGGTGCCCCGGCTGAGCGATTTGTAGCGGTGGGCTGTTGAGATAGCGTGCCGCATCCACCAGAGCAGAGAGTTGATATTGCTCTCCTGAACTTCGACGTTGACCGCTTCGTAGTGGTATTCGGGGTCAATAATGACTGGTAACTGGAGCCGCTGCGGATTGGCACGTGAAAAGCCTGCATTGCGGTCGGCGTTCCACTGCATGGGGGTGCGCACACCGTCGCGGTCGCCAAGGTAGAAGTTATCGCCCATACCGATCTCGTCACCATAGTAAAGTACCGGTGTGCCGGGCAGCGAAAGCAGCATGATGTTCATCAGCTCAATCTTGCGGCGGTCGTTGGACATGAGTGGCGCAAGACGGCGGCGGATACCGAGATTGATGCGGGCTTTGGGATCGTTGGCATAAATTCGGCGCATGTAGTCGCGCTCCTCATCCGTGACCATCTCGAGAGTCAGTTCATCATGGTTTCGAAGGAATGAAGCCCACTGGCAGTCCGGAGGAATTTCAGGAGTCTGTTCGAGAATATCAAGAATCGGGAAGCGATCTTCGGTGGCCACGGCCATATACATGCGCGGCATCAGGGGAAAGTGGAAGTTCATGTGGCAGAGGTCGCCCGTACCGAAATAGGCGGCCGAATCTTCTGGCCATTGGTTGGCTTCGGCAAGCAGCATGCGGTTGGGATAGTGCTCGTCGACGTAAGCGCGCAGCCCTCTCAGATAGTCATAAGTCTTTGGAAGGTTTTCGCAGTTCGAGTTTTCTTCCTCGTAGAGATATGGCACGGCATCAAGCCTTAGCCCGTCAACGCCCATGCCAAGCCAGAAGTCCAGCACATTGCGAAGCGCCTCGTGGACTGCCGGGTTTTCAAAGTTCAGATCGGGCTGGTGGTGGTAGAAGCGGTGCCAGTAGTATTGCCCGGCTACAGCGTCATAAGTCCAGTTGGAGGTTTCAAAATCCTGGAAAATAATGCGTGTCTCTGAGTATTTGTTGGGGTCATCGCTCCAGACATAGAAGTTACGTTCGGGTGATCCTGCCGGGGCTTTTCTGGCCTGCTGAAACCAGGCGTGCTGATCGGAGGTGTGGTTGACTACCAGCTCGGTAATCACCTTCAGGCCAAGGTCGTGCGCTTCATCCAGAAACTGCCGGAAATCTTCGAGTGTTCCATAATCGGGATTGACGCTCATGTAGTCAGCGATATCATAACCGTCATCACGAAGGGGTGATGGATAAAAAGGAAGAATCCATATAGCTGTGATGCCCAGACTTTGCAGATAGCCCAGTTTCTGGCGCAATCCCTGAAAATCACCGACACCGTCATTGTTGCTGTCATAGAATGTTTTGACGTGCGCCTCGTAAATAATTGCGTCTTTGTACCAGAGTGGTTCAGGTTGATACATGTTGAGTTTGTTAAGGTCTTAAAAAAATAGGTACTCGTTACTTGTTGTTGTTTGTGCGTTGTCGGGCGGCATGAATGGGGTTGTTCGCGAACAACCCCTACGCACGGCGGCGATTAGCCAAGTGTGATTCTGAAAATATGCGCTGGCATGGCTCTTGGATTTATCTGCACAAAGTTCCATTCGCCATTCCAGTCGTAGTGATTCCCGGTGAGCAGATCCTCAACGGTGAACTGATGCAGGTGCGAAAGGCCAAAAAGTTCAAGCGGAAACCGGAGCCATCCGTTCTGTGTTCGTGACTGATCAAGATTGACCACAGTCAGAATGATATTGCGGCCATCATCCGACTGCTTGACATAAGCCATCAGTTTATCGTGCTCATTGCCTGGAGACGCGTCAATATGTACAAAAGTGATATTGTTGCTCTGTTGCAGGGCGGGATTCTCTTTTCTGATCCGGTTGATGCGGGTAATCTCGGCACGGATATTGCCCGGTCGGTCAAGATCCCAGTTGCGGATCTCATATTTTTCGGAATTGAGGTACTCCTCTTTGCCCTCTGCGACGGGGAGGTGCTCACAAAGCTCATACGCCGGGCCGTACATTCCGTAATTGGCTGATAGTGTTGATGCAAGCACCAGGCGGATAATGAATTTTTCCCGCTCGCCCTTTTGCAGCTCTTCATGGAGAATGTCGGGAGTGTTCGGCCAGAAATTTGCTCGCATGAAATGTTTCAGTGGCGATGAGGTCAGCTCGGTGACGTACTCTTGCAGCTCCTGTTTGGTATTGCGCCAGGTGAAGTAGCTGTATGACTGGCTGTAGCCAATTTTTGCAAGTCGGGCCATCAGCTTCGGGCGGGTAAATGCTTCGGCCAGAAAAACGGTCTCTGGATGCTCTTCGCGGATTGAGGCAATCGCCCATTCCCAGAAAAGAAATGCCTTGGTATGAGGATTATCGACGCGAAAAATTTTAACGCCCTTGCTGATCCAGAAAAGAAAGATACTTTTCAGCTCAATCCAGAGATTCTGCCAATCGTCAGACTCAAAGTTGATGGGAAGAATATCTTCGTATCGTTTGGGCGGGTTTTCAGCAAACTGTACGGTACCATCTGGACGCCAGGTAAACCACTGCGGGTGTTCTTGTACGTAGGGATGATCGGGTGAACATTGAAAGGCGATATCAAGAGCCACTGAAATACCAGTCTCTTCAGCCGCAGTAACAAATGCGGCAAACTCTTCAATGGTGCCAAGTTCAGGGTGAACGGCCTTGTGCCCTCCATCACGGTTACCGATTGCCCAGCAACTTCCGGGCTCATCGGGAGCGGCAACAAGTGCATTATTTTTGCCTTTCCGCTTGGTGTAGCCGATTGGATGAATTGGTGGCAGATAAATGACATCGAATCCCATTCCGGCAACCATCGGCAGCAGGCGTTGGCAATCGTTGAAGGTTCCGTGCTTGCCTGGTTCTGAGGCCCATGAGCGGGGGAATAACTCATACCACGCACTGCATCCGGCCTTTTTCTGTTCAACCGTCAGGCTGAGCACTTTATCGTAGGTTGTTTGGCAGGTGGTGTCAGGATTGCGATCCATGAGGATGCTGAGCTGCTCATCAAGTGCGGCGGTTGTGGCTTTAACCGTATCATCAGCGCAGAGCTGTGTGACAAAGCGCGTGAGTTTTTGTGCATCAGCCTTGTTCGCCCGCGCAGCGCCTTTTTCGACAAGAAGCGCGCCAGTCTGAAGGTCAAGCGATACATTTTGCTCGGCATCAATTTTTTTGATCAACCCCTTTTTCCAGGTCTGAAAATGGTCGACTTGCGCCTCAATGGTGTATTCATAAAGTCCGGGCAAGCCGACGTTGAACGCTCCTGTCCAGCGGTCATTACCCATTGATTCCATTAAGGAGCGTTTCCACTCTGTACTTCCGGCAGGCCTGCAGCAGAGTTCCGCTGTGATCGTGTCGGCACCATCAACATAAATATCGGCTTCAACCGCAACGCGTCCATCTTCTACCCCTTTTGCAGGGTACTTGCCCCCGTCAAGTTCGGGTGAAACATTTTCGATGACAACTCGTTGACGTCCGTCAAACTTATAGTTGCCAAACTGGGGGTATGCGTGCTGGAATGAATTATTCATCTTCAAAATCTCTGGTTAATGCCCGGGGTGATCCTGCTCATAAATCACGTGCTCCTGATCTATAGCTCAGTCCTGTTTTTTTTTGACAGAAAGCAAAATATGAAAACTCCTTTACTTTTTTGCGTCGATACTCTCCATATTTGAACGATACGTTCAATTATTAAATCAAGAGGAGTGTTTTTGATTTCTCCTGAAAAAAATTGTTCTTTTACGTGGAGACATATTCTAACCATAGAGAGAAAAAAGCATGTTTGAACCACAAAAAGAAAGACTGCAGGAGATTCATCGTCGCCTCGAACAGTTACGGGGGTATCTTTGACGTCGATCAGCGCAAGGAAAAAATTGAGGATCTTGAGAAAATCACCAGCGATCCGGTTTTCTGGAGCGATCAGAAAGCTGCAAACAAGGTACTGAAGGAGCTGAACGAACATAAATCGTGGGCTGAAGGGTACGAAAAAATAGCCGCGAAGGCGCGTTTTTGTCAGGATGAGTTCGACATTGCCATAGAGCTTGAGGATGAATCTTTTGGTGATGAGCTTCTTGCCTCAATAGCCTTAATTGAGGCTGATATCGCAGCCATGGAGTTCAAGAACATGCTTTCGGGTAAAGATGATGCGGGCAATGCCATGATTACCATTCATGCTGGAGCAGGCGGCACGGAAGCTCAGGATTGGGCCGAGATGCTCTATCGGATGTACATGCGCTGGGCTGAGCGTAAGGGCTTCAAGATATATACAGATGATTATCAGGAGGGCGACGGGGCTGGAATCAAAACAGCAACGCTTGAAATTGAGGGGCCTTATGCTTATGGTTACCTGAAAGCTGAAAATGGTGTTCACCGGCTGGTGCGCGTCTCTCCTTTCGACTCGAATGCGAGGCGCCACACCTCCTTTGCCAGTGTTTTTACCTATCCGGAGGCTCCGCCCGACGTTGAAATTGATGTCCGCAAGGAGGATTTGGAGCTTTCGACTTTTCGTAGTGGTGGCAAGGGTGGCCAGAATGTCAATAAGGTTGAGACGGCTGTGCGTATCAAGCATCTCCCGACGGGTATTGTGGTTGGTTGCCAGGAGGAGCGGTCGCAGTTTCAGAACAGGGAGCGTGCCATGAAAATGCTGATGGCCCAGCTCTACCAGCGGCAGCGAGATGAAGAGGATGCAAAAAAGCGGGAGATCGAGGGCAAAAAGAAAAAAATTGAGTGGGGAAGCCAGATCCGAAGCTATGTGCTCGACGACCGGCGAATCAAGGATCATCGTACCAACTATGAGCGGTTCGATGTCGAGACGGTGCTTGATGGAGATCTTGACGAGTTCATGGAAAAATATCTCTCTGAATTTGGCGACTGATGGTGAGCCCCGAAAACCATACGCTCCTCCGGTTCGGCATCATCACCGACATCCACTTTTCAACGGAGGATGAACCTGCGGCAGCAGCACAAACTGCCGCAGACCTTCGCACCGCCCTGGACGGCTGGAAGCGTAACAGTGTGGATTTTTTATTGCAGCTTGGCGACCTGATCAAAGGGAACGACAAGTGCAAAGAGGAGGAGTTCCGGCAAGTCAGCTCTCTTTTTAACTCATTTCCCGGTACTATCCGTCACGTTCTCGGCAACCACTGCCTTGCCCTGCCCCGGCAGGAGCTTATGACGGTATTTGGTCTGCAATCACCTTTTTATGCCTTTACCATGAAAGGGTTTCGGTTTATTGTGCTTGACGGCATGGATGTTTCGGTGCTTCGCCAACCTGAAACGGCTGAAGATTGCCGGACTCTTGCTGTTTTTCATGCGCATCCAGAGCTGCATGACTATTGTGGCGCTGTTGGAGTTCAGCAGCAGTTGTGGCTTCAGCGGGAGCTTGAGGAGGCACAGTTGGCCGGGGAGAGCGTTATTGTTGTCTGCCACTTCCCTTTGCTTCCCGAGACCACTGACCAGAAACATGGTCTGCTCTGGAACCATGCCGAGATTGCAGCACTGATCGCCTCGTTTTCCAATGTCGAGGTCTGTCTGAGTGGTCATTACCATTATGGGAGCTATGCACGGTATCGCGGGATACACTTTGTTGTATTGCCAGCCTTTGTGAACCGAGAGGAACACCCGAATTTCACGTGCGGCATGGTAGAGTTGCTGCAGAGGAGGATGGTGATAAGAAATCAGCGACATGAGATACTCTACGATCTTCCTTTTCACTGAATCTACTTCTCATGAAAATTCTGCATCTCTTTTTGCCACTTCTTCTTGTGATGCTGACGACTGTTGCCTCCGGGGCGGTAAAGGAGCCGATGCGGCTGCGTCTTGACCATGAGCAACGGGAGCAGGGGCAGTTTTTTACCGTAACGGTCACGGATCCACCTGAAGAGCCGGTGTTGTGGTTCATGGATCGCCCATACAGGATGTTTCGCCAGCCCGACAGTTCATGGAGATCGCTTTTGCCAGTCGAAAATCTCACCCTGCCGGGGAGTTATCCGCTGCTGCTTCGATCGGGGGCATCTGAACAGAAGATGTTGCTTGCAGTAGCAGCAAACAGTCGTCCCGTCCAGCAAATTGCCCTTGATTTCTCAAAAGCGGAGCTCAAGGCAACGGAGATTGAGAAGTCAAGGGTGAAGGCTGCTCTGCATACCGAAAGCCAGGAAAAGCTCTTTGCAGGAAGTTTTATCCGCCCTGCTTCCGGACGCACCAGCAGCCTTTTTGGCCTGAAGCGCTCGTACAATGGAGCTCCGATAGAGAGCTATCATAAGGGGGCTGATATTGCAGCTCCGCAGGGAACAGCGGTACACAGCAGCGCCAAGGGCAGGGTTATCCTGACCGGAAGGGTTGACGGGGGATTTCAGGTACACGGCAACACCGTTATCATCGATCACGGCCAGGCGCTCATTACGATCTACATGCACCTGTCGGCCATCTCTGTTCATGAAGGCCAACTGGTAGAAGCCGGAGAGGTTATCGGCAACGTGGGTCACACCGGTATCTCAACCGCCCCGCATCTTCACTGGGGCACCTATCTCTATGGTACCAGCGTTGATCCCGAGCTGTTTGAGGGGAAGGCATTGTGAGATGGATGATGCCACGTCCCGCTTTTTCCCTGCGTTGCCCTTGTGGTGAAAACGGTTCTGTCACTGCTGTTGACAACGGATACACAATGCATTTCCAGATCGGAGATATAACGATGAAAATTAATTATTACCCGGATCTCGACTCATTGTACGTATCGAATGCTCAAAAAAAAGAGCTCGGAATGTGTTGAAATTTCAGAAGGAGTTGTTCTTGACTATGAGAGAGGTGGAATTCTTGTCTCCCCAAACATCCCATCATCTCTGGGTAATTCCTGTTAAAACGGCAGTAAAATTTTGACCTTTGAAAGAAGTCCCTTATAATTAACCCTGAAGCAGGGTCTTATTTCAGGGTCTTTTAACGCCACTCTTATGCAGCAGGCAAAATTCAGTCTCTCGCCGCCTCTTGTCGAGTTTTTAAACAGCTATAAACGCTTTGGATTTAATGACAAAAGTTCAATGGTTCAGGCTGCTTTGCTACGCATGGCAGAACAGTTTGAACTGCAAGAGCTTCAACAATCGGCGGATTTGTATGCCGAAATTTATGAACAAGACGCGGAATTACAGGAAGTAACCAAAAATGCTATAACAGGGTGGCCTGAATGACTGACTTGAAGCGAGGCCTCATCATTGATGTCAATCTTGACCCAACCCAAGGTTCCGAAACAGGCAAGATTCGGCCTTGTGTCGTTGTGACGAATAACATTTATAATGAACGAGTTCCGGTGATACAAGTTGTCCCCATCACCGCATGGAGTGAAAAGAAATGTCGTATAAAAACGAATGTGGCGATTCTTCCGAGTAATAAAAATGGTCTGTCAAAGCAATCCATAGCTGATTGTCTCCAAACCCGCCCGATAGATCATCGCTTCAGGTTGGTCAATGTTCGTGGCGAATTGACCACTGAAGAGATGAGAAAAATTGATGCCGCGCTGAAAACTGTTTTTGCTTTGTAAGCCAATTCAATTCTAAATGGATGGTTCTCCGCATATTTTAGTGAAACCGCTTTTTTTAATACGCCATCAGGCTATACCCATATCGAGTTTGCCACAGTAAAATAGGATCCTTGTTCGGTAACTTTCGAATTTATGAAATCCTCTTGCTGAGGCTTTTATCGT